>CAYZQA010000063.1:0-11290 GCA_964480745.1 uncultured Sangeribacter sp. | reverse complement strand
CGTTTCAGGTGCGAGTGCTGAGAGGCGTGCAGGTTCGAGTCCTGTTCTGGGCACAAAATCAGCGAGTTAAGATTGTGATAATCACAGGCTTGGCTCGCTGATTTTAATTTTTACGTGCATATTGCGTGCAATGGCTCCGCACGCAAGTCCGGCGCATCGAATATCTACCCATTTTATAATCGAATATCTACCCATTTTATATCGGACTATTCCTTATGCCAATTAAAAAAGTAAAAATTTCATTTGACTATTATGTTTGCAAATAATCCATTACTTGAAAAATTGCGATCCTGCCCCGTAGCCCCTAATGAAATTCATAAGTATTTCAGCGAGACCGCTGATCTGCTGATGAACCACTATGTAGTATCAAAGCATGGCATGGAATATGAGATTGTGGAAATTGAGTTTTACTTGTTTACGCCGGAACACCCGGATGTAATTACTTATCCACGTGTTTGCGATGCCGGGCAATGGTTCTTTCACCAAAGTGGTGTTGACATTACTTTTGCGACTACTGACAAGCAATTCGGTGGCATACATATTCGCGGACTTAGAGAAACGAAAGGAGAACGCAAGCAAGTATTCGGACCACAAAATTGCGTGTACCTTTTGTGGGATAAATTCAATGCGTTTGAAACTGTCGCAACTGAAATTCCGTTGATTATTCCAGCTAACGAATGTATTAGCTCTTTTCATGTTCAATCTTTTCCTCGCTGGATTCCAGTTAAGAAAGATAAAGTAAAGGCATCAGCAAAAATCGCCGAATGGATAAAAAGGGTAGAAGAAAAAGGCTATAACGAGTTTAATAAAGACCCCGAGAAAATCTCTGCGCTTATATTTGACTCTGAATACCGTTTCATCAAAGAAAAGGCTATTGATTTCGATGATACGGTTTGGAAACGATATAATGCCAAAATCAGAAAGAACTAATCAGCGGCATCTGGAGTCTTCGCATTGTGAACTCGTATATTCCAAGATATACAATTCAAGGCACCCCCTTTTTCTACTATTTGAGGACAAGATACCGGGATGATTTCGCATTTTAGGAGATACCGGGCTTGCCTATTTCACCTTCAACTACTGGAGCAGGAAGACCAAGGCTGCTATGTTGCTTTATAGAGCTTCCAATAATTTCTGATATTCGATTTTGTAGCGGGCTTGGCGGGCGAGGTCTTTGTCGGTTGGGTGCGGAATGCGGCTCAGGTCCATGTTGTTTTCTAAGTCGTGCATTTTGACTTTCATGGCAAGACGATTTTCGGTTATCCGATTTAAGTATTCTTCTCTTGAGGAGGCAGTATGATGATTAAGCAGATTAAGCGCCTTTATTATGTCATTACGCTCTTCTTCTGTTAAGGAATGTGTTAGTGCGCAGGGATAGACATCTATATCTTCCATCCACTCTTCCCACCATTCTTCCTCATACCAGTTCTCTTTTGGATCGTCAGTTATTCTCGATATTTCGGCGTCGAGTTGGTCCATTATTTCATCTACGGTGACGTCGCAGTCTTCAGCGGCGTCATGCAGAAATCCGACAACCTTTTCTTTCCAATCAAATCCTCTGGATGCGACTTTTAAGAGGTGGGATTCAAAATAATCATGGCCGCCTTTGTCTGTCTGACCCTTGTGAAGTTTTTGTGCAACCAACCCTGCGGCATATACAATTTTCGTCATATAGCCCATGCTGTTTTCCAGATCGTCTATACGTTCTTTTGCCTCTTTTGCATCAAAAGTTGCTATGTAATCATAATACTGACGCATAAGCATCTCTGTGTCGGATTGGGGGTCCATAAAATCGAAAAGAGTGTCCATATACTCATCCATGTATTTAAGATCCCGTTCCTGCGTAGCAATAAATCCGGCAAGCATAGTTCTGACTTGTCGGAATCGGGCATTATTCATTTCCATTATTGGGCGGAATGCCTCTATCAATTCTTTTGATAATATTGAATCTTCCATATAGCCGGATTTTGAATTATGGTATTTATTCTATGACTTCCCATGTGCCGGATTTAAGAGATCCGATTCTACGGAGTTTATTCTCGACCTTGAGTTTTTCAATTATTCGGAACATTGAAGCTCTTGTTTTATTGAACATCTTTGACAATTGTTTCACACTAATTCGCTTATCTTTCCTAATCTCCGCTAAAACTAAATCTTGAATGCTGGCAGATTGTTCTGGATTGTTCTGGATTGTTCCGGATTGTTCCGCTATTGTTCCGCTATTGTTCCGGATTGTTCCGCTTATTGTTCCATTGGTGCCATTATTGGTGCCAACTTCATCATTATTGGTGACATCATTGGTGACATGGGTATCATTTACTATGACAATCGGAGTTTTTTCTATGACATCGGTGCCCCCGTCTATGACATCCGCATTCTGGACAACCACTTTGAAAGTGGTATAATCGCCAAGCAGGAACTCGGCAGGGTTGCTCTTATTTTCTTCAAGTAGCGTTGAAACAGTGTTCACGCCACTACCGAAACGGTTGACGTAGCCCAAATTCAACATAATCTCGGCTATGTTGGGATTCCGGTAGTCGGTCTCGTTGGGGAAGTTCTCCAAATTAACCTTGCCATAAAGATTGCCAGGATTATCAATCTCTATTCGGTCGCTGTATTCGTAAAACTTTATTGGAGAATTATTCCCATTATAAGCACGGTGCATAACGGCATTCATAGCGAGTTTACGGATAGCCTCCCAAGGATAGTTGATGCGCGGCTCTTCGCGTAGAACACTCACAAATTCCGGGCGTTTGTATTCGATGGAATACTTTATGAAATATTCCAATTCCTTCAACATAAACATCAGGTTGCCCTTGAAACGGTTTTCTTTGAGCACCTTCGTGGCACGTGTCTTTCCTGCAAATTTGACATACTGAATATAGGCTCCCGGAATGAAGTATTGGGGATCGTGTCCCAACAGAAGAATTCCAGCGAAGGTCGGGCAATTAAACCGAGTGTCAAAAAGCCGGAGCGATGCCATTTGCTGAGTGACGGTGCGCTTATCCTTTGCCAATGTAGTAGGAGAAACGGCTTTCGGCAAATATTCGTTCTTGAACAAATCTATATCAATATCCTCAATGGTGGCTTCACGACATGGGCGGCCATCAAAAGATGAACTATGCACCTGTCCTCTCTCGGTTAGGATACGTTCCTCCTCTGTATTTGCTTCTGCTTTCCTTGCCCCAATTCTTATCCAGATTACGCCTTTGTACCTCACCGGGGTGTCCTCGCTTGGTTGAACCTCGATAACAGCAACTTCACCTTCTGGAAAGGTTTCCTTATACACCATCAACGCCGGAGGGGGTAGGATTGTACCAGCGTTGCGTAGTCCCGCATAAGAGCGCAATTGCTCATCGGTGAAAGTCTGACCATCGAGTTTGCCGTCATCGTCAGCACCGATTATGAAATAGCCAGGCTTTTTAGTATTTCGAATATCATTGGCAAACGCGCATATTGCCTCCGACATCTTTTTAGTGTTGTCAGTGGATATTGTGCGCTCCACACGCTCATTTTCTATATCGCTCAACAGCGATCGTATTTCATCTTTTGTCAGAGGCATATCGGTATTATTTAGAATGCAAAATTACTCAAATTTGCGAGTTAAGCAATATGGTGTTAATAGTTGATACATCGTCGGTTGCAACCGACGATTTTACTTTACTTCTTGATTCGGCAATGATAACCATGATTTATCTCGGATGGAGCCAATTTAGTAGGTTCTCGATGTTTTTCAATTGTGCCGGGTCATACCTCTTTAGCAATTCTATGGCTTGTTCTTCCTTGGTCGATGTCGGCTCTTCGACTTATTCTATGACTTCCCATTTGCCGGAATTTAAATCGCCAAGAAGGAACTCTGCCGGAAGGCTGCCATTTTTCTCGAGGAGCGGCGAGATGGGGGTTACGGCTTGTCGGGGAGTTGGAGGAGGTTGGGGGCAGCCAGGTTGGTGTAGTCGGCGTTCATTATGGCGGCGTTGGAGAAGGTGATGCCTTGCTCGGTTGCGGTTCCGTGTTGGGCGTGGATGTGGCCAAAGAGATGGAGACGAGGATGAATCTCCATTATTTTGGAGAGCAGTTGCTCGTCGCCGTAGTTGATGTTGTCGTCGAAGTCGAGGATGCCGTAGGCCGGGGAATGGGTTATGAGGACGTCCGTGTCCGAGGGAATTTTAGCGATGTTCTTTTGTTGGCGGTCCGTGATGCAGTCTTCCATGAACATCGGGACTCCATAAAATTTCACGCCCTCTATCTCGACTCCGGAGTTGCAGAGGTAATGTACGTTCGGATCAAGGCCATCAATATTGGCTCCATACAAGCATTCGTCATGATTTCCACAGATGAAGATTTTATGGGGATGAGGAAGGTCGCATAGCCAATTTAGAAAATCCAGGGCTTCCTGCTCGGATCCGGCCATTGTGAAGTCGCCCGAATGAACCAAGACATCTGCTTCGGGCAGTTCCCTAAGTCTGCGGTGACATCCATGGGTGTCGGACAAATGAAGTATTTTCATATCTTGGATTTTTTGCAAATATAGCACTTAAGGAGTATCAAAATGCAATACACACCAAATTTCTCTAATTTCTTAAGGGCGCTACATTTTATGGTACACCTATAAAATTAACTTTGCGTCAAAAATAAGTGATTGTGGGAAGACTAATTCAAATCACCGGCAAGACCATCGAATGGATGGAAGGTAACCACGGCGCACTTGACATCAAAGTGCGTCGTGGGTGTTCGGTGTCAGTCAGATGTGACAGGAGCCGTGACGTCTTGCTGACGGCTCTGCCGGACGATGACACATGGTGTCGCGCTGAATTCTGTTTTAGCAAGCCCGGTATCGTTGCGCCATATCAAATCGAGATCCTTTCCGAAAGACCCGATTCGCTATTGGAAATTGTAGATGCGTTGTGGGACACGAAGGTGGACTCAGTCCATTTTTATGATTGCCCCTCCTTGTTGAGTATAAGATTTCACAATGTCAACAGTTTTGATTTTTCTGGCTGCCCGACTATTGAATATCTTGATTGTGATTATTACAAGGGGACGATTTTGGATTTGTCTCCCCTCTCTAATCTGAAAAGGTTGCATTGTCATTCGGCAGAGGCAGCGACTATTGATTTATCGAAAAGTCCCGGCATCCGCTCGCTTGACTTATGTGGCTGCAAGATGAAGACCTTGAAAGTGGGCAATAATCTCAGTTTAGAAGATATGTGTATTGATTATTGTGATAATCTGAAGCCTGCGACAAGGCTATGGCTGGAAGAACGATTGATAGGCATCTGATACAATTTTTTAGCATATCAATCAATACGCCACTATGTTGTCATAAATTTTGGTAACTATTGTTTTGGAATCTGGGTCAAAGACTTGACTGACTTTGCATTTGCAATCAGGATTAACCACAATGCCTACAGGCATTGCGCAGTAGCAGTGAGCGGCTATCATTGCCGGGGACAAATGTTTGAGTGACTCACAAAGCATAACCTGGCGAGCCAATATATTGCTCAACGCTATTTCGGAATCCAGCAAGGTATCGAATGCTACGATAGGATTGAAGTTTCGGTCACGTATCACATGGATCGGTTTGCCATCGTCTTCTCCTGGCAAAATATTTAATACCGAAGTCAAGTGGAATGATTCAAAATAAAACACCACATCATTCTTAAGATGGATCTGTCTGATGCACCCCAATAAAACTTTCGGAGGAATTGAGTGCAATAATTCGTAGAGAGACATAGTTTATTCGCTGAATAGTATTAAAGTCGTCGCCCAAAGAAGAATCTCCCTCATAAACCAAAGGGACTGTTTTAACAGATTTGCTGCCATATGAATTGTTATTTATGGGCAAAGGTAGCCCGCTGGATGTATCATAAATTATTACACGACAAAAAAATATCAATTTTTAGAGGTGTAACACTAAATGATACACCGCATGCATTATATTTGCGGAGACATTTGATTGCAGTCGAAATAGATTTTATTTATGACACAGACTCAAAAACACATCTGGCTATTGAATACCATTCTTCGGAGCGGCGAACGGGGGCTTTCTCGTAGAGAAATTTCCGACAAATGGTTAAAGGATCAAAACCTCAGCGACAAACCGCTTGACCGGACCACCTTTGACCGCTGGAAAAATGCTATCCAAGAGCAATTCCATATTAAAATCGAAAACGAAAATAAACCGCCCTACCGTTATCATATCGCCAATCCGGAAGTAATCAAAGGAGACAAAGTAAGCAAATGGCTGCTCGATTCATTGTCGATGGGCACCACGCTCATGGGAGGTATCGGTCTTAAACACCGCATTTTGCTGGAGCAGATACCCTCGGGACACGAGCATCTGGCCACCATTATCACCGCGATGAAAAGCAATCATCGGATACAGATTACGTATCGTGGCTTTGGAAGCTACTATAGTTCCACGTTTCCGATAAGCCCTTTGTGTGTGAAACTTTATAAGAATCGCTGGTATGTCGTTGGCCAATGTTTTTACAAAGGGCAGTGGAGGGAGATTATTTATGGGCTTGACCGGATTGAAGAAGCGAGTGTGTTGGACGATACGTTCAGCTATCCCGAAGATTTCAATGCCGAAGATTATTTCGACGGCACGCTCGGAGTGTCGCTCTACGAGAAAGTAAAAATTGAAACAATCCGCATAAGGGTCGAATACCCTCATGCCCATTATGTAAAGACGTTGCCCATACATCCCTCCCAGAAACTGATAATTGACGAAGAGGGCGAATATGCCGAGTTTGACATTACGGTTCGCCCCACCGAGGAATTTTTCATGGAAATGCTTCATGGAGGAGCATGGATTGAAGTGCTGTCGCCCGCCCATGTAGTTGAGCAGATGAAGGGTTGGGTAAATGATTTGTATGACATCTATAACAGAAAGTGATATGCAAGACTTTGTAGCGATAGATTTTGAAACAGCCAACGGGCGCCGGTGCAGCGTGTGCAGCGTCGGCCTTATTATAGTTCGCGACGGCGAGATTGTCGACCGCTTTTATAGCCTTATCAAACCCACACCCAATTACTATTCTTATTGGACCACGGAAATTCACGGACTGACTCAAGCTGACACAGATGCCGCCCCGACATTTCCCGAAGTATGGGCGCAAGTCGAAGAAAAAATTAAAGGACTTCCATTGGTTGCTCATAACAAACCATTCGATGAGAGCTGCCTCAAAGCGGTGTTCGCCGAGTATGGGATGGAATATCACGAATATGAGTTTCATTGCACACTTGCAGCTTCCCGACGTGTTCTCAATCTCACAAGCCATCAGCTCCACATCGTTGCAGAGGCCTGCGGTTTCCGTCTCGAAAATCATCACGATGCTCTTGCCGATGCGGAAGCCTGCGCCGCCATAGCATTGAAAATCTTATAAAGATACATATGACATTAATGTATTAGCCAAGAATAAACCAACACTTATAAAAGACACCTTAATGAGACATGAACGATCCAAAGCCTAAACCACTAATCTTAGGCGGCGAAAATCATGAAGGGCCGCTTGCCGACATTTCTCATCTTACCGAACGAGAAAAACTCCATTACAGGAGCAAAGGTATGAGTGCTTTTGGCACCTTCGATTATGAGCAATTCAAGTCTGACGAAGAGTTTGAATTGTCTTTAGCCTGTGCTTTACCTTACAATTGGGGATATCCTGAGGAGGAAACCGATGCGAACTTATTAGAATATGCGGCTTTCTACCGTTCTCTCTACTTCCACAAAAAGAAATACCGCGTGTGGAAAAGGGAAGTTCTTGATCCGATGGTAAAAGATCTTGCCAACTATGCGCTTGACGCACCCCAACATGACGCAAGTTTTCTACTTGAACTTGAGAAACGGAAGATGGAGTGCATGGACGCCTACTTCTCACACTCTGTCACGGCAGACGAAAACGGCAACTACCCGGGCGGTCGTTGGCTACGCCTCTGCATCAAACTCCTCGGCTATCTTGTCAATGAAGGCTCTATTCATGAGAATAAAATTCTCGCCGTGAACCCGCGCAACATCAGTTATCCACTGAGCCAATGGGAACTCGACCACTTCAACAACCCGACTGAAGAGTCCGACAAACTCCACTACGGTCGCAAAATCTACTGGCACAAGGCTCACCGCCTCTACTGCCACATCCGCCAACACGCCCTCCACACCTGGTGGGACTAAACATATATACTAATTTTAATTTAATCTAATCTAAGAAATGGGAACCAGAAAGATAGACCTCGAGAAAAGACGTGAATGGTTAAAGATGTTTCAAGAAATGAGGGATAAAGGTCTCTCAAAATTGCGCCAACGTCATGCCGGTTTCTTGGCGATTGTAAGGGAGTACACTTCTTTTGAAGATTTCCTGCGCGATTGGGAAGACCTGATGACCCTGTTCGGCACCGAGGTAGACGCAGGTTCTGACCGCGTTGACCTCCGAATACAGATAGATTATACTGACTACGAAGAATATCATGTCATAATGGGACAGGACGGCCATTTAACTATGAGCGCAGCTGCATGGTGGCAAAATGAATGTTGCGCCAACGAACTCATTAACATCTTCACCGGAGGGGCGGTTGAAATTGAGGATATTGACCACTGTTACCCTACGTAGTTACTTACAATATAAATTTAAATCTTGTGCATTATTTCTAATAATCTATTTATTTCTTGAATCATGCTCTCAAAATAGGCTTTATCAGGATATGGGTAAGTTCTTAAATCCTCAATTTGTGATTCATACCACCTACATCTGTATTCAGAACTATTTACATCCCTAACATATTTTGCAGACTTTAAAATTTCATCATTATGATTGTCATCATCATAGGTCACAAGATAAATGGAATTAGATTCAGGAGACGACCAAATACATATCCAGAAGCCATTCCGTCTATAATCTTGATCGTGGTAAATCTCAACATGTCCTGTGCCTTGATGATATTTCATAGATATACCGGGCCATATTTTGAGCAACTCCTCCTTCATTATTGAGAGTCGATCATTCATGATGTTGTTATAGGCTTCTGCCAAAACTTTTACTTCTAACAGTGATTTTCGATCCAAGTTAAACAGATCCTTAGTATTAGTTTTCATAATATTGTATGTATGAAGATTTATCAAATATGAAATATATGATTGAAGCGTGGACGCTTTAAGGCCATCATCGCCTGATACCGATTCTTTTATCCATTTAGCAACATCCAAAGGATAAAGAATTATTGGCATTTGAACATCCGATATGGTCATATAAGCATCTTCAGGTCTCCAAAATTCATGAATACAAACAACTTTAATATTATCAAAGCCCTCGCTTTTGATAGACCTATAATAGTCTTCCAATTGTAAAGTCTGATAATCGGCATCATTTAATTTATTTTCTATGATAATAGCGTTTTTATTGCCTATATTATCTTGATACTCTATGAATATATCGATGGAGCGCTCTTCGCCTGTCGTAAGAACGCGCGATACTTTTCGTTCGGAAGTAACATATATTGATGAAGCAGAAGAATAATCTTCATCTAAGAATTTATTGAAGAAACTTTTGATGAAAGCTTCACCAAATCCATGTTTTCCACTACTTGTTAGAAGTTCCGTAAGGATTTTGGAATGAACTATTTCCTTTTTGCTAACATAATTGGAGAAATATTCCATCGGATTATATATGGGCTCTACATTTGAAAAATTAAAATTCTTCAATGTGCCCTTCAGACGATTTAATATTGCTTCAATACTATCTTCCATTTAATTACTAGTTTATCAATTACTTGGTAAAGATACAAAAATATCCTCAATGATGAACAATTAATATTTTACGATATATATTTCTGGGGGGTGCTTCCAAAGCTATTAGAGTTGCCATACCATTGTCGATTAGGCAGCGGTTACCGTAGCGGGAGTTATCGATGGCTTTTTTTGTTCCATAGTTAATAAAATTAGTATTCATTGAGAGGCTGGGCCTCCCTTGTTTTATAATCTAATCACAGATCCTTCATGTTCTGAGATGTACATTTGTCAAACGCATATTTAACGATGTTTCCGGCGGCATGGCCAATGGCGAGGATAAGTGTTTTGCTCATTGTTTTCTGGATTTGGGGTTAACTGGGAAAAGATGAGCAAAGATAGTTTGCCGCGTGTATCATTTATCATATCACCCGTCGGGAAAGCCTTGAGATTTGTGAAAAGGAGTATTTAGAGCGGGGAAGGAGACGGTAGATTCTTCATTAATACTGTATGAATAAAGAAGATATGTAGATTCTAAATCGAAGTGCAAAATTTCGATTTAGAATCTACATATCAATTTTCGCGCCAGAGCATATATTCTGGCAAAATGGCAGTAATAAAATATTATATCTTGACAATTTGCCAGAAGCCACCGTTCTTTGGTCCCACGTGGCGAATAATATTCTCCATCTTGGGAATTTCTCTTTCGATTGTTCGGGTTGTTACACCTATGATTTCTGCCATTTCAGCCATACTAATTGAAGGGTTATCGGTAACGAATTCCAATATTTTCTGTTGGCGTTCAGTTAGTGTTTTACCGACATTTTTACCGACATTTTTACCGACATTTTTACCGACATTTTTACCGACAATTCCGTCATCCGTCTTTCGCTGGATTGCGGATTTGAGGGGGAAGGAGACGGTGGCGATGGTGCGGTCGCTTTCGATTGAGGGACGTGTGCCTGTCAGATTCTCCCAGCTTGCAAGCTTGTTCATGCCGTATCCGGCGTTTTCGGCTATGCCGGCGAAGCGGAAGAGTTTAGCGATGGTTGGGTTGCGTAGTTTGGAGTAAATCTTGCCGAGTATGTCTTTCACTGGGAGAGGGAAGGCTCCGCCGTTCATAAACTCGATGTGGTCGGTATAGACACGGATACAGGAGCGGAGCGAATCGAAGTGATCACAGTGCATGACCATATTGGCAAGAGCTTCACGGAGAACCTTGTATTGGCTTTCGTCATGAGTTGCAAATCCATCGTCCTTTATGTGGATAGGAGCATCCACGAGTGTGCGGAAACGGCGCAGGATGATCTGAACCGCTTCCCAAATGTTGTCCTGCTCCGGAATGCGGTAGGTGTATCTCACTTCTGCCTGTTGGATTGTCGGACCCGGAATTTCGATGTAGTCAACGCAGAATGTCGGTACATAACGGAGGACGTAGGGCGCTTTGCCGAACATCAGGAGTCCGGCATACGTTAGCAACCCATTTCGGGTGATATTGACCTGTTCGCAGAACTCTGCATCATCAACCTCACGAAGATTTACAAGATTCTGAGTCTGGCTGAGAGCGAA
>CAYZQA010000062.1:0-11421 GCA_964480745.1 uncultured Sangeribacter sp. | reverse complement strand
ACGGAAACGTTGAGCGTCAGGCCTCCGTCGCGGGGGATGAACATGACTGCGGCCTTTGAGAGGTCGGGGTTATCCTGGAAATTGACGGCGGAGACGACGCCGAACATTGCCTTCTTGAAGAGGGGGGCTTCGGCGGCGATGTCGAGATGGCCGTTGGTCTCCCCTTTGCGGACGCGGAGGAGTTTGCCGTCGACGGTGACGGTCAGGCCCATCTGGTCGAGGAGGTTGGTGAGGGGGAGGGTGTCTTCGCCGGTGGTGGAGACGACTCCGGCGATGTTGTCGCCGCCGGCGCTGACTGCGAATGCGGAGGTGCCGTCAAGTGCACCAAGCGACTGCATGATCAGGCCGAGCATGGAGACGCCGTTGGACTCCACTTCCTTGCGGAGCGACTTGATGAGTTTCTGCGACACGCCGACGGCGGAGATCGCATCAGCACGTTTGGCGGAGATGAGGGAGATGGCGGCGGGGTCTACTTCGGCTGTCGGGATAAGCAGCTTGGCGTTGTTGCCTTTGGAGTCGAGGACTGTGGCTTCGACGTTGAGGAGGCCTTTGTCGCAATTGCCGGTCAGGTAGAAATCGGCGGGGTCTTCGAGGAGGGTCTGGAGGGCCATCGTTGCCATTCCTCGGGAGGAGAAATCCATTCCCGAGGCGTTGAGGAGGGCGGCGATGTTGGCCCAGCATTCAAGGTCGGAGGAGAGTTCGGAGAGTCGGTCGGCGTTTTTGACGGAGAGGATATTCTGGCGGTCGGAGAGGGAGCTGAAGCGGGCTGTTTCTTCGGGGCGGATGTCTGAGCGGTCGAGGCGTTGCCAGATCATGTTTCCTTTGATGGCGATGTTTCCGAGGATGTCGAAGCCTTCGGAGGTGGCGAACTGGCCCCCGAGGTGGGTCGGGGCAGCCTTGCGGAGTTTGTCGGGGTCGTCGAGGAGGGCGACGAGGTAGACGGCGTCTCCTTCCTTAAATAGGATAGCGCAGGAGGGGTCGATGCCGGACTCGCCGGAGAGGAAGAGGGAGAGGAGGGGGGATTTGCCGCCGGCGGCTTTGGCGGCGTCGGTCAGCGAGGGGGAGGGGGTGAATTTCGAGCCGTCGAATTTGGCGCCGGCTTTTTCGAGGAGGGAGTGGAGGTTGACGGCGGCCACGGCTCCGGCGTCGGAGGGGACTGTGGCGAGGAGGGCTCCGGCGTCGGCGTTGGAGTCCTTGGAGCAGGAGGGGAGGAAGGAGAGAGAGAATAGGAGGGAGAAGAGGGTTATCGCTAAGAGTGAGCGGCGCGTGAAGTTTTTCATAATGTGGGTCATGGGTTAATTGTGCGAATTTAATAAAAAATTGCAAAATTGTAAAAAGAAGGTGATTGAAAAGCTTCATCCTATATGGTGCGACCCCTCCGGGGTCGTGAGGATGATTGGGTATCTGAACCGCGGGCCGCAAGGGCCCGCGGTTAACCATGGTTGAGCCCCTCCGGGGCTCCGGAGTATAAAAAAAGATTGCCGACTCTCGCGAGCCAGCAAGAAACAATAGGAAATAAATAAATTTGTGTGACTCTCACGAGCCGTGAAACAAATAGGAAAATCAGTGTAAATATGTAAGAACCTCTCCCCGTGCCTGGGAGAATAAAAAAGGTGGGTGGAGATGGATTCGAACCACCGAAGGCGTAAGCCAGCAGATTTACAGTCTGCCCCATTTGGCCACTCTGGTATCCACCCGGAATTATGTCTGCAAAGTTAAGGGAATATTTTGTTTTTGCAAAATTTTTTCAAATTTTTTTGCGAGCGCGGTCCACGAAAAGACCCCGGAGGGGTCTGACCACGGTTAACCGAGGGCCCTTGGGCCCTCGGGATAAGAATCATAAGAAAATAAACAGAACCCCGGAGGGGTTCTACTATATGGTGCGACCCCTCCGGGGTCGTGAGGATGAATGGTTTATCTAATCCGCGGGCCGCAAGGGCCCGCGGTTAACCGTAGTTGAGCCCCTCCGGGGCTCTGTCAATTTTTTTTGCGAGCGCGGTCCACAATCAGCTGGGCGGCGTATTCGGCGGCCACGGAATTGCCGAGCTTGCGCTGCATGGTCTTGTAGCCCTGGAGCTGCCAGTCGCGGCGCGGCGAGGGCTGCAGCAGCGGCGACAGCTCGCGCGAGATGTTGTCGACCGTGCAATGATGGACCAGCAATTCCGGGACAATGGCGTTGCCGACAATCAGGTTCGGCAGGGAGACATACTTCACCTTCAGCAGCTTCTCCATAATCTTATAGGAGATAGCCATCCCGTTGGCGCGGTAGACCACGACCTGCGGCGTACCGATGAGTGCCGTCTCCAGCGTAGCCGTGCCGGAGGTGACGATCGCCGCCTGGGAATATTTCAGCAGCGTCGGCGTGGCACCGAACACGAGCTTCAGACCCGGGTCCTGCGCCACCTCCCGGTAGAACTTCTCGCCCACGGCCGGCGCGGCGGCAATGACATACTGAAAACCGGGATAGCGCTTCGCGGCCTCGATCATCAGCGGCAGGTTGTTGCGGATCTCCCCCTTGCGGGAGCCGGGGAGGAGGGCTATGATCGGCCGGTCGTCGTCGAGGCCCTGACGCTCCATGAAATGCTTCTTCGGAGGGATATGGCCGAGCGCATGGGCCACCTCCTGGACCGACGGGTTGCCGACATAATCAACCTCGTAGCCATGCTTGCGGTAGAAGGCCACCTCAAACGGCAGGATCGAATACATGAAATCCACATCGCGCTTAATCTTGCGGACTCGATATTCCTTCCAGGCCCAGACCTTGGGGGAGATGAAATAATGGACCGGGATGCCGAGCTTGCGGGCATACTTGGCGATCGACAGGTTGAAGCCGGGGTAATCGACGAGGATCAGTGCGTCGGGCCGGTAATCGCGGAGAAGGTGGCGGGCCTGCTTCATGTTGCGGGCGAGGGCCGGGAGTTTGCGGAGCACCTCGCTGAAGCCCATCACATTCATGCGGTCGTAATGGAGATCGGGCTTGCGGCGCGCCTCGCAGGCCATGAGGTCGCCCCCGAAGAAGCGGAAATCAGCCTCGGGGTCGAAGTTCTTGATCCATTTGATAAGTCCGGAGGCATGGAGGTCGCCGGATGCCTCGCCGGCTATAAGCATGTATTTCATGACGAATAGTTTCTGCTAAAATAAACGCGGAGGGGAGGGCGTTTCTTTTATTATGAAGGCAATGCGCTATCTTTTACTGACTCTTGTGGCGGCACTCGGTTTAATATCCGCCACGTCCTGCATCTCCGACGACATCACGACCTCGCCGTCTGTGCGGCTTATCTTCTCGCGCGACACGGTCAGCTTCGACACCGTCTTCACCGACCTCGGCACGCCGACGGCGCGCCTCGTCGTGCGCAATCCGGAGAAGAAGGGGGTTGTGATCTCCTCGATCCGTTTCCGCCGCCCGGATACGGAATTCACGCTCAACGTCGACGGCGTCAGCGGCCGCGAATTTTCTGACGTGGAGATCCGCGGGCGCGATTCGATATATATCTTCATCGAATGCTATATCAATGAGGATCAGGAGTCCACGCCTCGCCTGACGGCAGACGACCTTGACTTCATCGTCAACGGGACGACGCAATCCGTGCGCGTCGAGGCCTACGGCCAGAACGTCACGCGGCTGCGCGGGCTCACGCTCGGCGCGGACACGCGCCTGACGGCCGACCGGCCCTATATCGTCTTCGACTCGCTCGTCGTCGCGCCGGGGGTAACGCTCAGCATCGACCCGGGGGCGAACCTCCTCTTCCATGACGGAGCTTACCTCCGCGTCCGGGGCCGTCTTGAAGCGCTTGGGGAGCTCGGAAAAAAAATCAACATGCGGGGCGACCGCCTCGACGATGTCCTGCCCGATGTCAGCTACGACATCATGGCCGGGCAATGGGGAGGAGTCATCCTTTCTCCCGAATCGATGGGGAACGTCATGGAATATGTCGACATGCGCTCGACCGAATTCGGACTCGTCGCCGACTCCTGCGCCGACCTCAGCCAGCCGAAGCTGACAATCCGCAACTCCTGGCTCCACAACTCGCAATGGAGCGTCCTGACCTCGCGCTATGCGCGGGTCGACGCCACGGGCTGCTGCTTTTCGGAAGCGGCAGGGCCGGTGGTCAGCCTCGAAGGCGGCGAGCATGACTTCCTGCAATGCACAATCGCCAACAATTATCTCTTCTCCTCGATCCAGGGGCCGTTGCTGGAACTGCTCCATGTGCTGCCCGGAAAAGAGAGTCCCGATGCGGCCGACCAGCCGCTGATGAGGGCTCAATTCCTCAACACGATCATCTATGGCCTGGCCGGCGACCTCAACGAAGGAGACCTGACGGGCTCGGATGTCTATTTCCGGTATGTCTCCCTGAAATCGGCAGGAAATGACGACGAGCATTTCATCAACTGTTTCTGGGACACAGACCCGATGTTCCTGACAATCAGGGAAGACTATTACTTCAACTATCGCCTGCAAGAGGACTCTCCCGTCAAGGATGCGGGCGACCCGGCCTTTGTCACGGAGGCCGCACTTTACGACATGGATGGTGTCGATCGGCTGCGGGAGGGGAAACCCTCGTTGGGGGCCTATCAATACCGTCCGGAATAGAGGCAAACAGAGGCTGAAACATCGGATTTGGATAAAAAGGAATAAAACGTTAAATTTGCAGACCAACAACACCTGAACCCCGGAACAGTGAGAATACATCGCGAAGGAACCAACATACTCATCTTCCTCTTCATCGTATTGGCGGCGCTCAATGTGCCGCTATGGCTCTACATGCCCCCGCTGGTGGTGCCGCTGGTGCTGTCGGCGATTTCGGTCGTGATGTATCTCCTAGTGTTCAACTTCTTCCGCTGTCCGAAGCGGACCTACACCGGGGTGCGCCGCAACCATGTTGTCAGCTCGGTCGACGGCGAGGTCGTCGCCATTGAGAGGGTCTATGAGCCGGAATGGCTTAAGCGCGATGCGATTATGCTGTCGGTCTTCATGTCGCCGCTGAATGTCCATGCCAACTGGTTCCCGGTCGACGGGATGGTCGATTATGTCGCGCATCACCGCGGGCGTTTCCTGTCGGCCTATCTGCCGAAGGCATCGACGGAGAATGAGCGGTCCACAATTGCGATGACGATGTCCAATGGCCGTCAGGTCGTGGCGCGGCAGATTGCCGGTGCGATGGCGCGGCGGATAGTCACGTATGCGCGCCGGGGGCGTCCCTGCTCGATCGACGAGCACATGGGCTTCATCAAATTCGGTTCGCGCGTCGACCTTTACCTGCCGCTCGACGCGGAGATCCTCGTGAAGATCGGGGATGTGACGCGCGGGGGCGTGACGCCCGTGGCGATCATCCTGCCTGAAGGCTCCGACGGAATGTTTAAAGAGGAGGCCGAGGAAGAGGTGGAAATTGTTGTTGAATAAAAATCTTGCCGGAAAATGAATGCGATAACGCGAAACATACCGAACACGATAACGTGTGTCAACGTGGCGGCGGGGGTGATGTCGATCATCTGCGCCACGCGCCCGGAGTCGACTATGTGGGGACTGACCCCGCTCGCCTGGGCCTATATCTTTATCGGCATTGCGGCCGTGGCTGACTTCCTCGATGGCTTTGCGGCGCGGCTGCTGAAAGCCTACTCTGACATGGGGAAGGAACTCGACTCGCTCTGCGACCTTGTGAGCTTCGGCGTGGCCCCGGCGATGCTGATGTTCACGACGATTGAGACGCTCAACCCGGGGACATGGATGAAATGGCTCGTGGTCGTCATCCCCGTGGCCGGCGCATTGCGTCTGGCCAAATTCAATATCGACACGCGACAGACAACGTCATTCATCGGGCTGCCGATTCCGGCGAACGCGATCTTCTGGATCGGCTACTCTGCCCTGGCGTTCGCGGGGACGGAATGGACGATGGCGCCGTACGTGCTGATTCCGGCTATATTGGTGGAATCCTGGCTCATGCTTTCTCCCATTAAGCTTTTCTCGCTCAAATTCAAGACGTGGGGCTGGAAAGAGAATGAATTCCGCTGGATATTGATCGGGACGGCCATCCTGCTCGTGTTCTGCATGGGCGTTCCGGGCCTGATGTGGCTCATCGCTGCCTATGTTGCCTATGGGCTTCTTGCCAATCAATGATTTTTCCTCCTTAATGAGGGAATGTGCCTTTTGGGAAACGCTCAAAAGGGAATGAATTAAAAGGATAAGATTGTGGGAATATTTCTGATAATAGTATTGTTGATAGTTATCTTCTGGCCCTGGATCAGCCGCTGGCTTCAGCGGATGGCCCTCAACCGGATGGATGACTATATGCGTCGCGCCACGGGGCGTCCGACGCGCAAGGAGGAACGGCGCCGGCAGCGTGCCGGCGAGCGGAGCGGCTTCGGCGGCTTCGGCAGCAGCCGGAAGAAAGAGGCGGAGAAAGAATCGCATCGCCGCGCGGTCTGCCATCCGGCCCGACTGATGCAGCTTGTCGCGGTCGACATCGAGTTTGTCGAGATCAAGTCATACTCCTCGACGATCGAGGTCACGCAGACCTCGGCCTCCTACACGGTCGTCTTAGAAGAGCAGATCTCGGACGCCGAATACACGGAAATCAAGGATAATAGGAAATAAGAAAGGATGCCAACCCTCTACGTCAGCGATCTCGACGGCACGCTTCTTCAGCCGGATGCCACGCTCTCGCCGCTAACCGTGGCGCGCCTGAACGACGCCATAGCGCATGGGACGCTCTTCACGGTCGCGACCGCCCGGACCCCGGCCACTGTCTCGCCGATATTGAAGGATGTCGACCTGCGGCTTCCGGCGATAGTGATGACCGGTGCTGCGCTTTGGAACAAGGATACGCTGCGCTATTCAGATGTCAAATTCATGGAGGCCCGGGCTGTCCGGGAGCTGATAGATATTTATCGGCGCGTCGGCTGCCCGACTTTTATCTACACTCTTGTTGACGACAAACTCTGCATCTACCATGAAGGCCCGATGTGGGCGCCGGAAGAGGAATTTGTCAAGGCGCGAATCGGCAATCCCTTCAAGCGGCTGCGCGTAGACCGTCCGGAGCCGCCGGAGGAGGAGATGGGGAAGGTTGTCTTGTTCTACGCGATCCAGCCCGATGCAATTGCTCGCACTGCCTATGAGGCCACGCAGGGCGTGGCGGGCGTCAGGCCTCAGTTCTATCATGACTTCTACGGCCCGGAGATAGGGATTGTGGAGCAATTCTCCGACAAGGCAACGAAAGCGCTCGCGATGCGCGAGCTTGCGCGGCGGATCGGCGCCGACAGGATTGTCGCTTTCGGCGACAATGTCAACGACCTGCCGATGATGGCCGAGGCGGACTTGGCTGTGGCCGTGGAAAACGCGCTGCCCGAGGTGAAGGAGGTCGCCGACATTGTGATCGGGCCGAACACGGCCGACGCCGTGGCGGAGTTTATTTTCCGGGAGTCCGGCTCACCTCTGCGCTGAAGCTTGAGGCTTTTACAAAAAGAGGGAAGAGGAGAAGAAATTGAGGAAATATGAGGGTTAATCTTATTGACAATATGAAATCGGGGCGGATGCTCGTGATTGCCATTTCGGCGATCACGGTGATCGCCTTTCTGATTGTTTCCAACAACCTTGTCAAGGAACTGGCGCGCCAGGAGCGCGAGAGGATGGACATCTGGGCGCAGGCCACCCAGCGTCTCGCCAAGGCCAACGTAGATTCCGATTTTGAGTTCCTGCTCGGTATCATTTCCCAGAACAATTCTATCCCCGTCCTCATTGCCGATGAGGATTTCAATATCTCGGAATTCCGCAACTTCCCGCTGCCCGACAAGGGGGATGAGGATAAATCCCTCTTCGAGGAACTGTCGGCCAAGAATCAGGAATATCTTCAGAAGCGGCTTCACAAGCCCGGCGGCGAGACGCCGCTGTCGGAGATGGTGAAACGCGACAACCATTTCATTGAGGTGGAGCTCTTCGGGGGCGTCCGGCAATATATCTATTATGAAGATTCGACGCTGCTCCGGAGCCTGAGCCTCTATCCTTATATCCAGATGGTCGTGATGATCATCCTGGCGCTAATCAGCTACCTGGCGGTCATCTATACGAAGCGGGCGGAGCAGAACCGCGTCTGGGTCGGTCTGTCGAAGGAGACGGCCCACCAGCTCGGGACGCCCATATCGTCGCTGATGGCCTGGAGCGAGTATCTGCAGGCGATGGGCACCGACCCGGAGATCACGACCGAAATCGACAAAGACGTCAAGCGGCTCTCGACGATTGCCGACCGCTTCTCGAAGATCGGTTCGCAGCCCGACATGCAGTTAGAGTATCTGAACGAGACCGTGAGTCGCTCGCTCGACTATATGAAACATCGCGTCTCGGGGCGCGTCCGGATCGAGATGCATCTCTCGGAGGATGACCATGGCGTCCTGCTGTCGCGGGCGTTGATGGAATGGGTGATGGAAAACCTGACGAAGAACGCCGTCGACGCCATGCAGGGGGATGGGCGGATCGACATAACGACCGGCGCGGACTCTAAGAACGTCTGGATCGAGGTGCGCGACACGGGGAAGGGTATCCCGCGCAAAAACTTCAAGAAGGTGTTCAACCCCGGCTTCACGACCAAGAAGCGTGGCTGGGGCCTGGGGCTGACGCTCGTGAAGCGTATTATTGAGGAATACCACCGCGGGCGTATCTATGTCAAGGAATCGGAGCCGGGGAAAGGGACAACGTTCCGGATAGAATTTCCGCGCGCCTAAGTTAACTGATTTTGGGTCCGGGGGGATATGGGAGTGGAAAAATTTTTGTAATTTTGCGGAATAAGATGACGGCATAAGACCAAAAGCAATGGATATTTCATACAAATGGCTTAAACGCTATATAGACATCGACATCGACCCGCGCGCCTTGGCGGCGCTTCTGACCTCGACCGGCCTGGAATGCGACACGGTGGAGGAAGTGGAGACGGTCCGCGGCGGACTTCGCGGGGTCGTGATCGGAAAAGTGCTGACCTGCGAGGCGCACCCTGACTCGGACCATCTGCACGTCACGACCGTAGACCTCGGGCTCGGCGAGCCGGCCACGATCGTCTGCGGCGCGCCGAATGTGGCTGCGGGGCAGACTGTGGTGGTCGCCACTGTCGGCACAACGCTCTATGACGGCGACAAGGAAATAAAGATAAAGAAATCAAAGATCCGCGGCGTGGAATCCTACGGGATGATATGCGCCGAGGATGAACTGGGGATCGGCACAGACCATGCGGGCATCATCGTCCTCGACGAAGAGGTAGCCCCCGGGACGCCGGCCGCCAAATATTACAACATCGAATCGGACTATCGTCTGGAAGTCGAGCTGACGCCGAACCGCGTCGACGCCGCGAGCCATTACGGCGTGGCGCGAGATGTGAAGGCCCGCCAGTGGTGTGAAATCGCCAGAGGAGGCCTGGGCAGCGAGTATCCGGAGATTAGCGTGCCGGATGTCAGCGGCTTTTCTGTCGACCGCAAGGAGGGCGCAGTCAAGATCCGCGTCGAAGACCGGCAGGGTTGCCCGCGCTACTCCGGCGTGACGATCCGGGGCGTGAAGGTGAAGGAATCTCCCGAATGGCTGCGCAACCTGCTGATTGCAGCCGGTCAGCGCCCGATCAACAATATTGTCGACATCACGAACTTCATCCTCCTCGGAATCGGCCAGCCGCTCCATTGCTTCGACCTCGGAAAGGTCAAGGGGGAGGAGATTGTGGTCCGCACATGTCCTGCCGGAACGAAATTCACGACCCTTGACGGCACGGAGCGCACGCTCCATGAGGCCGACCTGATGATCTGCGACGCGGAGAAGCCGATGTGCATCGCCGGCGTGTTCGGCGGTCTTGACTCGGGCGTGACGGAGGAGACGCATGATGTCTTCATCGAGAGCGCCTACTTCAACCCGACGCGCGTGCGCCGCACGGCCCGTCGCCACGGCCTTTCCACGGACGCCTCCTTCCGCTATGAGCGCGGCACGGACCCGAATATCACGGTCTATGCCGCCAAATTGGCTGCGCTCCTTATCCGTGAACTCGCCGGGGGCGAGATCTGCGGCGAACCGGACGATGTCTATCCCGATCCGGTCAAGCCGGCCGAGATCGATTTCTCGATTGAATATTGCAACCGCCTGATAGGAAAGGCTATCGGCCGCGACCTTATCATCACGATTCTCCGCGCCCTGGAATTCGGGGTCGAGGAGACGGCGGATTCGGATCTGCTTCATCTGACCGTGCCGACCTACCGCGTCGATGTCACGCGGCCCTGCGACGTGGTGGAGGAAGTGCTCCGCATCTATGGCTACAACAATGTCGAGATCGGCACGGAGGCTCATCTTTCGCTCTCGCAGCGGACGGCCGTCGACGCGTCGAACGACATGGTCCGCACAATCTCCGAGCAGCTGACGGCGCGCGGGTTCATGGAAATCATGAACAACTCGCTGTCGGCGGCGAGCTATTACGAGGAGAGCGAGCTTATGCCGGCGTCGCGTTGCGTGCGCGTGATCAATCCGCTTAGCGGGGATCTGTCGGTGATGCGCCAGACGCTGTTGTTCGGCGGTCTGGAATCGATCAGCCACAATGTGCGCCGCAAGGCTTCCAACCTTCGCTTCTATGAATTCGGGAATGTCTATTCCTTCAATCCCGACAAAGAATATAATATTGACAGGCCGTTGGCGCAATATTCCGAACATCAGGAGCTTGCCCTCTGGCTAACGGGGAATTTCCATGACTCATCCTGGAATGTGACGGCAGCGGAGGCTACGGTCTATGACATGCGCGGGACGGTCGACTCGATTCTGACGCGCATGGGCATCCCGGCGGGGATGATTGTCGCCGAGCAGGGGCAGGACGAGATATTCTCGGCGAAGCTGACGCTTTCGACGCGCCAGGGAAAGAAGATCGGCGAGATGGGACTTCTCCGCAAGAAATTGCTGAAGCGTTTCGAAATCGAGAGGGATGTTGTCTACGCATATCTCGACTGGGCGTCGCTGATGAAGCTCTCGAACGGAGGCAAGATTGTGTTTGCGGAGATTCCGCGGACGCAGCCTGTGGAGCGCGACTTGGCGTTGCTGGTTGACCGGAACGTGCGTTTCGCCGACATTGAGCAGGCGATCCGCAAGGCTGAGCGCAAGTTGCTTCGGAGCGTGAGCCTCTTCGATGTTTACGAGGGAAAGAACCTTCCTGAGGGGAAGAAGAGCTACGCCGTGAAGATGACGTTCCAGGATCCGGAGAAGACGCTGACCGACAAGCAGACAGACTCGGCGATGGAGCGGATAATCAAGGCGCTCCGCGAACTCGGCGCCGAACTTCGCTAATAGGGGCGCAATTCCGCAAAGTAGGGACGCGATAAATCGCGTCCTGGAAAAAACGAATAATTGAACTACCACATAAAATGGGAAGAGCATTTGAATATCGCAAGGCCCGCAAGCTGAAACGCTGGGGCAACATG
>CAYZQA010000061.1:0-11576 GCA_964480745.1 uncultured Sangeribacter sp. | reverse complement strand
CCGATTACCGGCACGCCGATTACCGGCGTGCTGAGCACCTCGCCTATAGCACCGGTGCCATTGGATTTGGGAACAAAAACTTTATATTTATCTATATTGTCGGGTAGTTTTACGTAACTACGTTTAATCCATTTGGTAACTCGGTCCCGACCCAATAATCCGTACAATCCGATATACTCTTTTTCATGTCCATTGGGAACTTTATCCAAAAATATTTCGGGAAAGACTTCGAATATGCTGGATCCGATATCAAGCCTATGCCCCTTACTTTGTCTACCTTCCGCCCAAGAATTCTCTTTATAGAAGGTGTT
Organism: uncultured Sangeribacter sp.; assembly: GCA_964480745.1. Classification (GTDB taxonomy): domain Bacteria; phylum Bacteroidota; class Bacteroidia; order Bacteroidales; family Muribaculaceae; genus Lepagella. The sequence goes on along the minus strand of CAYZQA010000061.1, from coordinate 11,265 downwards.
TGTCAGCTTATAAAGGTCGCGAGGATATACGATGTCTGCTAAGGATTTAAATTCTCCTTTTTTAACTCGGTTAAGAATTCCACGAATTTCAGAGAATGGAGAAAAAAATCCTATAGGTTCACCTGCTTCATTTTGATTCCACATAGTGATTGCGATTCCTCCCTTAACATCTACCTGTCGAAAAATATCGGTGCTTTTTACCTGATAATCCACCACTTTAAAGTAAGGGTCGGATAGGATTTTTTCATTCCATTCTTTAGGGGTTTTCCCTGCCCTAAAAAGGAAACGTGCTGGATGTATCATGCACCCTTCTGGGGTCAAATTACGTCCCAATTCAATAAATGAATGATACAAGGGATTTGCTCCATTACCCATCCCTTCATTAACCTCCTGATATGGAGGATTGCCAATTATGGTAGAAAAGTTCATTGCTTGCAGTGAATCAGGTATGATAAATTTTTTATCGTTGTCTTTCTTTATAAGGTCATAACTTGTGAAGTCATTAAAGATATGCTCCACGGGGAGAGATAGTAGATTGTATACCTTCCTGGTAAATTCGTAAGCCAATTTGGAAGTGCAAACGGAATAAATCTTCTTTGAAATGCGAGGCCCATAACGTTTCAGCAGCGCCATTGCAAATTCGCCTTGTTTCGAAGCAATATCCAATATCGGCCCGGATTGGAATACATCCTCCGGAAGAAGTCTGACCATGTCGTCGGCGACCTTCATGGGCGTCACTATTTCAGAGTCTGACATTCTGCCGAATTTGCGCATTGCCACCTCCACACGTCTAAGGGGAGTTAATTGGGTGTCCCGCATCAGATCATTTACATTCTCAATTTTGTAGTCCAATTTTTGCAATAAAAATGGATTGCTTTTTGACTGTACGAGATTGAGAATTGAAACATCCAATCCAAGATTATGAGCGATTCTCCTGTTGTTGGCAGAGGTAGGGATAGATCGTATTATCTCTTCGAGAGATTTTACTGATGATTCCGTTAGGAAAGCATAGAAGAGTATGCGGGCAAAGTATGCAGCCAACTGCTTTCGGAGACTGTCAGTGTCTGATCTTTCATCTGGTGTGTTAGCAGTTGAAGGAGTTCCTTCTTCTGATTTCTGTTTAGGAGAATTTGGATCTTTTGCCGAAGGAGTGTTCATGTCGTCGCCATTGCCTTCATTGGGTTTTATCTGCAACCCATTTTTAGAATCGATCGGCTCAATGGTTTTAAGGATAGCTGCTATAGACTCATCTTGAAGCAAGAGGCTGTCGGAAGGAAGATCTGTGGCATCGTCAAGAATGCTTCGTGAACGGGAATATTCACGCACAGCATCGGTGATATTTGTAGGCGTGGCCTGCTTCAATTGATTCCTGTTGAGGTATATGATCGGAGAAACCTCCAACTCCTTTGCTATGCGGTCCTTTAGTTTGGAATTCCCTTGACGGGCCGTATTGACATTGTAGAACTGCGATTTCATTTCCTGAAGCACAAACATACGGTTCGGATCAAAATCGACCAGTAATGTCTGTGGCTTCATGTTATGCTTTATAACCTTGTCATTTTTATCCCGATATGATTTAATATGTTGATTCTGCAGCCGAAATATAGCTTGATCATATTCCTGAGGGGAGGCGGTGGCTTTAAAATATAACATCGTGTCCCATTCAGGAACGGTAGTGCCAGTCAACATTCTATTGACCGTTAACGTCAGTGTCTTTTTACCCTGCTCTTCTAAATCTTGAATCCTCCTTTTTATAACGTCGATTGTCTTATATGTGTGTTCATCGTCATATCCCGCAATATTGATAATCTCGTAGTCGCCCAGATTCTTGAATTTATCTCTTTCTTTAATGATAAGAGTTGCCAACGCATCGCATGAGGCCTTGAACGGGAGGACACACACCATGTGGCGGCACATTTTTCCCTTCTTGATCAGGTCAAGGTCAAGGAAACCCAGTAGATTTTCATCCTCCTTGCTGCCGTCAATGACTTCCAAAAGGTCAAGAATTTCTTTTTCATGTTGGAATTGACGATGACTTCCATCTTCCTTCGAAGATATGGAAATAGGGCGGAACAATTCGGTCAGCGTGGACGAGACACCTTCTTTGCGCAACTCCTCCATCTTTTTTCGAGATGACTCATTAGGATTGAATGCAAAACGGATCATCTGAGGAAAACCAAAGTATGGGTTATCCCATTCTTCGACCTCATCCTCTTTAAGATACTTTTCATTCCAATCTTTTTGAGCATCCATAATGTCGGAGAACTGAACAAAAGCTATGACGTCGTCCTTTTGAAACTCATCGCTCATTAAAATCCGGTATGGTGTTCCAGACAGATGGAGTTTTATCTTGGAGTCTAAAGATTTTACGGCCACATCGACTTCGTCGAGGCTTTTATAACCATCCGGGTCTTTTAATTCCCTTTTAATTTCTTTTTGGTTTAAGCGTTGCTCCTGCAACACTTTGCCATAAGACTCCCCGCGAGCGCCAAAATGAGTTTCATCAATTATGAGCAGATCAATTCTTTGGTTAAATATTTCCTTATGCTTCTGTTTAACCTTGGTTCCCTGAAGATCCTGAAGAGTTAGGAAGACAACAACTTTCTTATGAGGGTCAATCAGCGTATTTTCAATAACGCTCTCATCACGTTTCAGATCGTTGCTGTCAAAAAAATGATAAGCCTCAAAATTGATATGAGATTCGACCGTCTTTTTCCATTCCTCTTTGACATCGGCTTTAGCGGAGACTATTACCACCATCCGAGCATTGATCTCGCGAGCGCAGCACATTGAGGTAAATGATTTTCCAAACCGCATCACGGCGTATAGCAGCAAATTTGTGCGTCCGTTTTCTAACGCAGTTTTGAAATTATCGATTGCTTGCTGTTGGTTATCGCGTGGGGCAAAATTCTCATTTCTGGCGTAAGTCATTGTTTTTGGTAGTCTGTCCGGTGCATACAATGGGTATTTCCCGCTGTTTTCTCGTGCGTGACGAATAATGTCTCCAATTGCTTCTTCCACATCCTTGGGAGTAGCATCCTTAAAAAATTCCCTGGAATAATAGGGGAGGTTTTTGAATGTGTGGGGGAGCAAACGTTCACGCCCTTTCTCGTATTCAAGGAAGTTATGAACCGCATAATCCCTAAAGTAATTATCAGCGTCAATTTGTGCTGAATGTTCGTATTGTTGAATCAGATTGGGGAATATCTTTCTCCATTCATCAAGCCGAATCTTTACACTACGGGAGGTATCCCCGACCTTCAAGTAATTGGGGACAGTTTCAGTTGAAAAGGCGTAAATATGGGGTTCAACACGGCCAATAATAATATTGTCCAGAACCGAGGAGTCAATTCTTGATACTCTATCCATCACTTTTTCTTGGATTTAATCATGGACACGAATGTCAACTCTTCATTTTCTTTCCAATCTTTAATGATGCAATATAACCCATTATGGGCGTGAATGTCCTTCTTCTTGCAACCGGGACAATCAAATAGGGTCATCTGTTCAGGCTCCCCCAATTCCTCCAGGCTAAAAAGAGAAGCTTCAACTTTTTGGGAACTTGGTAATTTGTAACAACTATTTGGTACTACTCCTTTAAGTCCATCCATCTGCCAAATGTTCCATGAGATAATCTCAGCAATCTCAAGAAGGGTTTCTATTGGAGGATTCTTCCCAAATTTCACGAAATGGTAATCCCAAAAAGTAAATAGCAGGGCTTCCCGGGCAAGAACTATATTATCTCCCTGCCATTCAAAACCGTACGTGCTCTGCATAGCAGCTATGGCCCAATTTACCCACTCAGAATAATCGTGAGTATTCTCGCTGACAATGCGGAGTTTACGGTCAAGCAGTCCGATGCGCATTTCAATTGGGATGGGGAGGCCGGTGACAGTGTCATAACGGCTGACCAGATAGGGAGCTTCGCCGCATGTGATTTCAAGACGATTATCAGTTACATAATCTTGCCATGTCTTCCCCTCGGGAAACTCTATCTTACCCTCAGTAGGAATCCACGAGTGGGAACCGCCTGGATTGTCAACCTCAGTATTGAACACCCTCTCCTTTCCGAACCATGCATCATCAATAAGATTATTCATTCTGTTGCATATCCAGGAGGGAGTGAACACTTCCGCCATCTCGCGGCTACGTTGCTGTTGCTGTTGGCGAGATTTTAGCGAGCGAGGAACAATGACCATTCCGTTTTCTCCCGTGATTGAGTCAATGGTGATTTGGTCGGAGAAGCGATAACCATCCCCCCGGTGTGCATAGTTGTCGGTCGCCCAAAAGATGTTCTCCTTGGTTGTGTGATCTTTGAGCAGCATTGCGAGCACTTCCGGAGATGTGGCCAGAATCTCATTCTCGGATATGTCAACACTATTATCGGACATGACTGAGTAAGTAGTTTTTAAAGTCTGATGGCGGATCGGAGTCCAGAAACACAAAATATGTTCAGTAAAAGACGGCGGTGATATTTCCCACAAAAGTAATGAAAATGTTGGAAATGCGAAAGTAAAATTTTCCTGCATTATAAGTGGGCTGGAATAATACCACACCCCAAGGTATGATCTCCCCCTCGAAGGAGGATACTGCTGAAATCTTTAGTGGGTTATGGGGTCCGAGTTGTCGATCCTCGTCCCGTCTTCAGTTCTGGACGTAAAGGTTGGCCCCTCCCCCTCTGAAAGAGAGGCCAACCTTTACGTCCAGAACTGAAGACGGGACAAGAATCGACAACTCGGACCCCAAGTTTGCGCAACGGGAGGTGAATCTCGAAATTCAGATGACCGCCGATTCTCCGAAGGAATTCTATCAGAGATACGAAGCTTTCTGCGACGTACTGAAAAAGGGGGAAATCAATCTTGTTGTTGCCGACAGGCCGGACGTTGTCTACAAGATGCTATATAATTCATGCACCCAATACACCCAATTCTGCCGCGGAATAGCAACCTTATCACTCAAACTTACAGAACCAAATCCCAATAACAGAGAAAATAATAAAAAATAATATGGAATCCAATACAATTGCCATCAAGAACCCCAACGGGGCGACTATCCTTGAACATACATATTCCTCAAACTGCGTGAGAAAATTCTCGCTTATGAATGAGGACAGCATAACCCTGCGCTTTTCAAGCCGCGAGCCGCTACAATTCCCTGTCGGCACATCTGCCGGGAATTTCTATCTCACGTCCGAACAGCCGGGCAAATGGAACGCTGCAACCGGCGTCTGGGATTATGATCTGAAATTTGATGCCTACTACTGGCTGTGGGCCAACAGGATTCTACGTTATAATCCGTCAAGAACGGAATCGGCGCAGGAAACATCTTTCTCGCTGACTGCCACTATCGATATGCATGCTCGAATAATCCGCAACTGTCTTAAAGAACTTGGGATAACGTATGGCAAGTCGGAGTTTGGTGTTAATACGACAGACCCTACTCTTTCAAATGAGGCAAAACTTGTACGTTATGAAAACCTTTCCATCCTTGGAGGAATTCAAGCAATTGCCGAGGCGTTCGATTGCGAGTGGTGGGTCATCGAAAACACGATCTATTTCGGGCGTCTTGAAAATAGCAATTCTAAGCATGTTTTTGAGGCCGGAGTTAATGTTTCCTCAATTTCGTTGTCACAACCGAAATCTGAGGTTCCCAACCGCCTCTACGTGTACGGATCAGACCGCAATCTGCCGACCAATTATCGACAGGCTAATGACAAGGATACAATTGGTGGGGTAGTCGTACGCCGGCTCATGCTCCCCCAAGGCACTCCCTATCTCCAGACGCGAGCCGATATTCCTAAAGACGAGATTGTGGAAAAAGTCGTTGTCCTCGACAGCGTCTATCCCAAAACCGATCTGACTGTTTCGGAAGAGCCGGAAATTTATTCTTCACCAAAGAAAGATGAAGCTGGGAATGAGACAGCTCAGTCTTATTATCGGCTGAAGTATGACCCTTCGTTCCTATTCTCCAAGGAATATGTGCTCCCTGAAGGGGATTTGCATGTCATATTCCAGTCAGGGATGCTCAACGGTATGGAATTTGGTGTAGTGTTCAACCCGAAGGGGCTGAATGAAAAGAATGCGAATGGCTCATGGAATCCCGAAGCGCAGATGATCGAGATTGTAGCCAACGAGGATTATGGTCGCCTGCTTCCTGATGATGTCCTGAAGCCAAAGATTGGCGACAAGTTCATCCTCACAGGATGGGATACCACAAAAATGGAAAACCTCGGGCTTATCGGCAAGGCTGAACAGGAATTGCTTCAGGAAGGCAAAAAGGCGCTGGAGGAATATGCCAAAGACCTCTCCTCCTGCACCTGCCCTATGGCATGGGACTATATGAAGCCTCTCTTTGCGGAAAATAAGCAGCCAAAGCCAGGAGATGTAGTGACGATCATAGATACGGCCCACTTCGGAGAGGGAGGCCGCAAGTCCCGGATCATTGGCTTTGAGTATAAGCTTGACAAACCATACGCGGAGTGCGTCTACACTTGCGGAGAGAATATCTCCGTCAAGCGTCTCGACAGCATCGAGAAGAAACTTGAAGGGCTCGCCAAATCGGGCGACAAAGTCCAGATGCAGACTTCGCTGGATTTCCTCAGCAAACGTTATAACGACCGCACGCCTTATCGCCTTGCATCGGACCGTGCGTTCGAAGTGGGCCATTACCTGGCAGGCGTTTCGGGCGGCCTGTTAGGTCAGGATCCCGATGGAAAATCCTTTGCGGAGGTTGACCGTCTGTGGGTGCGTGTGAAAGCATTCTTCGAGGAACTTACCATTGTCAAGGCCAATGTGCTCGCCGGGAAACAGTATATCACTCCCGGAGGAGGAATCAAATGCACTAAAGTCGAAGAGTTCGAGGATTACTTCCGATGTTACTTCCTTTCCGAGCAGGATGGGGAGAAGACACATACGATGATGATCAAGGGAGACCTGGCAATCTGTCAGGAATTTAATGTTTCCGACGGGACCCAAGAGAATGTCAGCAACCATTACTACTGGAGGGAGGTAGTGGAGGTGAATAATGATGCATATACTGACTCCGCTACGGGCAACCATTACGGTTATATCGCGTTGTCAAAGAAAAGATGCGACAATGTAAGCGACACTCCCGAGGTGGGGGACGAAATCTGTCAGTTCGGTCACAAATCCAATTCCGGCAACAACGAGTTAAGTACCAAGAATAAAGAGCGCCAGACGGCGATGGTATTTTCTACCGTTGACCCGGATTCTCCTTCTGTCAAACTTTTCTCCGGGATCGACGATTTCTCTCTTGATAACAAGGCTGTGGTGTCGTTCGGTCGCGAGGCTGACACCGGGCAGATTTATTTCCGATTGGGAAGCAGCAAGGACTCCCAGTATCTTAAATATACCCAGCAGGGAGGATTGGAGATAGCGGGGAAGATTACGTCCGCTTCTACCTATGACAATGGTTCGGGACAGTCCACAACCCTCGGCAAAGCATTGGGGAATACGATTTGCGACACCGATGTCCTCTATATCTCCCATAAATCGGCCACCGACAAGCCTGATCTTCCAACTTTGGGGACAGACGGGAAGATTGAGGACTTCAAGGGATGGTCGACAGACGCTCCCCAATGGAGAGCCAATGCATATATCTGGCAGACAACGTATGTAAGGAAGGGCGACGGCACGGCGTCTTTCTCTGCCCCAACCTGCATATCGGGAAGAAACGGAGTGGATGGGGCGCAAGGTCCGCAAGGTGTAGCGGGCCAAGACGGAGAGAATGGCATTACGTATTATACATGGATACGTTATGCTAACGATGCAAACGGAAACGGCATATCCAACAGCCCTGAGGGGAAAGCATACATCGGCTTTGCCTACAACAAGACCGTTGCCACAGAGAGCAACAATCCTTCGGACTATATGTGGTCTGAAATTAAGGGAGAACAAGGGGTTCCAGGTGAAAAGGGCATAGACGGCAAGACCTACTACACATGGATAAAGTATGCGGACAATGCCAACGGCACAGGGTTGTATGACATTCCGAACGCCAACACAAAATACATCGGCATAGCCGTAAACAAGGAAACGGCTACAGAAGGGACTAATCCTTCTGAATATACTTGGTCTTTGTTCCGTGGCGAAAACGGCACGAGCATTACCATATCCTCACAATCCGTAAAATATTCAACTATTCACACGGCTTCACAGCCTGCGGACGATACGTTCACACTCAATGATGTTCCTGCACTAAGCGCAGGGCAATATCTGTGGAGCATGACAACCGTTTCCTATTCCAACGGGCAAAGCACAAAGTCTTATGCCGTATCACGAATTGGAACAAACGGAACAAACGCCACAATCAAATCATCGACCGTTACCTATGCTAAATCGACCATGAACACACAGCCTGCGGACGAACAGTTCACAGCAACAAGCATAGGGGCACTGAACATCGGACTTGGGGAATACCTCTGGACTAAGACAACTGTTGTCTATTCGGATGACACACCCATCACGTCCTATTCCGTGTCGCGCATAGGCTCTGACGGCGACACCTCCGTTGCAGGTTTGCACATAGCATACGCCACGGGCATAACGGGGACATTGCCGGACCCGAAGGCGGTGACGGACTTCGCCACATCCATGCAATCGGGAAAGGTCTATCAATACATGGGTATATACACCGATGACAAAGAAACGGACAGCACCGACTTCAAGGATTACAAATGGGCGAAATTCAAAGGAGACGCGGGCGACAATGCGAAGAGCGTCACAATCAGTGGCGAGCAGATATTTGCATACGCCGACAACTTTACTTCGGAGGCTACCCCTGCAAGCATAACCCTAACCGCGACATTGCAGAACACCACAGGTTATCAGTGGAGCTATAAGAAAGAGGGCGCGACAAGTTTTACAAAAATTAGTGGGAAGACTTCTCCTACTCTTGCAGTCGCGGCTACAGACACGACTTATTTCCCTACGGACGCAAAGAAATGTGTGTTCCGTTGTACTTCGGGCGGTATTTCTGATGAGTTTACAATCGCGAAAGTGTCAAGCGGAAGTAATGGCATTGATGGTGAGGATGGATATACCACTCTCCTTACCAATGAAAGTCATGTGTTCCTCGGAGATGCAACAAGGGCCGAGGAAGCCCACGTCAATTGCGAAATCATAGTATATAGAGGGAATGAGCAGATTCAGGACGTTCAAGTGGTAAACGTTACGGGTATGCCGTCTAAGGGTATGACTGTACAGAACTATGACAATAAGAAAGGCTTTACCGTATCCGTCAATAATAACCTGACAAAGGATCAAGGAGTATTATCAGGCGTATTGGATGTTGAATTTACGGCGGATGGCAAGACTTTCAATCGCAAATTCTCATGGGTATTGTCACTTGCGGGGCGCGGTGTATCTGCTGTTGTGGAAGAGTATGCGATAAGTGCAGCTGCCACAAAAGCTCCTGCCGATTCAGAATTTGGCACCTCCATACCCACAATGACCGATGCAAAGCCTTATCTTTGGAATCGGGAAAAGACCACCTACACCGACAATTCGGTTGTAACGACGACCGCAGTCGTGATAGGCGTGAAAGCTCAGAACGGCGTTGACGGTGCTACGGTTATGTCAGTTACGAACTATTACCTTGCATCTTCCAAGAATAGCGGGGTCGGGAAAGAAGAAGAGGGATGGACTACCGATCCTACATCCGAAGCTGCCACCGTATCCACCGCAAAGCCATATCTTTGGAATTATGAAGTGACGAAGTGGAGCAAAGGCGAAGATTCTTCGACATTGCCCCATATTGTCGGCGCTCATGGCAGCAGTTATACCGACAATCTCATCATCCATAGCAGGATCGACAAGGAGAATGATTCCTATCTTGTCGGCAAGTTCCGCACGTCCGAAGATTTGAAAGTGGGAGTGGATTACACCTGTACTATTTGGGGCGAACTGGGCGAAGGAAAGACACAGTTTGATTTGAAAGTCAATAATGGCGCCAGAGATATTGTTTGGGGTATCAAGAAGGTCGCAGAAGGGAAGTATGTAGGTCATGGCAAGATTGCTGCCGGGACCGAACTGATAAATGCCCGGGAGGTCTTGCTCTATCAGATGCCACAGAATGTCGCGTCCAAAAGCAAGATAGACCATATCAAATTGGAAGAAGGCGTTAATGTTTCCCCTCAATGGAATGCGAATGCCTTGGAAGGCATAGCACCGACGATAACGGAGGAATATTATCTCTCTTCGTCCAATTACGAAACCAAAGACGGGGAATGGAAAGAAGCTTCGGAGAAGGATGAATGGAAGGCAGGATGGTTTATCTGGACCCGTTCCAAATTGACTTATGCAACAGGCGAAGTCGAATACACCACCCCAATCTGCGTCACCGGTAGCACAGGAGCGGCCGGGGAAAGCGTGTGTCTGCTTGACATGGATAATGAAGTTGCGGGAGTAGCGTGCGATGCAAATGGATCTCCAATTGGTACTCTTCCATCCACCAATCTGCGTGTGTTCAAGGGAGGCACGTTGGATTCTGGCTGGACTTTCAGTATTGCGTCAAAGACAGGGTGTACGGCGCAGATAAATGGTGATGTTTTGGGAATTATAAGTATAACTGAGAAAACGGCCACCGTGACCGTGCAAGCAACCAAAGATGGGGCCACCACATTGATGGCAACCATGAATGTATATAAAGTGATACCGGGAACGGGGTTTAGTCCAAATATGCTATTGGGTACGGTCGATGCCGTCTTTGAACGATCGAGTCAAAATGCAATCAATACATATGTGCAATTTCCCATCATTGACAACATCAATCTGAAAGATTTTCCGGCAGATAAGCAATTTACCGTATCCTTCGAATACGAATATTCGGAGGTTGCCACTGGGGCGAAGGAGAATTATAGTACGTGTCGATTCGGGCAGCATAATCAGATTGTAGGTTCTCCGTACAAGGCGCTGGAGAGTTGGATCTATCTCCCGTCAAATTCCAAAGGACTCTCCGGAAGCGGAAAATGTGTCGGGGTGATAACCATTCCTCAGACAATGACCATGAATGTGCAGAAGCTAAATTTCTACATTCAGATTGGTTCGGGACATGTTAAAATGTGGAACTTCAAACTTGAGGAAGGGGCAAATCCCAATCCTCAATGGAGTCCCGCAGCTTCGGAGATGGCAGGGACGGCGTATGAATTGCGCACAAGTGTGGATAGTATTACAAGGTATTTGGATGGAGAATTATCGGGACACTGCCAAACTTCCGTGGATGAATTTTTCAGATTCAGCCAAAAAT
>CAYZQA010000060.1:0-11594 GCA_964480745.1 uncultured Sangeribacter sp. | reverse complement strand
AGTAGGGACGCGATACATCGCGTCCATTCGATTGCCGCAGTAGGGACGCGATATATCGCGTCCATTTAGTCGCTGGGGGTTTGTAACCCCCAGCTCCATGAGCCCCGGAGGGGCTCCAACATGGTTAACCTCGTGCCCTTGCGGCCCGAGGTAAGGGATCAAATTAAAAAAATTACGACCCCGGAGGGGTCGCACTATATGGTTGAGCCCCTCCGGGGCTCTTTATTATTATTGGGGTTATTTTAATCCTCGGGCCGCAAGGGCCCGAGGTTAACCTTGTCATGACCCCTCCGGGGTCGGTGCGGACGCGATCTATCGCGTCCCTACTTTAGTCGCTGGGGGTTTGTAACCCCCAGCTCAATGGACCCTCCGGGGTCGGTGCGGACGCGATGTATCGCGTCCCTACTCTTGGTCGTCGTACCGGCCCCGGACGCGATGTATCGCGTCCCTACTCTGGGTTCGCGGGGCGAGTTACCACGCGAACATGGGATATTCGTTCATCAGCTCGTTGACTTCGCGGCGCACGTCGGCTATCACCTGCGGATCGTCGGCGTTCGTCAGTACTCGGTCGATGTATTCAGCGATCGTCTCCATGAGGTCTTCTTTCGCTCCTCGGGTCGTGATCGCCGCCGTACCGAACCGCAATCCCGATGTCAGGAAGGGACTCCGGCTGTCGTAGGGCACCATGTTCTTGTTCGCCGTGATGTCAGCCTCAACCAACACGCGCTCCGCCTTCTTACCGCTCATGTCGGGGAACTTCGGACGAAGGTCGACAAGCATACAGTGGTTGTCGGTGCCGTCGGAGATGATCTTGTAGCCGCGACGGATGAGCGCCTGCGCCAGCGCGTCGGCATTCTTCTTCACCTGCACGGCATATTCCTTCCACTCCGGCTGGAGCGCCTCACCGAAGGCTACAGCCTTCGCAGCGATCACATGCTCTAACGGTCCACCCTGCACGCCGGGGAACACAGCAGAGTCGAGCAGCGCCGACATCTTCTTCACTTCACCCTTGGGCGTCTTCTTGCCCCACGGGTTGTCGAAATCCTTACCCATAAGGATCAAGCCGCCGCGCGGTCCGCGGAGCGTCTTGTGGGTCGTCGTCGTCACGACATGGGCATGCTTGACGGGGTTGTCGAGCAGTCCGGCGGCGATGAGTCCGGCGGGGTGGGCCATGTCGACCATGAAGATCGCGCCGATCTCATCGGCGAGTTTGCGGATACGGGCGTAGTCCCACTCGCGGCTGTAGGCGCTCGCGCCGGCGATGATCAGTTTCGGACGCTCCGCACGGGCCTTCTCCTCCATCTCCTCATAGTTGACGCGGCCGGTCTCTTTGTCTACGGTGTAGCTGATCGGCTCGAACATCAGGCCGGAGAAATTGACCGGGCTACCGTGGGACAGGTGGCCACCGTGGCTGAGGTCCATACCCATGAACTTGTCGCCCGGTTCGAGGCACGCCATGAAGACGGCCATGTTGGCTTGGGCACCGCTATGTGGCTGCACATTTGCCCATTCGGCACCGAAGAGTTTCTTGGCGCGTTCGATGGCGAGGTTCTCGGCCTCGTCAACTACCTGGCAACCGCCGTAGTAGCGCTTGCCGGGGTAGCCCTCGGCATATTTGTTGGTCATGCAGGAGCCCATGGCGCGCATCACTTCGTCGCTGACGAAATTCTCGCTGGCAATCAGCTCGATGCCGCGACGCTGCCGGAGGTGCTCCCGGTCGATAATGTCAAATACTTCGTTGTCTCTTTTCATGATTATAGATTTAAATATGGATTGTTTCATTCTCGGAGTAGGGACGCGATATATCGCGTCCATTTTAGTCGCTGGGGGTTTGTAACCCCCGGCTCCGGAACCCCGGAGGGGTTCAACTACGGTTAGCCGCGGGCCCTTGCGGCCCGCGGATTGGGCCAATTTTTAAATCTCCCTCACGACCCCGGAGGGGTCGCACTATATGGTGGAGCCCCTCCGGGGCTCTGGGGTTTTATTGGGGTTCATTAATCCTCGGGCCGCAAGGGCCCGAGGTTAACCTTGTCACGACCCCTCCGGGGTCGGGGTGGACGCGATGTATCGCGTCCCTACTTTAGTCGCTGGGGGTTTGTAACCCCCAGCTCCCGGAACACCGGACGCGATATATCGCGTCCCTACTCTGGGTCGGCGCATCCACCCCGGACGGGTTTACCCGCCGAAGTTGTCGTAGTGGATGCTCTCTTTCTCGACGCCGAGGTTGTAGAGCATGTTGTTGACCGCGTTGCTCATCGGGCCCGGGCCACACATGTAGTATTCCACATCCTCCGGCGAGTCATGGTCTTTCAAATACGTGTTGTACATGACATCATGCACGAAGCCCGCCGTGTATTTCACCCCCGCTGCATCCGCCGCCGGATCCGGTCGGTCGAGCGCCAAGTGGAAGTGGAAGTTCGGGAAGTCTTTCTCCAATTGCAGGAAATCCTCGAGATAGAACACCTCATTCAGTGCACGCGCACCGTAGAAGTAGTGCATCTCACGGTCGCGGCAGTTGCGCGTCCGCGTCATCCACATGATCTGCGCACGGAGCGGCGCCATTCCGGCCCCACCGCCGACCCAAATCATCTCCGCCTTCGAATCCACAATCGGATGGAAATCCCCGTAAGGTCCAGACATCAGCACCTTATCCCCGGGCTTCAGCGAGAAGATATAGCTCGACGCGATACCGGGAGGCACATCCATGAAGCCTACCTGAGGCTTCGGCTTGAACGGGGGAGTGGCGATTCGGACGGTCAGCATGAACCGGTCGCCCTCCTCCGGATAGTTGGCCATCGAGTAGGCGCGCACCGTCTCCTCATCGTTCTTCGCCTTAAGCGTGAAGAGTCCGAACTTCTCCCATGCGGGAAGGTATTCATCCGTGATAAGCTTCTTGTCGATATCCTTGTCGTAATCCATCTCGAACTTCGGGATGCGGATCTGGGCGTAGCTACCCGGGATGAAGTTCATATGCTCCCCGGCGGGCAGCTGGACGATGAATTCCTTGATGAACGTCGCGACATTCTTGTTGGAGATAACCTCGCATTCCCACTCCTTGACGTCGAGCGCGGACTCGGAAACCTTCACCTCCAGGTCGTTCTTCACCTTCACCTGGCAGCCGAGACGCCAATGGTCCTTGATCTCCTTGCGCGTGAAATGGACCGCCTCCGTCGGCAGGATGTCACCGCCGCCGGAAACCACCTGAACCTTGCACTGTCCGCAGCTTCCCTTGCCGCCGCAGGCGGAGGAGAGATGGACACCGTTGTCACCGAGCGTTGCAAGCAGCGTCTTGCCCGCCGGCGCATGTATTATTTTCTGGCCGTCATTGATGCTGATCGCCACCTCGCCCGAATTCACGAGCCAGCTCTTGGCGAGCAGCAGAATCACCGTGAGCGCCAACACGATGGCCAGGAAAATCAGCGAGGCCACCGCCACATTGCTCCATAATATAGCTGTCAACATATCTCCTTATAATTTAATGCCAAGGAAGCTCATGAAGGCGATTCCCATTAGGCCGGTGATGATGAACGTGATACCGATTCCGCGCAGCGGGGCCGGAACCTGGCTGTAAGTGGCGAGACGCTCGCGGATCGCGGCAAGGCACGTGATGGCCAACAACCAGCCGATACCGGAGCCGACGCCATAGACCGTCGCCGTCCACGCATTGCTGAACTCGCGCTGCTGCATGAAGAGGACCGCGCCCAGAATCGCGCAGTTCACGGCTATCAGCGGCAGGAAGATACCGAGCGAGTTGTAAAGCCCGGGAGAATACTTCTCAATGACCATCTCCAGGATCTGAACGAGGGCCGCGATTACGGCGATAAACATGATGAGCCCGAGGAAGGAGAGGTCGGCCGAGGCATACTCCTCCCCAAGCCAGCTCAACGCCCCCGGCTTCAGGATATATTCATTGATGGTCCAGGTCACGGGCAACGCGATCAGCAGAACGAACGTGACCGCGATTCCCAGGCCGAAGGCCGTCTTCACATTCTTCGACACGGCAAGGAACGAACACATGCCGAGGAAGTAGGCGAAGATCATATTGTCGATAAAGATCGAACGTATGAATAGATTAAGATTTTCCATCTTTTTCTTTTTACTTCTTTACTTCGTTTTAGCGAATCAGTTCTCTTCCTGAAGATCCTTGTTCTTTGCGCGATGGACCCAGATGATGCAGGCAACGACGATGAGCGCCATCGGCGGAAGGATCATCATGCCGTTGTTCTGATACCCGGCGTCGTACCACCACTGGGGGAACACCTGGTAGCCGAACAGTGTGCCGGACCCGAACAGCTCGCGGAAGAAGGAGACGATGATCAGGATGATGCCGTAGCCGATGCCGTTTCCGATTCCGTCGAGGAACGCAGGCCAGGGCTTGTTGTTGAGCGCGAACGCCTCAAGACGGCCCATGATGATACAGTTGGTGATGATCAGTCCGATAAACACCGACAGTGCCTTCGAGACATCATACGTGTAGGCCTTCAGCACTTGGTCGACGATGACCACAAGCGCGGCCACGACGACAAGCTGGACGATGATTCGGATCGACTGCGGGATCGTGTTGCGCAGGAGAGAGATGATGACATTGGCGAGGGCGAGCACCGCCGTTACCGAAATGGTCATCACTACGGCCGGCTCCATCTTCGCCGTCACGGCGAGCGCCGAGCAGATACCGAGCACCTGCACGATCACCGGATTGTCTTTCGACAGGGGATTCACAAGGGGTAGGAATGTCTTTTTCCAGTTCATTGCTGTGCCTCCTTTCCTTCTTTGATTTTGTTGAAGAATGACGTATAGGGCTCAAGGGAGTTCTGCAACATGCGCTGCACGCCCTGGCTCGTGATCGTGCCGCCGCTCACGGCGTGTACCCACGCGCCGCTCGACGGTTCCTGGCCGTTCTTGACCACAAGCACCGACTGGAACGCGCCGTCCGGGGCGAAGATATCTTTCCCTTCGAACTGGTCGCGGAACGCCGGCTTTTCGATCTCGGCGCCGAGTCCCGGCGTCTCACCCTGATGAGCGAAATAGGCTCCATAGATCGTGTTGCCATTGTCGTCGAGAGCCATATAGCCCCATATCGGTCCCCAAAGTCCGGCGCCATACACCGGGACGATATACTTCACTCCGGCGTCTGTCGAACAGACGAAGACGGGAAGCTCACGCTCGGCGGCGGGAAGCTTCACCTGCTCGGAAACATTGACCGAGAAGGCATCCTTGGAGGCGTCGATGCGCTCTCCCTCGGAGTTGACGATATAAGAGTCTGTGATATGTTTCGCATAGAGGTCGGCCACGCTTTCTCCGGCGGAGGGAGTGATCAGGGCAGCCGCAAGGATCTGACGCTTCGTGTCGTTGTCGATATTCTCGATCTGCCGGGGACGCAAGGCTTGGTAAACCACGGAAAGCACCACGCCGACGATGGCCACGAGCACAACCGAATAGATAATCGTATAGGTATTGCTTTGTCGATTCATGGCCCGGGATTATTTGACAGTTACACGTTTCATGCGACGGCGCACATTCGAATTGACCACGCAGTAGTCGATCAGCGGCGCGAAGCAGTTCATCAGCAGGACGGAGAGCATCGCTCCCTCGGGATAACCCGTGTTGTAACAGCGGATAAGGATGGCGATTATGCCGATCAATGCGCCGTAGATATACTTCCCGAGGTTCGTCCGGCAGGCCGTGACAGGGTCAGTGGCCATGAAGACGATGGCGAACAGGAAGCCGCCGAGGGCCAGCTGCTCGAAGGGGGGAATGTAGGTGACGGGATAAAGGGGGGAGGCCCAGTTGTGGGCTACGACCGCCATCAGGAAGCCTCCGCAAAGGGCCGAGAGAATGATCCGCCAGTTGGCGATCCCCGTCAGCAGCAGGATGGCTGCGCCGAGGATAATACAGAACGTGGAGGTCTCGCCCCAGGAACCCGGATAGAGCCCGAAGAAGATGTCGTTCATCGAAAGCGGAGTGCCGGTTACGCCCGTTATGACAGCTCCCGGGTCGCCCGAAGCAAGCTGCCCGAGCGGAGTCGCACCGGAATAGCCGTCGACGGCGGCGGAACTGCCGAGGGAAACGAACACATGGTCGCCGCTCATCTTCGCGGGATAGGAGAAGAAGAGGAAAGCGCGAGTCACGAGCGCGACATTCAGGAAGTTATAGCCCGTGCCGCCGAACACTTCCTTGGCGAAGATGACGGCGAAGGCAACGGCCACTGCCAACATCCAGCAAGGGGTGTCGACCGGGCAGATCATCGGGATCAAAATACCGGAGACAAGGAAACCCTCCTGAATCTCATGGCCGCGAAGCTGGGCCACGATGAACTCGATACCGAGGCCGACGATGTAGGCAGTCAGTATCTGGGGAAGGACGGCGAAGAAGCCGTAGAAGAATGTCTCGAAGAAGCCCCGGGGATCCCCGACGGCAAGGAAATGCTGATAGCCGACGTTCCACATGCCGAAGAGGCAGCAGGGGAGGAGCGCGATCACGACCGTGATCATCGTGCGCTTCGAGTCGTTGGCATCATGGATGTGTACGCCCGATCGCGATGTCTCGTTGGGCGTGAACAGGAAGGTGTAGAACCCGTCGAACACGGAATGGAGCTTGCTGAAGCGCCCTCCCTTCTCGAACTGCGGTTTCACCTTGTCGATGCGTTTCTTTAGACCTTTCATTTATGATGTCTGATTAGTTTCGTTTTTTTACCGCTTTAGAGCGTTTCCTTGCGCAGATAGTCGAGGCCGTCGCGGACGATCTTCTGGAGCTCCAGCTTCGACGTGTCGACAAATTCGGGCAGCGCAAAATCTTCTGGCGCAACTTCATATATCCCAAGCTGTTCCATGCGCTCGATGTCGCGGCCGAGGATCGCCTTCAGAAGGTATTCAGGATAGATGTCGAACGGGAACACCTTGTCATATTCGCCGCTCATGATCATCGCGCGGTGGCCACCCTTGATTCGCGCATCGAAGTCGAACGGTTTCGACAGTCCGCGAAGGAAGGCGGGGAAGGTTTTCTTGACAGAATATTTTCCGGGGTTCATCGAAGCCCAGCCCATGAACTCGTCGGCATCGGCGCCTTCCGGAATGACCGTCACCTGACGATAGGGGAACCGCAGGAAGCCATCTTCATGGACGCGGTCGCCGGTCAGGACGTTGCCCGAAATAATCCGGAGTTCGGAAGTCTGGCCGTCAAGATTCCCTTTGAGTATGGATTCAATGGAAGCGCCCACGAGGGTTTCCACATAATGGGGATCCTTCACGCCGGCACCGGTCACGGCCACGCGGACAGAGTAGTCTGCCAGACCGGTCTTGTCCAGTTTACCGATACGGGCGGCTGTCTCGGCGTTGAGCGTCCAGACGTTCTCGCCCTTATTGACCGGGGCGATGGCTGCGATCTGCACGCCGACATTGCCGGCGGGATGCGGACCGGAGAACTCATTGACCACGGCATGTTTGCTCGTCAGTCCGCTTCCGGCGGGAACTGAGAGATAGACCTTGCCGTCAGTGAGCCGCGAAAGGGCCTCAAGCCCTGCCTCCAGCCATTCCTTCACGAGGGCCGGGTACATTTCAGGGGCAAGTGGGGCGGTGTCGAAAGCGGTCACGAAAATATCGCGAGGGCTGTCGGACAACGGCACGATGTCGAAGGGTCGCTGGCGCAGCATGGCGAAGAGGCCCGACTCCTTCAGGAGAGGGAGCAGCGCGTTGCCTTTGAACTCCTTGGCGGAATCTTCACCTTTCTTTTCGACGGATATGAACTCGATATGGCGGCGCTCACCGCGATGGATCTCGCGGACGTCGCCGGCCACGGGGGATGTGAGCGAAAGGCCGGAATCCTCCTTGGCTGTCAGCAGAGGGTCGCCCGCACGCACCATGTCGCCTGGCTTCACGACCGCTTTCCACGTATAGCCGGGGAAGTCATCGGGCACGATGGCGTAGAGGCCGCTCCCGGGGAGCTTTTCCTCGCGTCCGGAGGCCGCTCCCTTCAGGGGGATGTCGAGCCCTTTCTTAATTTTTATCATCGTATGCAAAAATTTTGTAAGACGGGGTCTAATTTGCGACAAAAATATAAAATTCCCCCCATCTTTCCAAATAAGATGGGGGGAATAATATCGCGCTTCCGGACGCCCGGAATGCGTCAACGGGAATGTATGTTCAATTGTCTGATGTTGACTTATTTGAGCTTGCTGACGAAGTCAATCACGCCCTGGTTGCCCGGATCGAGCGTCAGATACTTGTTGAAGTATTCGCGAGCCTTGGCATTGTCTTTCTGCATAGCATAGTAGTTGCCGAGGTAGGAATAGATCGTCTTGGCATCGCTCTTGTATTTCGAGGGATCCTGAGAGTTTTCGAGCAGGACGATTGCCTCTTCGTAGAGAGCCTGACCGGCCGACTTGCGGGCCTCGTCGTTGGGAGCCTGTGCGATGGCGATGTCGCCAAGGATCTTGACGGGCTTATACTGGTTGGCGGCAAGGTCGCGGGCCATGTTGGCATATTTGCTCGACATCTCGAAGTATTTCTGAGACTTAGCGGGGTCAGACTGGATGTTCTGCGCACCACCGTAGTAAGCGTAGATTGCCTGCTGAACGAAGTCGTTGTAGCCCGGTTCGTCGGTCTTGGCAAGGTAATCCTGATATGCATCGGCTGCCTTTGCAAGGTCGTTCTCGTCTACATAGAGGGAAGCGAGGCTCTTGTTGAACGATGCGTTATCGGGCATCTCCTTGATTGCTTCCTCAAGGACAGCAACTGCCTCCTCGGGACGCTTTGCAGCCTGAAGTTCGCTGGAAATCAGGTTGTAGTCGATGGCGGCAAACTTGTTGTTCTTCGGATCTGCCTTATGGGCAGCGTAAAGGGCTTCCGCCATGGGGAGAAGCTGGTCTTTCATTTCGGGAAGGTTGGCGGCGTTCATGAACTGGAAACGCTGAGCCGAGAAATGCTTCGGATTGGCTGCGAGCAGCTGCGTTGCATAGTCGTAACCCTTCTTGTAGTCGCCTCCGAAGAAGAGAAGGAATGCGTAGCGGTCTTCATCGTTCTTGAAGTGGCTCGGATTCTTGACATACTTGCCATATTCAGCGGCTGCGTTTGCATAGTCCTTCTTGTTATAGTAGGCGTTTGCAAGCTCGCGCTGGCCGAGAGCAGATGTGGGGTTCACCTCCAGGAGTTTCTGGAGCATCTTGACTGCGAAGTCAGGGTTGACCATCGTGAAGAGGTTGGCATACTTGACATAGGCCTGGGCGGCGTTCGTGTCGTAGTTGGCTGCCATCTCATATTTGGCGGCTGCGCCTCCCCAATCTTTCTGTTCGCGGAGCTGGTCGCCCTCGAAGAGATAGATGTCAGGATGCTGCAGGTTGGTTTTGCGGGCTTTCTCGATGGCCTTGTTGATCTGCTTCTCATAGACGAGGGGATCTACGCGGTCGTAAGCGCGCGCAATGGCGATGGAGACTCCGGCATCTTTCTTCGCATATTTCTCAGCGGTCTTAAAGAGGGCCTCGGCAGCCTTGGCATCGCCGGCCATAAGCTGAAGCTCTCCCTGGCCTACATAGTTGTAACCATTCTCGGGGTTGGCGGCAACGCCATCGGCGAAATACTTCGCTGCCTCAGCCTTGTTTCCCTGCTGGATGGCAATGAGGCCGAGATAGTAGTCGCTGGTGGCTTTGTCGGTCTGAGGATTATTGAGGCTGCGGAGGAGAAGGTCTTTTGCGTTCTCGATCTGGTCGGCCTTGTAATACTCAGCTCCTTCCACATGGGTCTGAGCCGCAGCCGTGAAGGCGGCGCAGGCCATGAAGAGCGTGGCAATTTTCTTAAAGTTCATCGTTTATCTTTCTTTTTGGGTTTTCTTGTCTGTCGGGAGTTTCTCCCGCTTTGTATTCCTTTATTTCATGGGGGAGTTTCCCCCTTTTCTTATACGCAACAGACTCCTCAATTATTATATCGGAGTCTGCTGCTTTTGACAATTCTTTGCCTTATCGGTTTATTTTGTTATCCCGATATAGCGATTTTATTTCAGTTCCACGACCCGCGCACTGACCTTGTAGGGGAGAATGCCTGTTTTAGTCAGGATTTTCTGGCCCGCAAAACTGGTCACGAACGTATAAAAACTGTGGAGAACTGTCGAGTTCGATGCCGTGGAGATCATGTAGACCTTCCTGAACAAGGGATATTCGCCGGAGTTGATATAGACCTGGTAGGGCTTGTAGGCAACGGTCGTAAAGTCGTTCTCCTCCGTCGGATTGCTGACCTTGACGATGTTGACTTCCGTGGTCAGGTTGGTGGCGACGGTGTCAGTGCCATTCTTATACTCTTCATACCGCTTGTCGACCGGCACCTGCTTTGCCAGGCTGAGGTCGTCGCCGAGCCATGAGACGGAAATGATTCCGAGGGCCGACTTGTCTTTCTTGACCACATCGAACACGGCGGCGTTGTTCTGCTGCGCGTATGCGTTCGGGTTGTCTGAAATCTTCTTCCCTTCCGGGAGGAAGCGTTCGCGCATATAGCTGACAGTCGATGAGCCGGGGTTATCGAAGACGATGCGGATCGCTGTCGTGTCGTTGCCCGCGAGCTGGCTCCAGCGCGTGATCTTGCCGTTGAGGATGTCGCCAATCTCTGTCATCGAGAGGGAAGAGACATTGTTGTCCTTGTTGGTTATCAAGGCGACGGCATCGACGGCTATGCAATGAGAGCGGACCACACGCTTATATTTCTTCTTCATGTAGTCTTTCTGCTCTTTCGTCAGTTCCTGCGTCACGATGATCGCCTGGGTGTTGTCGGAGAGGAGTGTGTCGATCGCTTCCTGCTCGCTGACGTAGAAGGGGATGATCGACGAACCGGGATAGGAAAACTCGAACACCTCGATTTCCTCGCCGAGAGCATTTCGGAAACCGTCGTCACAGAAGATTGTGGCCGACCCTTTGGCGTATTCCCCCTTCTTGATCTTGGTGCAGGAGGCTCCGCCGAAGACGGCAGCGGCGGCGAAAAGCAGCGCGCCCGCTTTCAGGATATTTTTATTCATAATGGTCCTATTTAAGGGTGAAGGGGGAGGGGTCAGTTGACTCCTTTATATAGACGGTAGGCTCTCCAGACGCCGTAGAGGCAGAGCAGGCCGCCGACGACGTAGCTGACAGCGGCGTTGTCGATCTTGAAGACATCGAAGAAGAAAAGGAAGCCAACCCCGATATAGATAAAGATCATCAGGATTCCGAAAGCCAGACGGGCTCCCTTGGGGGCCTGGCCATTATTGTTTCCATAGTATGCCATGACGGTAAAGTTTTAAAAAGTTTTACTTTTTTAACAATCACCAACCCCAAATAGTTTAGCAGCGCCGATCATCACGAAACAACTGCCGCAGTAGGGACGCGATAAATCGCGTCCACGAGCCCCGGAGGGGCTCCACCACGGTTAGCCGCGGGCCCTTGCGGCCTGCGGGGGACGCGATAAATCGCGTCCAAGAGCCCCGGAGGGGCTCAACTATGGTTAACCTCGGGCCCTTGCGGCCCGAGGTATGGGTGAATTTAAATATTCCCTCGACCCCGGAGGGGTCGCACTATATGGTGGAGCCCCTCCGGGGCTCTGTGTTATTTTGTGGTTTATTTCCACGGGCCGCAAGGGCCCGTG
>CAYZQA010000059.1:0-12555 GCA_964480745.1 uncultured Sangeribacter sp. | reverse complement strand
ACGCCGTTGTATTCCTGGCCTGTGCCGGGGAGGAAGCCCGGAACGTCCACGAGAGTCACCAGAGGAATGTTGAACGCATCGCAGAAGCGGACAAAACGTGCGCCTTTGCGCGAAGCATTCGAATCGAGCACACCGGCCAGAACCTTGGGCTGGTTGGCAACGATACCTACAGACTGGCCGTTGAAGCGTGCGAAGCCAATGATGATGTTGCGTGCATAGTCGCGCGATACTTCCAGGAACTCGCCATTATCAACTATAGAGCTGATAACGTCATACATATCGTAAGACTTCTTCGGGCTGTCCGGGATGATGTCGTTCAGACGGTCTTCAAGACGGTCGATCGGGTCTGTGCACTCAACGAGCGGAGTCTCCTCAAGGTTATTCTGAGGAATGTAGCTCATGAGTTTGCGGATGATCGTCAGACACTCCTCCTCAGTCTCGGCAACAAAGTGCGTCACGCCGCTCTTCGAACTGTGGACCGAAGCGCCGCCAAGGTCCTCCTGGCTTACATCCTCTCCTGTCACAGTCTTTACGACGGAAGGTCCGGTAAGGAACATATAGGAGAGACCCTTCGTCATGATGGTGAAGTCAGTGAGGGCAGGGCTGTAAACTGCGCCGCCGGCGCAGGGACCCATGATTGCAGAGATCTGGGGAATGACTCCGGAAGCAAGGATATTACGCTGGAAAATCTCCGAATATCCGGCAAGGGCATTGATACCTTCCTGGATGCGGGCGCCGCCCGAGTCGTTGAGGCCGATGACGGGAGCTCCCATCTTCATGGCCATATCCATCACCTTGCATATCTTCAGAGACATTGTTTCTGAAAGCGAACCACCGAAAACAGTGAAATCCTGAGCGAAAACGTAAACGAGGCGCCCTTCGATTGTTCCGAAACCGGTCACGACGCCATCGCCGAGGATATGCTTTTTGTCCTGGCCGAAATTTGTGCAGCGGTGAGTGACAAACATGTCAAGCTCTTCGAAGCTGCCTTCGTCGAGCAGCATGGCGATACGCTCACGAGCTGTATATTTTCCTCTCTGGTGTTGTTTTTCAATTGCCTTTTCGCCGCCGCCGAGACGCGCCTGAACGCGCTTCTCGATCAACTGGCTGATTTTTTCTTCCTGTTTGCTCATGTCGAGTAACTGAAAATTGTTATTTGGTTGTTTTTCTTGCTTTGTCAGCTTATTTCTTAGAGGGGTCTTCGCAAAGCTCTGTCAGGACAGCCTCGGTCGACTTCGGGTGAAGGAACGCAATCTGCAGACCGTCAGCACCTTTGCGGGGAGCCTTGTCGATCAGCTTCATGCCCTTCTCTTCACACTCGTTGAGAGCATTCTGGACGCCATCCTCAACGGCAAATGCGAGATGATGCATACCGCCACGGCCACCGTTCTTCTCGATGAACTTGGCAATTGTGCTCTCAGGGCTTGTGGCCTCAAGAAGCTCAATCTTCGTGTCGCCCACTTTGAAGAAAGCGGTAGTCACCTTCTGGTCTTCCACAACTTCCTTCTTATAGCATTTCAGGCCAAGCACGTTTTCGTAATACTTGATTGCCTCGTCAAGATTGGGAACGGCGATGCCGATGTGTTCAATGTGCGAAATTTCCATTGATTTAATTTTAGGTTAGAGTTGTTATTTTGTGTTTGTTTAAGCGTTTACACTCTCCTCAGAAGCCCTTTCCGAAGGGAGTCGAGGATTGATATGCAAATTTACAATTTTTTTTTTAATTATGGTTTTATATGATTCTATAATTAAGGTATAATATGGGCGGTAAGCGGAATCAATCTTTCTTAATCTTCAATCAATCAAAAAGATATAAGGATATTATGTTGCGCAACACCCCTTCCTGCCTCCAGCCTGAACCCAAGCGTTGATTGCAAGATAAAGATTTAAACTGACAATTAGGATATTTCTGTAAATATTGTTAATTTTGCGACTCAAATCAGTGGGAATTAGGGAATGTCCAAAGCATTCTGGATACATTCTCAAAACCCTCTGAGAGTGGCCACGCCGGGAAACCGGCTTTAATACTGAAAATATTAGATGGAAATAACTCCGAGTCTGGTAGCCTCCTTGGTTAAGGGGGTAGTGGAAGGAGATGAGAATGTAAAGATAACCGGGTTCGCCAAAATTGAAGAGGCAGGGCCCGGAAGCATCACATTCATATCCAATCCGAAATACGCTCATTTCATAGAAACTACAGAGGCATCCGTCGTTCTCGTAGGCAAAGATTTTGAAGCTCCTGCCGACGTCAAGCCAGTATTGATTAGGGTTGAAGACCCTTATGTCGCTTTGGCAGACCTCCTGAATGCCTATCAGGCTATGAAACCGAAACCATGCGGGATCGAACAGCCCTGCCATATTTCGGAGGGAGTGGAAATTCCCGAGGATTGCTATATTGGCGCCTTCTCTTATATCGGGAAAGGATGCAAGATAGGGCGAGGAGTCCTCATTTATCCTCAGGCATACATTGGCGAAGGAGTGACAATTGGCGAAGGAAGTGTGGTCCGGCCCGGAGCAAGAATCTACGAAGGGTGTAAAATCGGGGCTCGCTGCGTGATCCATTCAGGAGCAGTTATCGGCGCCGATGGTTTTGGCTTTGCTCCCCGCCAGGATGGGACCTACGAAAAAATTCCACAAATCGGAAACGTCGAGATAGCTGACGATGTGGAAATAGGAGCCAATACCACAATCGACCGGGCCACTTTCGGATCCACCCGGATCGGGAAAGGAACTAAACTTGATAACCTCATCCAGATTGCGCACAATGTCGAGCTTGGGGAGGGAAATGTCTTTGCCGCCCAGGTCGGAGTTGCCGGATCGACAAAAATCGGTTCTCATAACCGTGTCGGAGGACAGGTTGGCTTCGCGGGGCATATCAAAATTGGAGACTGCAACGAATTCGGCGCACAGTCCGGCGTGCCCAACAGTGTGGGTTCCGGCAAACGACTGATCGGCTACCCCGTTGTGGAAGCCGGCCAATTTGCACGCACCCAGGTCTATCTGAAACACCTCGGAGAACTTTTCGCAAAAAACAAAACAAAATAATCTGAATCAACAGATGAATCAATTGACGTTAAACGATTCCTTTTCCGTCAAAGGGAAAGGTCTCCATTCCGGATTGGAAATCACAGCAACTTTCAACCCGGCTCCGGAAAACACCGGTTACAAATTCCGCAGGATTGATCTTCCTGAACAGCCAGTCATAGATGCAATCGCGGAAAATGTTGTGGAAACAACCCGGGGTACCGTGATAGGGAAAAAGGATGTTGTTGTCAGCACAATCGAACATGCCATGGCAGCGCTCTACGCTGCTGGCGTTGACAACTGTATCATCGATGTCAACGGTCCAGAACTTCCGATTCTTGATGGCAGCGCAATGGAATATGTGGAAAACATTGAGCGTGTTGGCCTGAAAGAGCAGGATGCAGACAAGGACTTCTATATAATAAAGGAGAAGACTCAGATCAAGGATGAAGAGACAGGCTCGGTGCTGACGATCTATCCCGATGATGGCTTCAGCGTAGAGTGTATGGTCGAATATAACTCTTCCATTCTTCCCAATCAGTTTGCAGTCATTGATGATCTGGCAGAATTCAAGCAGGAGATCGCTCCAGCAAGAACTTTCGTTTTTGTCCGCGAAATAGAGCAACTTCTCGAGCACAACCTGATCAAGGGTGGTGACCTTGACAACGCAATCGTGATCTACGACAAAAAAATCTCGCAAGACCAGATCAATTCAATTTGCGACGCGATGGGAGTTGAGCACATTGAGCTCGACAACTTGGGTTACATCAATCCGAAGCCTCTCGTTTGGGATAATGAGCCGGCCCGCCACAAGGTGATGGACGTCATCGGCGACCTTGCCCTGATTGGTCGTCCCCTGAAGGGTCGTGTTGTTGCCATCCGTCCGGGTCATACGATCAACAACAAGTTCACGAGGATGGTCCGCAAGGAGGTGAAGCATACTGAATTGCAGGCGCCTGTCTACAATCCGAACCTTGAACCAGTGATCGACATCAACGGAATCAAGAAACTCCTTCCTCATCGCTATCCCTTCTTGTTGATAGACAAGGTTATCGATATCGACCGCAAGCATATAGTGGCTGTCAAGAACGTTACCGTCAACGAACCGTTCTTCCCCGGACACTTCCCTCAAGAGCCCGTCATGCCCGGAGTCTTGCAGGTTGAATCAATGGCCCAGGCAGCTGGAGTCCTTGTCCTTAACTATCTTGACGAACCAGAAAAATACTCAACCTACTTCCTGAAGATCGACAACGTCAAGTTCCGTCAGAAAGTTGTTCCGGGAAATACGTTGCTCCTCCACGTTTCTCTGATGACAGAGATCAGAAGGGGATGTGCGATTGTCAAAGGCTATGCCTTTGTCGGGGAAAAGGTTGTTTGCGAGGCCGAGTTTATGGCCCAGATCATAAAGAATAAGTGAAAATGAATAAGTTTTATAAAGTTGATCCGGATGCCAAGATCGGCAACAATGTAGAGATCGGAGATTTCTCTACTATCTACAATGATGTGGAGATTGGAGATAACACCCGGATTTATGGAAATGTCACAATCTTCCCAGGCGCGAGAATCGGAAGCAACGTGACCATCTTCCCTGGCGCAGTGATTGCCGCCATCCCTCAGGACCTGAAATTCCGTGGAGAAGAAACGTTTGCCTACGTCGGCAATGGGACGACAATCCGTGAATGCGTGACGATCAATCGTGGCACAGCCTCCAAAGGTAAAACCGTGGTAGGGGAAAATTGCCTTCTCATGGCTTACACTCACATTGCCCATGACTGCGTCATAGGCAACCGGGTCATAATTTCCAATGCAAGCCAGATGGCAGGTGAAGTGCGTGTCGATGATGCAGCCGTGATCGGCGGCGGCAGCCTGATTCATCAGTTCTGCCATATCGGCCGAAACATAATGCTTCAGGGCGGAGCGCTTGTCAACAAGGATATTCCTCCCTTTGTTAAAGCAGCCCGCGAGCCGATTTCCTACGTCGGTCTGAACACGATCGGTCTTCATCGCAACCATTTCACGGACGAAGAGATTAAGATTATCAGCGACGTCTACAGAGTGTTGTATCTAAGCGATCTGAATATTACCAATGCAGTCAAACTCGTGCGCGACACAATCCCTGAGTCCGACCTTAGAAATGAGATCCTTGACTTCATTGCCCATTCAGAAAGAGGCGTGATCCGCTCGGCAATTTAAATCGATATTCAAAACAGAATGATATGAGGCGTCCAATTCCATTGGGCGTCTCTTTCTTTGTGTCGTCTGTCCGTGTATGTAAAGGGATGGGCAAAAAAAGAGGGGAGGGTAGCGCCTCAATCGGCGCAACCCTCCAACAACATTTACAACATTACTACTATACCAAATGTAGGTGATATTTTTATCTGTAATCCTTCAGCTGTTCGCGGAGACGTTTGCGGGCGAAGAAGATGCGGCTTTTAACTGTGCCAAGCGGGAGGTTCATCTTCTCAGCGATCTCGTTATATTTGTAACCTGCGACAAACAGATTGAAAGGAATGCGGTATTCGTCGGAGAAAGAATTGAGGGCAACTGTGATTTCCTTCACGGCGAAAGAGCCTTCGGGAGTATTGATGCCGGAATCCTGAGATACGTTCAAATGGTAGAGGTCCTCGGTCTGGTCGATGACGGTGGCTTTGCGGACATTCTGACGATAGTTGTTGATAAATATGTTTCTCATGATGGTGAAGATCCATCCTTTGAAATTGACATTGTCAACATATTTATCCTCGTTGTCGAGAGCCTTGAGCGTAGTGTCCTGAAGAAGATCCTCAGCCTGTTCTCTATTGGTTGTAAGCTGGTATGCGAAATTCAGAAGATTTCCCTGAAGACCAATAAGACGTTCCTGAAATGATTTAGAAGCTTTCATTGTAAATGTTGTTTTGTGAGTTCGTTTTTGTTAGTCTTGCGCGGGTCGGAACCCGTTTAAGTTGTTTTTCATTTAGTAAACAATGCCTCTTTCGATTTTGTTCCAAGATTTGCATTTTTTTTTGAAAATATTTTTGGATGGCATGCGAGCTCTGCGAATTAATTTTATAATTCATTATCCATTAGTTAGTTATAATCCCTATGGAACACCTATTTTCTTTTAGGGGATTTTTAACTAATTTTGCAAAAGATTAGTAACGAGTATGAGATTTGACGAAATATTGACTAATGACGATGTCCTCGACGGGTTGTGGGACATGCATTTCGACGAATGCACTCCCATTCAGGAAAAGACCATTCCTGCAGTCATGGAAGGCAGGGACATCATGGCATGCGCACAGACCGGCACTGGCAAGACGGCCGCTTATCTTTTGCCCGTGATAAACAGATTGGCTGATGGAGGTTTCCCTGAGAACGCTGTCAATTGCGTCGTCATGGCGCCGACTCGGGAACTTGCCCAGCAGATCGACCGTCAGCTTCAGGGATTTGCCTACTTCATGCCTGTCAGCAGCATTGCCATTTATGGAGGCACTGACGGATTCACATACGACCAGCAGCGGAAAAGCCTCAAGATGGGCGCAGACGTTGTGGTCGCCACCCCCGGTCGCCTATTGGCGCATCTCAGTATGGGATATGTCGATCTTTCCCATGTTTCTTTCTTCATCCTTGATGAGGCCGACCGGATGCTCGACATGGGGTTCTATGACGACATCATGCAGATCTTTTCCCATCTTCCCAAGGATGTGCAGGTCCTGATGTTTTCAGCTACAATGCCGCCGAAAATCCAGCAGATGGCAAATAAGATCCTCAAAGACCCTTACGAGGTGAAGATAGCCGTCTCCAAGCCGGCTGAAAAAATCAAGCAGTCGGTCTATCTCTGCTATGAGCCGCAGAAACTGCCAATCCTAAAGGATGTCTTCAATCAATATCCGCCTCAGAAGGTCATCATCTTCTCCTCTTCAAAACTCAAGGTCAAGACGCTGGCGAGGGAACTGAAGAAAGCAAGATATAACATTGCCGAGATGCATTCTGACCTTGATCAGAATCAAAGAGACAACGTCATGTTGGATTTCAAATCCGGCAAGGTCAATATCATTGTCGCCACGGATATTCTCGCCCGAGGAATTGACATTGATGACATAGAGATGGTCATAAACTTCGATGTTCCCCGTGAATCGGAAGATTATGTGCATCGCATTGGCCGCACGGCGCGCGCTAACCGCGACGGCATGGCAATCACATTCGTCGCGCCGGAAGAAATGTTCCGCCTGAGAAAAATCGAGAAACTGTTGGAAAAGGAGATTCACCGTTTGGCCGTTGCGGCTGAATTTGGAGAAGCTCCCTCTTCAGACTCCCTCTCGCGCGGTCGAGGTCAGTCGCGTGGCAACAGTAAAAACGGCAACCGGCGTCATTCAAGAGGGAAATCCAGGACTCTACTAAACCAGGAATCCGGAAAATCCAAAAATTCGGGATCCACGAACGTCTCGGATTCTCCGGAAGGGAACGCTGATAAAAAACAGGCTCCTTCTTCAGAAAAGAGAAGAAGAAGCCGGAATAGGAGAGGAAAGGGGAGGACCAATCAACCTTCTGAAGGAAGCAAGGCAATGTCGAGCACTTCCGAGGCTGATTCCACAAAATGAAAGGTCATTCCCTCGATATATTCCTTTTTGATATCCTCGATGTCTTTACGGTTTCGGCCGCTTAAGATAATCTCTGAGATCCCGGCCCGTTTAGCTGCCAGGATCTTTTCTTTTATACCCCCGACAGGCAACACTCTCCCCCGAAGCGTAAACTCCCCGGTCATGGCGATTCTCGGACGGACTTTTCTGCCCGTGAACGAACTTGCGAGGGATGTCAGCATCGTAATGCCTGCCGATGGACCATCTTTTGGAATTGCCCCTTCCGGCACATGGATATGGACATCGTTGGTAGAGAACTTCTCAGCCGGTATGCCGATTTCCTTGGCGTTAGCTTTCAGAAATTGGAGCGCGATCATGGCTGATTCCTTCATCACATCCCCAAGGTTGCCGGTCAATGTCAGTCGTTCCCCTTTCCCGGGGGAGAGAGAGGATTCAATATATAGGATATCGCCTCCGCTTTGGGTCCATGCAAGGCCAATGACAATTCCGGGGATATTGCTCTCCTCATACGTCTCGGGATCAATATCGGGGCGCCCAAGCAAATTCCTTATTGATTCGGGAGTAAGGTTTCTGTCGAACTCCTCTCCGGATGCTACTTTACGGGCAATTTTACGAAGAGTGTCATGAATTTTCCTGTCAAGTTGACGGACACCGCTTTCCCTCGTATAGGACTGTATCAGCTCCCTGATGGCATCTTTTGAGAATTTTATAGCTTCTTCCCCTTCCTTATCCAACCCGAGTTCCTTCAAGGCCTTCGGAACAAGATGCCTAATGGCAATCTCTACCTTCTCATCCTCCACATACGACCCAATCTCGATCAACTCCATCCTGTCGAGGAGCGGGGCCGAAATGTTGCTCAGGTCATTGGCTGTGGCAATGAAAAGAATCTTCGACAAATCATAGTCGTAGTCGATATAGTTGTCATGAAATCGAACATTCTGCTCCGGATCCATCACCTCCAGCAGGGCAGTCGAAGGATCCCCCTTGATCCCTTTGCCCAACTTGTCGATCTCATCCAGGACAAGGACGGGATTGCTCGTCCCGCAACGTTCGAGGGCAGCCATAATGCGTCCGGGCATAGCGCCGAGATAGGTTCTTCGGTGGCCCCGGATTTCAGCCTCATCGTGGACGCCTCCCAAAGCAACCCTGGCATATTTGCGTCCCAGAGCCTCGGCGATGGATTTCCCCAAGGAAGTTTTTCCGACTCCCGGAGGACCGTAAAGGCAAAGGATTGGAGCCTTCATATCCTTTCTTAATTTCATGACCGCCATCTGCTCCAGGATACGGGCCTTCACCTTTTCCAGACCGTAGTGATCCCGTTCGAGGACCTCTTCCACTTCCTTAAGTTCGAAGTCTTCCTCATCTATATTATTCCATGGAAGGGAAAGGAAAGTGTCGATCCAGGAATATTGCAACGCATATTCCGGCGATGTCGGGTTGAAACGCTGAAGTTTCTTTAGTTCCTTTTCAAACGCAGCTTTTGCTTCCTCACTCCATACTTTCTGTGAGGCTCTATCGCGAAGAGCAAGAATCTCCTCGTCTTCATATGTATCCCCAATTTCATCCTGCATCGTCCGGATCTGGGCGCGAATGAAATCCTCCTTCTGGCGCTGGCCGAATTCCTCGCTGGTACGTCGGGCTATCTCTTCGCGGATCGACATTCTTTTGGAGCTCCGTTCAATCAGTCTGAGAAAATGGTCACGCCGCTTAGCGAGAGAGGTCAGATTGAGGAGTTCCTGTTTTTCGTCATTGTTCAGGAATGTGTTCTGAATCATAACGTGCAGATAGCGCAACGATTCAGGAGGGGTCATGCGGAGTGCCTCAAGAAGTTTTTTCTTTTGTTCCTCGGGCAAAATCCTCACGCTTTCCTCATATTTTTGATTGAGGACCGCGTTGAATTCCTCCTCCCATTCCTTATCAGATTTAATGGGAGTCAGTTTAGTCTCTTTTATTTTCCCTAAGATCAACGGCGTCCCATCTGGGTCTTCAACCGGAGATTCCCAGACCTCCTCCAGCTTTGCCTGATAGCCGGTGATCACGAAAACCCTCATCACGCCGTTGTCATCTTTGTTCACATCCTTGATCAAGGCCGGCGTGCCGTACATTCCTTTCAATAGGTCAATGTCCTCCGGGAGTTCCTCAGAGGGGACGTTATTCGGCAACTCAGGCAGATTGACCACAAACACCGGTTCGCGGCGCTTGACGGCTTCCATGACAGCGTCCTGTAGCTCGGGGAGTTCGAGAGTGAGCATAATGTGCATATAAGGGAAGAACGTCTCCCCCTCGATGGGAAGGACAATGATGGGATCCATGCTGCGTAATCTCCGCGCCCCGGTATAGCTTATTTTATAGATACTAGGGGGCATATCAAGATCAGATAGGAACGCTTGGATTGATGCTGGGGTTGGCATGAGAATTATGAGGGGTCTTAAATAGATTCAGTTTGAAATTAATTGACTGGCCTTAAGGAAATTAAACAGTAATGCGCAATTTAACTCCCTCCTGATATGGCGGCCAAATTGACTGCAAAATTAACAAAAATAATTGACTCGGGAAATTACTTCTCTTTATCGGCGTTTTCTTGATAGGGTGTGAGGAAAAAGGAGGAAGCGGAAATAAAATAGTGGAGATGGAAAAGAGAAAAAAGGAAAGAGTCTTTCGGTTCAAACAGTTTGATTGCCGCCATGAAAGAAGCGCCATGAAAATAGGTGTTGATTCGGTGCTCCTCGGCAGTTGGATGACTCCATTGGAGGGCAAGGGGAAGATACTGGACGTGGGCACCGGCTGCGGACTCCTCGCCCTCATGTGCGCCCAAAGGAATCCTGAAACCGCTATTGATGCCATAGAAATGGAACAGGGAGCATACGAAGAAGCATCTGCCAACTTCGAGACATCCCCTTGGGCTGATCGGCTCACCGCCATCTGCGGAGATTTCACCCGTTTTGCTCTCGAACCGGGAATCAGGTCAACCTACGACCGAATCATATCCAATCCTCCATACTTTGACTCGGGAGTAGCCCAGGATGGGTCTGCCAGGATTGCTGCGCGTCATCAGGATCTGCTATCCCCGGAGACATTGATTAGATTGTCCGTCCCATTACTGGCTCCCCTCGGACGGTTGGCCATGATCGTGCCGACAGAACAGGCCGAAGAACTGATTGCCGTTGCAAAGGAAGTAGGGATGGACCTCTCAAGGATATGCGAAGTAAGGGGAAGGGAGAACTTGCCCTCCAAACGCACGATGCTGGAATTCGTAAAGGAAGAGGAGAGAGTAAATAAGGTAAAGGAAATCCTGAATAAAGAAACGCTTATATTGGAAGTTTCTCCCGGCATGCCGACCGATGAACACCGCCAACTATGCAAAAATTTCTATCTGAAATTTTAAACTGACTCATTAAAGCAAGTTGGAGACATTATAATGTAATATATTGGACTAAAATTGCTTAATAAATTGATTGGTGGAATTTGCAAGGGAATTTTAATTCAAAAATGCACAAAAAATTAAAACCGTGCTAATTGTAAAAGAATCTTAAAAGAATCTTTTATAGCCTAATTTTGAGCATCTTAATTTTCAATTAACAATTATTATGACTATCTTTGCAACGCAAACGATTAGAAAATCATTCGTTTATCCGGGGACTTCCGGAAAATCGCAATGATTTAAATATTTAGAACTGACTTTAGTATATGACCCGCAAGATACTTATTTCAAGCTTATTGATTCTTGGAGCTGTTTTTTCTTCTAACGCTCAGACGAAGACAAAAGTTCAAACAGCCCATAATAAAATTCATCAGGAGCAGCTCGCCAACGTGCAGCGTTCTAAAATGGATGCTTCCGTGATCAGCGGAATGTTGAAAGAAGACATAGCAAAGCGTGAAAGCGGTATCGTGAATCAGCTTAGCGACGAGTCCTCCAGAATGGTTGAGGACCTTCTGACGGAAGCCCGCAAGCACATCGGCAAGCCTTACAGAGGCGGAATGAAAGGGCCCAAGGCCTTCGATTGCTCAGGATTCTCAAGCTACGTTTACCGTCAGTTCGGGTTCAGTCTCAACGCATCTTCCAGCGCTCAATACACGCAGGGAGTGAAAGTAGATCGCAAAGAACTCCGCAAGGGCGACCTGGTATTCTTTACAAGCCGTAGAAGCGGAAAGAATGTAGGTCATGTAGGGATTGTGGTAAGCGCGGACAACTCAAACGGCAGCTTCAAATTCATCCACGCGAGCCTGAAAGGCGTCAAGATCGACGACTGCCAGGGCTACTACGAAGGCCGCTACGTCGGCGCCCGCCGCATCATCACAGAATAAGCCGTAACAAACAGCTTCAACTGAAAATAATTAAGAATAGCCAGTCGGCCGCGCCAAACAATTGACGCGGCCGACTAACTTTTTACGATTTCATATCGACAACTCTCTTACTTTGCTGCCGTCATTGCGTCGAGAAGGTCTTGGTAGCAGGTTACTTTATGGTACTTGACGTTGTCGGTTGAGATTTCGTTGAACAGCTGAGTGCAACAGTCAATCTTGGCATTTTCTATTGCGTTAAGTTGCATGGACTGGAGCGAGCCTTTGGTTTCAGCAATGAAGAAAATGTGTTTGACTGCGCCTTTCTGCATCGCTATAGCCCAGTCGGGAGCATAGTTGCCAACTGGCGTGGGGATTTGAAAGGAGCGTGGCAGTTTGGCGTAAACCACTACTTCCTCTGCCTCATCCAGGTCATGGGCAAAGTTGCGCTCTCCCTGGCTGTCAGAGACGACATAGTCAGTGATATGCTTCGAGGTCTCGACTGCCTTGTCAAAATCCGCACGACTCGACGCTGTGAATATGTCTGAATCATATTTACCATCGGTGAGATGATAGTGGATATGGTCTACTATCATTGTGGCTTTCTGCTCTCGGATTATCTGTACGACCTTACGGATAAATTCTTCGGGATTATTGCGGAAAAGGGCGA
>CAYZQA010000058.1:0-12995 GCA_964480745.1 uncultured Sangeribacter sp. | reverse complement strand
GCTATAGTTCTATGGCTTCCTCATTTGATTATTTTAATTTGAATTATTCCTTCCCCTTTGGTTAGAATCCACTCGATTCACACACGAACATTACAAATTTATTGGAAATATATCTCATTAATAAAATAATTATTAACTTTGCAACCCAGTTAAACATAAATTCAATACAGGAATGGAGAAAGAGAAAATGACCTATGAACAATTTATCGATCCTGTGTTAAGGCGGGAGCGTCAGATGAAGGTGAAGTCGGAGGCCGTATGGGTGGCGTTCCTTGAACTGGACGGACTGATTAACGTCTCCCGTCTGGCGCGGGAATACTTCGGGAAGTCGCAGAGTTGGTTTGCCCAGAAACTGAACGGCTACACAGTCTGCCACAAGAAGCGTTCTTTCAACGCGGAGGAATATGCCCGTCTGGCCGAATCCTTCCGCGACATCGCTCGCCGCCTCGAAGACTATGCAACGGCGATCGAGAACGCCGACGAGGCGGGAAACAATGATGAATCGGAGTAATATATAGAGAGATGGAAACGAGTTGAATTGAAGTGACAGTCAACTGGTCCGACAAAAATTATTGCTGCGGCTGGGAGGAAAATGTTCCCTATCTTTATAATTATTCGTTGAATTAATTTGATAATCAACAGAAGTTGATTATCTTTGCTCTCTCGATAAGAGAGAGAATGTGTACAAAATATTTTTAAATGAGAGAAGAAAATTTGATTGAAGAGATTATTAGGCAAGCCGAATCGGAGGAAGGCCAACGTATGGCTGACGAGACGCTTTCGCGCCTGAAGAGAGGAGTGCCTGGAGCTGACCGGATGGTGACGGAACTCAGGGAGCAGGACATAATGAAGGTTCTGAAGGCATCTTATATTGCGGAACGCTTCTTCGGGAAATCGCGCTCATGGATATGCCATAAACTAAACCACGACATTCGGAACGGAAAGCCCGATGACTTCTCTCCCGAAGAAAAGCAGACACTGAAGGCAGCCCTCGACACTATAGCCCAGGAGATACAGACATTGTCGGACAGCTTGTAGTCAATTTTTCGTCATCCATCTGCACTGTCCGACAACGGCCCGGCTTCCCGAATGCGGAAGGCCGGGCCGTATCCTCTCATCGGCTGCGGAACTTCATTGGAAAGGACTTTGCTACCCCAAGCATAACGACTTAATTAGTTTATTCATCAAAATTATGGCAAAAAAATTTTGTCAGTAAGATAAATAATACTATCTTTGCTGTGTAGTTGGGAGACGAACTCAAAGAAAGAGATGAAAATTAACCCAACTCACTCCCCAGTTGGGGAGTGAGAAAAAACGACACGGCATGGAAAAGACTATAGGCAAACTTGGGGACATCCTCCCCTACCTCAAATGGGGGAACATATCCAAAGACTATTTCGGATTCTCAAGAGGTTGGATTTATCAACGCCTCAACGGCTATGACGGCAATGGAAACGAATGCGATTTCACGGATGGCCAGAAAGAAACGCTGCGCGAGGCATTGCGCGACATTGCCGGGAAACTCCTTCAGACCGCCGATGAGATTTGAAACTAAGTTGACGTTTAATTTCTTCAAACTTATCACCACTATAAAATCTTCTTCCTTCCCCGGGGAAAGGAACCCAAAACAAATTTTATGACAAACGGAGAAAAATCATTGGCGGATTCTATCCGCGAAAAATATCAAGACCTCGGGCGCGAAGACATCCTCCGGGTCGTAAACGGGTCTTATATCGCCCAACGCTTCTTCGGGAGGTCAGGAAGCTGGTTCTCCCAAAAACTAAACCATCATATAAAGAACGGTAAGCCATGCGAGTTCACACCCGATGAACTCGCCACCCTCCGACTCGCCCTTCATACAATCGGAATGGAACTCCAGGGATTGGCCGACGACATCTGACTTCATATTTCATCTTCTTCATCTGTCATTTTGGCTGGTGTCGTCGGCCATCCGTCCGGGCGCAACGGGCGTCCGGACGGATTTCTTTTATCAAAGCTCTCGGAAGCTACTGTTGCAATGTAACGTTGAAAGAAATTTAGCGAAAAGAAGAGCTCGATCATTTAACAGACAGCCCCGGCTGGACGGGCCGGGGCTGAGGAGGGAGTGTCTGACAAATTATTTAGAGTTCGGAGGCTGCTGTGTTTATACGGTTGGCTAAATCCTGAAGGGCTTCTTTCAGTTGTTGCTTTTCGGCAGGGGAAAACCCTCCCCCAGGACTGCCGTCACCCTTGATTCCATCCAGCTTATGATAGAGCCAAGAACTGGATTTACCAAAGTATGTCCGCGCTATCTCGCGCCACGAGATGGCGACAAGTATATCCTGAAGTTTTTTCTTTGCGTCTGAGAGGACTTCCTGTGATTCCATAATTTATGATTTACGCGTTGATAAAACCCGATAATTACAGAGTTTCAAAAGGCATCCTCCCTCTTCATTCCTTCAAAGAAGAAGGATGCCTCCGAAACTCTACGGCAGATCCGTCAGCTCATCAAAGATCTGCTGGGCATAATACAGTAGATTGGGGAAACTGTCCGGGAATCCCCGCCTGTAATTACGGATCGCCGCAATGAGTTCCTCTTCCTTCTCGTTTAATTCTACTTTCATCTTAAATGAATTAAAGGGTTAAACATCGAGATTAAGAACTCACTGCAAAGGTAGTACTACTTTTCTTATAATACAAATATTCGTATTAAAAAGTTCTCAAAATATTCTCACATGAACCGAACCACACCGATCGACACCATAATGATCCACTGCACGGCCACGCCTCCACCAGACCGGGAGGTAGATCGCGACCGGCTGAGAGCCGTCAAATAACTCAG
Organism: uncultured Sangeribacter sp.; assembly: GCA_964480745.1. Classification (GTDB taxonomy): domain Bacteria; phylum Bacteroidota; class Bacteroidia; order Bacteroidales; family Muribaculaceae; genus Lepagella. Next base: position 10,174 of record CAYZQA010000058.1, on the reverse strand, counting down.
CGGTTTTCTTTTTCTCAGGGATTACTCGATTTGCCAGAGGGAGAGACAGGTTTGGGTGAAGCCGGTGGACTGATATTGACGCCAGAATTCGGCTCGCTCTGCCGGAGCGGCCATCGGCTTTTCAAGGGCCTGCTGTTTACAGTCTTCGGCGTTGCTTTTGTATAATTCCAATCCCTTCGCCACTTCTTCCAGAAGGAGTTGTCCCTTTTTAGAATTTATTAGGATCAGCGAAACCCCTTCTGTTGAGTAAAAATCGGGATTGACTTTTTCTATTCCCCAGTAGTCGCCGATTGATATATCGCCGCAGCGCGATAGGCAGGTGAAGGGGCATGTATAGCAGGAGGGTCTCAATGCAAGTCGGGAAAAATATATCTTTAGCCATAAGACGCCGTATCTCGTTGGCAATACATTGCCATCGGCCATTATTATCTTTGGAATCTGTTTGTTCCATCCCCTCTGCTTATCTTTCATGTTTATCTCCGCGATCTCCCCATATTTCTGGCGTATGCTCAGAATATAATCTCGGAAAATCTTGGGTGAGGGTACGCCATAGCACAAAAGATCTACCGTCGTCAGATTGGGGTAATCTCTTCTTAGATAATTTTTCAGACCCATGACCTGACATGGCGTACCGGAAAATAATACCTTCTTTCCAGTCGAAAGATCCCTCTTTACCCGTTTATATACCCCCTCCAAATTACTCTGGACATATTTGCTTCCTCTCAGCAATTTCAAATCATTCTGGCTTTCGATTGAATGATGGGAGACCCCGTTGAAGCAATTATCATAGGCAGCTCCGTAGACTTTCCCGTTCCCATTCAAAAAAGGAATCGCAAGCGCCGTAAAGGCGCCGCCTGAGGATGAATAATATTGCAGATTGGCATCACGGTTTTTTGCCGCATAAACAGCCAATGGATCATCAAGCGTTCGATTAAGCGCAGGACAAACTTGAACGCATAATCCGCAATGTATGCAACCCTCTCCTACCTTTGGATAAAGAAACCCCTCGTCATCCTCTTGAAAAGAAATACATTCTTTGGGACAGACCTCTCCACATCCGTGACAGCCGAAACACGCGGCTTTATTTACGATTGATATATTGTCCTTCTCCATGAAAATTGACAATAATAAGTTTACAATAAAGGCCAGACTTAGAGTCCGGCCTTTATTTATAGATATTTCTGGATTTTAGTTTACTTCTACGGCTTCTACATCGAGAATCTCTTCGGGATTATCAGTCAGCTGAAGGCTCGCCAATTCATCTTTGTTGGCAACGACAATCTTCTGATATTCCCTGAGACCGGTTCCGGCCGGGATGAGGTGACCGCAGATAACGTTTTCCTTCATTCCTTCGAGAGTGTCGGTCTTACCATTGATGGCAGCCTCGTTGAGGACCTTGGTCGTTTCCTGGAAGGAAGCCGCCGACATGAAGCTGGAGGTCTGGAGGGCAGCTCTTGTGATACCCTGCAGGATCTGCTCAGAGGTGGCAGGCATGGCATCACGCACTGTCATTGTGCGGAGGTCTTTGTGCTTCAGGGCAGAGTTCTCATCGCGGAGTTTGCGCTGCGTGATGATTTCGCCGGCAAGATAGTTTTCAGAGTCTCCAGCGTCAATGATGTATTTCTTGCCCCAGATTGCATCGTTCTCAGCCTGGAAGTCGCGCTTGTCGACAATCTGCTGCTCGAGGAAGCGAGTGTCTCCCGGATCAACTACGTTAACCTTACGCATCATCTGGCGGACGATCACCTCAAAGTGCTTGTCGTTGATCTTCACACCCTGGGAACGATAGACATCCTGAACCTCATTCACAATGTACTCCTGAACGGCCGTCGGACCCATGATATTGAGGATATCAGCCGGCGTGATGGCGCCATCGGAAAGAGGCGTTCCGGCACGCACATAGTCGTTCTCCTGAACGAGGAGCTGACGCGACAGAGGAACAAGATATTTCTTTTCTTCCCCAAGCTTGGATGTGACGGAAATCTCACGGTTGTTACGCTTGATCTTTCCATATTTGACCTCGCCATCGATCTCAGAAACGACAGCAGGGTTCGAGGGGTTGCGGGCCTCGAAGAGCTCAGTGACACGAGGCAGACCGCCCGTGATGTCGCCTGCAGAGTTCGAAGCGCGAGGAATCTTGACGAATACCTCACCCGGAGTGATTTCTTGGCCTTCGTTGATCAGAAGGTGTGCACCTACAGGGAGCGTATATGTGCGGATCACATTTCCCTCCTTATCCGTGAACTGGACGGTCGGGATTTTGGCACGATCCTTGGATTCAATGATGATGCGGTCGCGGATGGAAGCGGCTTCATCAGCCTCGATACGGTAGGTGATACCTTCCTCCATGTTTTCGAAGTGGACGATACCGCCTTCTTCGGCAACGATCACGGCGTTGAAGGGGTCCCATTCGCAAATCATAGTGCCATCCTCAACCATGGCGCCGTCGCCATAATAAAGTTTGGAACCGTAAGGAATATTGGCATTCATCAGAACCATTCCGGTCTCGGGGTTGACGACACGCATTTCAGCCATACGGCCTACAACGATGTCAACGCCATTCTTATCCTTGACAGTGCGGAGTTCCTCGATTTCAAGGCGACCTCCGTGACGGGTAGTGACATCCTTGACTGCGGCAACGTTACCGGCGACACCACCGACGTGGAACGTACGGAGGGTCAGCTGCGTACCCGGCTCACCGATAGACTGGGCGGCAATGACACCGACAGCCTCTCCTTTCTGAACCATACGATGAGTCGACAGGTTACGCCCGTAGCATTTTGCACAAACGCCTTTCTTGGATTCGCAGGTCAGAACCGAACGGATTTCAACCGACTCAATACCGGCAGCATCGATTTCTGCCGTTGCTGCTTCAGTGATTTCCTCTCCGGCCTTGACGATGATATGCTCGGGATCGCGGGGATCGATGACATCATGGACCGAAACGCGTCCCAGGATACGTTCAGCCAGCGAAGCGACAACTTCCTCGTTGTTCTTTATCTCCGTGCAAACAAGACCGCGCAGCGTTCCGCAATCCTCTTCGTTGATGATCACATCGTGAGCGACGTCAACGAGACGACGGGTAAGGTAACCGGCATCGGCCGTCTTAAGAGCCGTATCCGCAAGACCTTTACGCGCACCGTGAGTGGAGATGAAGTACTCCAGCACCGACAGACCCTCCTTGAAGTTTGCAAGAATCGGGTTCTCGATGATCTGGCCACCTTCAGCACCGGCCTTCTGCGGCTTAGCCATAAGACCACGCATACCGGAAAGCTGACGGATCTGGTCTTTAGAACCACGGGCACCGGAATCAAGCATCATGTATACGGAGTTGAAACCTTGCTGGTCATCCTCCATCTGCTTCATCAGGGTGTCGGCGAGTTTCTTGTTGACGGCCGTCCAGATGTCGATTACCTGGTTGTAACGGTCGGCAGCCGTGATGAAACCCATTGCGAAGTTAGCCTTCACTTCCTCCACCTGACGATGGCCTTCCGCCACCATCTCCTCTTTTTCCTTCGGGATAATGACATCTCCGAGGTTGAACGACAGACCGCCGCGGAATGCCATTCTGTAACCGAGGTTCTTGATGTCATCAAGGAACTGGGCGGAACGGGTCACACCGCAAGTCTTGATAACATTTCCGATAATGCCACGCAGAGACTTCTTGGAGATAATCTCATTGACATATCCGATATCTTTGGGCACATAACGGTTAAAGAGCACGCGGCCAACGGAAGTGTTTTCCTTCAGGACTTTCACCGGATTGCCATCCTTGTCGACATCATCAACGAGGATAGTGACAGGGGCGTGAAGGTCAACGCGGCCTTCGTTATAAGCGATCTCCGCTTCTTCGGGACCATAGAAAATTGTTCCCTGGCCTTTTGTTCCGGGGCGAAGCTTCGTAATATAGTAAAGACCAAGCACCATATCCTGCGAAGGCACGGTAATAGGGGCGCCATTGGCAGGGTTAAGGATATTATGGGCGCCGAGCATCAGCATCTGGGCCTCAAGAACAGCCTCGTTGCTGAGGGGAAGGTGGACAGCCATCTGGTCGCCGTCGAAGTCGGCGTTGAATGCCGTACAAGCGAGCGGGTGAAGCTGGATAGCCTTTCCTTCAATCATCTTGGGCTGGAAAGCCTGGATACCGAGACGGTGAAGAGTCGGGGCACGGTTGAGGAGAACCGGATGACCCTTCATCACATACTCAAGAATGTCCCAGACAACGGGCTCCTTACGGTCGACAATCTTCTTTGCGCTCTTAACCGTCTTAACGATTCCGCGTTCAATGAGCTTGCGGATGATGAACGGCTTGTAGAGTTCGGCAGCCATCAGCTTGGGAATACCACACTCATGCATCTTCAGCTCCGGTCCGACGACGATAACCGAACGGGCGGAATAGTCGACACGTTTACCGAGAAGGTTCTGACGGAAACGACCCTGCTTACCTTTCAACGAATCGGAAAGAGACTTGAGTGGGCGGTTGACATCGCTCTTGACAGCAGACGACTTGCGGCTGTTGTCGAGAAGAGAATCCACAGCTTCCTGGAGAAGACGCTTTTCATTACGGAGAATCACCTCAGGCGCCTGGATCTCGATGAGCCTTTTCAGACGGTTATTACGGATAATGACGCGGCGATAGAGGTCATTGAGGTCAGACGTAGCGAAACGGCCACCATCAAGGGGCACAAGAGGACGCAGGTCTGGCGGAATGACCGGGACAGCCTTAAGAATCATCCATTCCGGACGGTTACGATCGGCCGATGCGATGAATGAATTGACAACCTGGAGACGTTTGAGAGCCTCAGTCTTACGCTGCTGGGAGCCATCCTGCTCCGCAATCTGGCGCAGATTCGCAGCCTCGGTCTTCAGGTCGATGGTGCTGAGCAGATCATAGATAGCCTCCGCACCCATTTTAGCCACAAACTTATTGGGATCGCCATCCTCAAGAAGTTCGTTACCTTCGGGGAGGGATTCCATAATGCGGAGGTATTGCTCCTCCGTAAGCAAATCGAGACGCTTGAGGGGGCGAGGCTCGGCATTCGGGGTCGAATCGAGCACAGCCTCGACGCCTGCGGGATTGATCACGACATAGCGCTCATAATAGATCACGTCGTCAAGCTTCTTGGTCTGGAGGCCAAGAAGATAACCGATCTTGCTGGGCAAGGAGCGGAAATACCAGATGTGTGCGACCGGCACGACGAGCTCGATATGGCCCATACGTTCACGACGCACCTTCTTCTCAGTCACCTCGACACCGCAACGGTCGCAGACGATACCCTTGTAGCGGATACGTTTGTACTTACCGCAGTGGCACTCGAAATCCTTCACAGGACCGAAGATCTTTTCACAGAAAAGACCGTCTCGCTCGGGCTTGTACGTACGGTAGTTGATCGTCTCGGGCTTGAGCACCTCGCCGCTCGAATTCTCCTTGATTTCTTCGGGAGAAGCGAGGCCAATGGTGATCTTCGAGAAGTTGCTTTTAATCTTATTGTCTTTTCTAAAAGCCATTTTGTTCCTTCTATGTTGTGTCGGCCAAATCCCCGAGGCAGGAATGCCCCGGGGAAGAGGCCGTTTATATTTTACTATTAATCCAGCTTAATGCTCAGACCGAGACCACGAAGCTCATGCAGAAGCACATTGAGAGATTCAGGGATACCGGGGTTCGGCATTGGATCGCCCTTGACGATGGCTTCGTAAGCTTTTGAACGGCCAACGACATCGTCACTCTTGATAGTCAAGATTTCCTGCAGGATGTGGGCGGCGCCGAATGCTTCAAGCGCCCAGACCTCCATCTCTCCGAAACGCTGACCACCGAACTGGGCCTTACCTCCAAGTGGCTGCTGAGTGATCAGCGAGTAAGGTCCGATCGAACGGGCGTGCATCTTGTCTTCGACCATGTGGCCGAGCTTAAGCATGTAGATGACTCCTACCGTCGCTGGCTGGTCAAACCGGTCGCCGGTTCCTCCGTCATAAAGGTATGTCTTACCATAGCGGGGAAGTCCGGCCTTATCGGTCCACTCATTCAGGTCGTCAAGCGAGGCGCCATCGAAGATTGGAGTAGCAAATTTCTCGCCAAGTTCTTTTCCGGCCCAACCGAGAACGGTCTCGAAGATCTGACCGAGGTTCATTCGGGAAGGCACACCCAGCGGGTTAAGGACGATATCGACAGGCGTTCCATCTTCGAGGAACGGCATATCCTCCTGACGGACAACACGGGAAACGATACCCTTGTTACCGTGGCGACCTGCCATCTTGTCACCGACGCCGATCTTACGCTTTTTGGCGATATAGACCTTGGCCATCTGCATGATTCCTGAGGGCAACTCGTCGCCGATTGTGATGTCAAGCTTGCGACGACGAAGCTGGGCGTCGATCTCTTTCGACTTGCGCATATAGTTTGTGATCAGCTCGCCGACCATGCGGTTTGTGCGCTCATCGTCAGTCCAATCAGAAATATTGACAGTTTCATAGTCAATATTGGCAAAATCGACATGGTCAAAGCCGCTGCCTGCAGGGACAATTTCCGAGCCAATGAAATCCTTAACTCCGGCCGAGGTCCGACCCTTGAGCAGGGTGCGCATCTTGTCGACCATGATATTGAGAAGGTCGCTCTGCTTCTCCTCGAATTCCTCATCAATGAGAGGCAGCTGCGCATTGGCGCTGTTCTTGGAGCCTTTCTTCTTTGTAGCGCGGGAGAAAAGGTTGGTTCCTATAACCACACCCTTCAACGAAGGAGTCGCCTTAAGGGAAGCATCCTTCACATCGCCGGCCTTGTCGCCGAAGATAGCGCGGAGAAGTTTCTCTTCAGGAGTCGGATCGCTCTCACCCTTCGGCGTGATCTTACCGATCATGATGTCGCCCGGGACAACATAGGCTCCGACGCGGATGATGCCGCGCTCGTCGAGATCCTTGGTGGCTTCCTCGCTGACATTGGGAATATCGGAAGTCAGTTCCTCCATTCCTCGTTTAGTCTCGCGGACATCGAGTGTATAATCGTCGACATGCACAGAAGTCAGGATGTCCTCGCGGACCATGCGCTCGTTGAGCACGATAGCATCCTCATAATTATATCCTTTCCAAGGCATGAAGGCAACCTTAAGATTTCGACCGAGGGCGAGCTCTCCCTTTTCGGTAGAGTATCCCTCAGTAAGGATATCGCCTTTGCTGACGCGTTGGCCCTTCCGGCAGATCGGACGGAGGTCGATGGTCGTGCCCTGGTTCGTACGGCGGAACTTAGGAAGCTTATACTCCTTAACCGCCGATTCAAACTGAACAAACTCTTCATCTTCCGTTCGGTCGTAACGGATACGGATCACGGTAGCATCGACAAACTCAATCACGCCTTCCCCTTCAGCCATGATCTGGGTGCGGGAATCGCGGATAAGCTGGCCTTCGATACCGGTTCCGACAATGGGAGCCTCGCTACGGAGAAGGGGCACAGCCTGGCGCATCATGTTCGAACCCATCAACGCACGGTTAGCATCATCGTGTTCAAGGAACGGAATGAGCGAAGCTGCGATGGATGCAATCTGGATCGGAGCCACATCCATAAGCTGAAGCTCATTTGGCGGAACGATCGGGAAGTCAGCATCCAGACGTGCCTTCACTGTCGGATTGATGAACGAACCGTCATCATTAACCGGAGCATTACCCTGAGCAATTGTCTGGCCTTCCTCGATTTCGGCTGTCAGATAAACGACATCATCGTTATTGAGGTTGACCTTGCCGTTATCGACTTTACGATATGGAGTCTCGATAAACCCGAGATTGTTGATCTTAGCGTAAACGCAAAGCGAAGAGATAAGACCGATATTCGGACCTTCAGGAGTCTCGATCGGACAGAGACGGCCATAATGAGTGTAGTGAACGTCTCGGACCTCGAAACCTGCACGCTCACGGGAAAGACCGCCGGGACCAAGAGCCGACATACGGCGCTTGTGGGTGATCTCAGCCAGAGGGTTGGTCTGGTCCATAAACTGCGAGAGGGCGTTCGTTCCGAAGAACGTATTGATCACCGCAGAAATGGTCTTTGCATTGATGAGGTCGATCGGCTTGAAGACTTCATTGTCGCGGACATTCATCTTCTCGCGGATCGAACGGGAAATACGCGCCAGACCGATACCGAACTGGTTGTAGAGCTGTTCTCCGACGGTGCGTACGCGGCGGTTTGAAAGGTGGTCGATATCGTCGACCTCGCTCTTGGCATTGATCAGACCGATAAGATACTTGATAATCTCCACGATGTCTTCCTTTGTCAGGACTTTCACATCCATGGGAGTATCAAGACCGAGTTTCTTATTGATACGATAGCGGCCTACTTCACCGAGGTCATAACGTTTCTCGGAGAAGAAGAGACCCTGGATCACCTCTCTTGCCGATGCGGGATCCGGTGGATCTGCGTTGCGGAGCTGTCGGTAAATGTAAGTGACGGCCTCCTGCTCGGAGTTAGCCGGGTCCTTTTTCAGGGTATTGAAAACGAGGTTGAAGTCATTCTGGTTGACATTCGCCTTTTCAAGGAGAATGGTCTTGGCGCCGGAATTGATAATTGCCTCGATGTTATCTTCAGTGATCTCCTCGCCACGGTCGAGAACAACCTGGTTACGCTCGATGGAAGTAACCTCGCCAGTATCGGGATCAACGAAATCCTCGACGCTGTGTTCAACAATACGTCCGGCGAGACGACGGCCGACAGCGGCCTTGAGGCTTGAAAGATCAACCTTAATTTCCTCTGCGAGATCAAACAGCTCGATGATTTCCTTATCGGATTCGAATCCGATAGCACGCAGAAGGGTTGTGACCGGAAGTTTCTTCTTACGGTCAATATAAGCATACATAGCATTGCCTATGTCAGTTGCAAACTCAATCCAGCTTCCGCGGAAAGGAATGATGCGGGCTGAATAGAGCTTAGTGCCGTTTGCGTGGACACTGCTACCGAAAAAGACGCCCGGGGAACGGTGGAGCTGAGACACAACGACACGTTCCGCACCATTGATGACAAACGTACCCTGGTCGGTCATATAAGGGATAGGACCAAGGTAGACATCCTGGATGGTGGTATCAAAGTCCTCATGGTCGGGATCCGTGCAGTAAAGCTTCAGTTTAGCTTTAAGAGGCACGCTATAAGTGTGGCCTCTTTCCAGGCACTCCTCGATGCTATAGCGCGGGGGGTCGATGTAATAGTCCAGAAACTCGAGAACGAAATTGTTCCGGGTGTCGGCGATCGGGAAATTTTCCGCGAAGACCTTGTAGAGTCCCTGGTTCTTGCGCTGTTCGGGGGGAGTGTCGAGCTGAAGGAAATCCTTGAACGACTTCAGCTGAACTTCGAGGAAGTCCGGGAAGGGCAACGGATTCTTGATCGACGCGAAGTTTACACGCGGTTTTTCGGTTAAATTAACTGACATTGCAAAAAATGTTGTAGTGTGTAAGTCTAAAAGCCTGTATCAGCCATCCTCGGCAACAAGTCCTGTCGTCCGGACAGGCACAAAAGGCGGGATCACGTGAGCATGCGCTCCCGGAATCCAGCCGCTGTGATTTAAAAAATCAATTAAAGAAGAAGTTGGCCTTCAACATCAGCTTGATCAAACTATGAAGTGACCGATAATAAATCAGACACCTTTCGGCCGGAAAAAATCCAATGGCCGTGATGTGGGGGAGAGAAGAAATCCCTTGAGGGAAGGAGTCGCATCCGGGGCGATACGAAAAAGGCAAAAGCCCGGGAAGCGAAAAACGTGAATAAATAGGTTAAGAACGCGCTGGGCGCGTTCCTAACCTATTTAGCGGTATTGGAGATCTTATTTAAGCTCAACTTCAGCGCCAGCCTCTTCGAGCTGCTTCTTCAGGCCCTCAGCCTCAGCTTTGGGAAGAGCCTCCTTAACAACGCTGGGTGCGCCGTCAACGAGTTCCTTAGCCTCCTTAAGGCCAAGACCGGTGAGCTCCTTAACGAGCTTAACAACAGCGAGCTTGCTTGCGCCAGCAGCCTTGAGGACAACGTCGAAGTCAGTCTTCTCTTCAGCGGCGGGAGCGCCAGCAGCAGGACCAGCAGCAACTGCTACAGCTGCAGCTGCGGGTTCGATGCCGTATTCGTTCTTGAGGATCTCTGCGAGTTCGTTAACTTCCTTAACAGTAAGGTTAACAAGCTGTTCTGCAAATGCTTTCAAATCTGCCATTTTCGTAT
>CAYZQA010000057.1:0-13003 GCA_964480745.1 uncultured Sangeribacter sp. | reverse complement strand
TCGAGCTGACGCCCAACGGCATCATCGACAAGATGATGGATTATGACGATTATATTGAGGATGAGAAGGTGGCGGCTGCCCGCGAGCGCCTCTACCCTGCTCCCAAGGCATAAGAAACGAACTATATTATGGTAAAGCATATCGTTACATTCAAGCTGAAAGGCTCGGCGGAGGAACGCCGGGAGGTGGCGCGGAAGTTCGCCGAGGCCCTTATCGCCCTTCCCGGGCAGATAGATATCCTCCAGTCGATGGAGGTCGGGCTGAACGAAAATCCGGCCGAGGATTGGGACCTGGTTCTGACAGCCGTCGTCCCGACGATGGAGGACGTTGCGGTCTACGCCGCCCATCCTGCCCATGTCGCTGCCGCATCCATCATTTCAGGCCATAAGGATTCCCGCGCCTGCGTCGATTACGTTTTCTAAAAGATAGGATATTATGAAAACCAAGCATATCGCAGCTTTCGGGCTTTCAGGATTGCTCCTGCTGGCCGGATGTTCTAAAGATGAAAAGACACCGGAGAAGCTGTCGGACAAAACCTATTTCGGCATGAACGAGATCGAGGTGGAGTTCAACGGGTCGGCTATGTCCGGAAAGCGGGCTGCGCTGAAGATGGAGTCCGGCGACAAGGCCACGATCACATTTGACGGCGCGTTCGATCTTTCAACCCTCTCGGAGGATTTCAAGGGTTTCCCGCCTCTGGCCACAGCCGGAGTGCTCCCCGGTTCCCCCTCGCTGACGGTCGATGCCAAACTGACCCCGGGCGATGGGAAATGGACTTTCTCCGGCTCGGGCGACACGGATTATGTCACATACAGCTATACGGGCGCGGCTACCCCCGAGCTGATGAGCCTCGTTCTCTCTGACGTGAAGCTGAAGAATCAGATTCTCGCCGGGGGAGTGTGGGCTCCGGAGAAAGGGAGCGGAGACGCCCTCTCGGCTGACCAGGCTTTCCACATCGTCTGGGAACTGGCCCTCCCCTTGCCTCTTCCCGGGATTGAGGCCGGGCTTCAAGAATTACTCCGTGCGCTCGTGAACTATCCTTTCATCCCGGTTTACGGAGGGACGGCCGAGATGTCGCTCACGCAGGTGCTGGTCAACGGTCTCAAGACGCTCGCCTTTACAGAGTCGGGCAACCTTGTTGCAACCTACATGCAGACAGCCAACGGCGCGGCAACCTACGCCAAAGCGCCGCTGACGATGTTGCAATATGTGCCGCTGACGGATTCGATGCTAAAGCTGTTTATCAACCCGACGGATGTCCTGAGTGTTATCCTGCTCAACAACACCAACCGCGACCCCAACATACCGGAGAATCCTTTCGGCAAACCATCGCGCGCCGAGGCGTCTGACAACGGCTCTGCCTCGCAGATCGACCCGGCTGTAATCATGGCTGCAGTCAAGCAGGCTGCCGAGATGCTCGCGGGCGGCATCCCGATGAATTGCCCTCACACGGACAGCGAGATGCAGCTTTATTTGGGGACGGAACTTCTCCTTCCGCTTATGCAAAATGTCTTGCTCCCTATTCTAACAGACCCCTCCTTCAGGGAAGGGATAATGGAGTATGTCGCCGAGGATGATACCCTCAAGGACTATGCTGCTGAAATTGAGCTTGCGCTCGATGCGATCCCCCTTGTCATCTCGCAGACCAAGACGATTGAGTTCGGCCTCAATCTCCAGGCCGTCAAATAAGGAATCCCAAAAATATTAGAGACGGCCGGACGATTCTTATTCCTCGCCCGGCCTTCTTTTTAACCCGAATAATTATTCACCATATAACACGAATGCTTATGAAACAACTTTTTACCGCTTGTCTCCTTGCCGGAGCGACACTGACGGCAGCCGCCGCCCCCTTGGGGAACGGCCGCGTTTCGATGGCCCCGCAGGTCAGATTGGGCGAGACCCGCTCTTCTCTTCCCGAGGGCTATGTCCTCTATGAGAGTTTTGAGGACTGGGATGGCGCCGATATCAACTGGACTCCCGACGGATGGTCGGTCGAGATGAAGGGTAACGTCGACCGCGAGGATAGCTGGACGCCCGAAGCCTCCGACCCTTATGGGATTTCCGCGCCCGACGGCAAGTTCATGTATGCGATCAACTATTCGGAAGGAGAGCAGGATGAGTGGCTCATTTCACCGTTTGTCGAAGTTCCCGGCAAGATGGATCTTTCCTACTGGCTTTGGTTCACGCCCAGCTATCTCTTCACTCTTGAGAATGTCGATTGGGATACTATGGAGTGGGTCGGCGATCCCATCGTTGCCGCAAACCTGCAGGTCTATGTCCAGCCCGAGGGGGAGAAATGGATCCTTCTCCGCGATTATGCCGAGGAGTATAAGGATATGGACCTGGAGGAGATGCTGATGATCTACCCGACCGCTTTGGAACAGCATAACATCAGCCTTGCCGAATATGCGGGGAAGACGTTGCGCGTTGCGTTCCGTTACTACGGATCGGATGGCAACACGATGTATATCGACGCGATTGGTATCGGAGTCCCCAATCTGGACGATCTCAGCTATATCAACCCGTATGAAACGCTCTACTGGGGCTTTGATCGGACGCCGGAACTCGGTGCGCTTCAGGCCGGGATCGCTTTCTATCCCGTCTACGCTCCGATCACTTGGACCAATATGTCGGACTATGACGATGTCGAGTATTCCTGGCGATATACCGATCCTGAAACCCACCAGGAGGCGACTTTGGTCGATTCCGAGGAGTTGAGCCTCATGTATGCGCCTGATTATTCGACTCCGCAGACCACGAAGAATAATTTCGTCGCTCCCCCTGTCTTGGAAGCGACGACCGAGGATGGCGGTTTCGGGAATTATCAGGCCTCATATTCTTATTTCCAGGCGGGAGGAAAACCGGAGATCACGTTCAATGACGGAACTGATTTTGAGGTTTCCCTTTTCCCCTTCGATATTTATGAGTCGGGAATCGGTATCACCACGGTTGAGGATGACCAGATCGGCGACATGGGTATTCCGGTGTTCGGTTACAACAAGAATGTCGACCAATATTGGCTCAACTATACGCTGAATGGAGCAGAGCCTATGGAGGGGGATTATTCTCATCTGATCGGAATCGGCAACCTGTTCATGCCTTCTGAGGAGGCGCCGCTGGTGGTCAATGGAATCACGGTCTATGGTTACGGCAAGATTGCCGACGATGCGGAACTGACTGCCACGATCTATGGTCTCGACTCAGACTGGAGCGCGGATTATGAGTCTTTGACACCGATTGCTTCGGCGACGATCAAGGGCTCCGACATCTTAGCGATGGATGAGAATCAGAAGAGCTATCTCTGCCTGCCGTTTGATTTCGCAGAGCCGGCAGTGGTGAAGGCCACGGATGAGCACCCCGCCTATTTCTTCATGTTCGAAGGGTTCAATTCGGACAAGGTGGAGTATTTCGCACCGTTGCAGTCGACCAAACCGGATCCCAACTATCTCTGCTGGGGATATATGCTGAACCATATCGATGTTAGCCAGCAGACGGGACGCCCGCCCTACTATTCGCTCAAGCCGATGGTCTACAAGGAGGATGATGAGTATGTCGATCCGTACGCAGCGTTCGCAATCGGACTGAATGCCGTTTATCCTTGGCTGACGACAGAGGTCGAAGAGATTGTGTTGGATGAAGAGCAGTGCCTTTATGGGGAAATTCCTCTCAGCAGCTATTATGATGGTAGAGAGCTGGAAATAGAGTGGGAAGGACCGTTGGAGTGCTGGGCCGAAGGTCGTTATAACGAATGCGTGCTGAGTGTTTACATCCCGATGCCTACTCGTTCCGGACAGATTGAAGGGGAGTGCGATGTGACAATCAAGGCTCCTGGCGTGGAGTTGACCATTCCTGTCAAGTATAGCTTCTATTATGGAGGTGTCGATGACATCACAATCGGTGACGCCAACGTGGCAGCCATCTACGACCTTTCGGGCCGTCGGATCGAGTCTGCCACGGAAGCCGGCATCTACGTTGTGAAGTTCGACAACGGCACGACCCGCAAGCTCATCAAGAAATAATGCTCCCCCATTAGAGAAAAACCCCATTAGAGAAATATCTCCAAGCATTCATAGAAGGATGTTGACCGCTGGTCAGCATCCTTTTTTATTTTTTATTGAGATAGTGTGAATTAGAAAATATTTTTATATCTTTGTTGGCAACTTGCGGACTATTGTGTTGGTATGACTTCGACAGACCTTTGCTAAGTAAGCGAGCCATGCTTTTTCCTATGGGTAAATTCAGAGAGACGACTTGCGCCCTTGGAGAAAATAGATTGCGATTAAAACAACAATATTATTAACTAAAAAACAAAGTTTGTATGAATCGATTTCTACAATCGGTGATTATAGGCGCAGGCTTGGCGATGGCAACTACAGCCGTCGCCCAACAAGACGTCTATATCGTCGGAACAAACGTCAACGGGATGGAGTGGTATCTTTCCGACCCGGACGCAAAGATGACGGAGGTCTCAGAGGGAGTTTATGAATGGTTTGGCAACGTGCTTGGCACCGGTTTCAAGCTTAACGACGGAACATGGGACGGAGATCTCAACATGGGATCAAACGGAACTGACTTGGAACTCGACCTTGCCTACAATCTGGAGCCATCGGGCGGGAACATCCTGTTTGCTGACAACATTAAAGAAGTTCAAAACGTAGGCGTGGTATATGAGGCTGCAACAGGGATCATAACTGTCAAAGGAACGCCTGTCTACTACGAAGGGGAGAGATATCTCTATGTCCGAGGAGGATTCAATAACTGGGACGTATCTGATGATTACAAGTTGGTCTATGACGAAACATCGGGCCTATATACCACGGACAACTTGGAAATCCATTCTGAATGGACACAATTCAAGATCGCGGATGACGATTGGAGTCATATTTACGGTGGCACCTACGACCCCGAAGATGTAATCTTCGGCGATTGGATGGACCTGCTCGCCTCCAGCAACCCGGGTAGCCTCTACGGTTATTTTGACGGGATCTACAGATTCAAGTTCGACAAGGAAACGGCGCAATTGCTGATCGAAGAGACTGCGGGGCCATCGATGAACTATAGCAATTTCTATTTCAATGTCTCGACCGGTGGCGGAGAATGGGAAGAGCATTATTTTCAGAGCTCCGGCAGCAGCTACGATATTATCGGACTGACGCTCACTCGCGGTACGGAGTTTGTTCTTTCCTCCGATTACGAGGGGGTCTTCGCTTCGCCGCAGATGGGGGCAAAGATCACGGATGACAACCTTTCCTGCGTGCTTGACCATTTCGCAGCGGATGCAGCCGTGATGAGATTCTCCACTGTCCTCGATATTGACGGTGCGTATGATATCCATGTTGAATACCAGGGATCTAAGGCGTATGTCACATTTACGCAACATCCGGTTCATGTTGATCCGGAGATCGATTATTCTTCGTTCTATTTCCAGTGGGGCAATCAGAACGGGGAGTTCCTGGCGACCCCCCTTGTGGCCACAGAGGACCCCAATGTGTATAAGGTTAGTGAAGTGACGCTTCCCGTTTTCTTCCGCTATCTCCTGGTGAGTGCAAATAACGAGTTGTTTGCCGCTGACAACAGCGACAACAATACTTTTGAGGATAATTTCACTTCTCAGCTCGATTACTTCAACGGTACACAGGATTGGACTCCCTACTACAGCGCAGGGGGCGCGTCCGGAGTCTATGACGTCACTGTCACTTTTGCCGGCACAACGGCTACCCTCAATTTCAAGCGCCTCAGAGACGTTACTCTCTCTTCCGACAAGGTTGTGATGATCAAAGACCAGAGCGTCTTGAGTCCGGACAAGATCGATGGAAATACTCTGACCTTTACAGATGTCTATTTCAGCGGCAATTCCGGGTTCTATTTCTACGATCTTACGAGCGGACGGGAATACGGTGATCCCGACGGATACATAGACCCGATCACTCCCGAAAACCTCACGGCCATTGTCAAGCCGAATGCGGTATATGTTGTGGATGTTAATGGGTTGACAGGCGCATACGACATAACGGTCACTTTCAATGAGGACTTCTCGGAGGCTGAGGTGACATTTACCAAAGTGGAGACTCCCGATGAGATTTCCCAGTATGAAGGCGATCTCTATCTAACAGGTTCGTTCAATGATTGGGCCGATGGAGCTCCATATTTCAAGATGACCTGCATCGAGCCGGGTGTCTATGAGTGGACCGGGGATATAACGATGACTGATCCGGAGCTCAAGTTTGAGTTCAAGATCAATGCGGGGAATTG
Source organism: uncultured Sangeribacter sp. (assembly GCA_964480745.1). Lineage (GTDB taxonomy): Bacteria > Bacteroidota > Bacteroidia > Bacteroidales > Muribaculaceae > Lepagella. The sequence goes on along the minus strand of CAYZQA010000057.1, from coordinate 6,751 downwards.
GAACAGTTATTTCCCGGGCACTGACACAAGCATTATATTGGGAGCCGTTTCCAACGGCGAGCTTCGCCTCGGAACGCCCTTTGGGCTGACCTTTGGTGGCGATAATATCTCCGTGAAGGGATCTCCTATTGCGATCAAGAATGCCAAGGTGACGCTCAATCTGGCCGATATGAATCTGGTGATGACCGGCGAGGCTGAGTATGCCCCCATGAATCCCGAATACTTCTATTTCTATACCGGCGAGGGCCATGTCTATCATGCGGATATAATTAGCGAAGACGAGATTGTCTACCGCAATGTGGATTTCACGGATGATCCTCTCTTTGTCATTCAGACACCAAGTGGCTTCTTCGGGGCGACGGATCCAAATGAATTTAGGGTGGCATCGCCTGATCAGGCAGTGACGTTATACAATTCGCTCTATCATAATTATGAGGTCTATTATTCGGAAGTTCAGTTCTCCGGGACGTATGACGTTCGGGTGAAACTCAATGCCGACCAGACGGAGGCCATCCTGACGTTTGAGTCGCCTGATCATGGGCCGTCCACTCTTGAAGTGGTAATCGAAAACGGAGTTTCGTTCAAGCTCAACGGCGAGTATGGACTGACCGCAGGGGTTACGGTATCGACCAACGATGAGTTCTGGGGAATCTCGGGCTATACGTTTGAGGATCAGACTGTCACTTTCAACGAGCCTGTTCCGTCGTTCTATGAGGTGTTCTTCTTCATGGGCAAAGAGAAAGTGCTCTGTCATACGGAATATCTTGGCGAGTGTGAGATTCTTGGAATCGATAATTCTGTGGCTGAGTTTGGTAACAATGTCAGCATAGAGCGCACTGCCGAAGGCGTGGCAATTCACAATGTGGAGATTGGTACGGATATCGTTGTCTACACGGCCGGTGGTCAGGTTGTGAAGATGACGCAGGCCGACTCGACGGAAATGAACATCCGTCTCGAACCGGGTCAGGTCTACATCGTCCGCGCCGGCCAAGTCGCCGTCAAAGTCATGTGATCCGCCTCCCATAGATTGATTCTAATCCATTAAAGAAAGGTGCCGTCCCACGCGGACAGCACCTTTCTTACTTATTAAATGATAGACGAAACTTACATGTCTTCGACAGAGAGGCCGCGGTATTCGATTTCGTAGCCGCTGAATTTGTGGGTGGCGCGCATGAAGACATCTGCTTTGCTTCGGAGAATGGCAAGATCGATGTTGCGCTCCGACCTTTTCACTTCATAAAACACCACCCTCTTATCCAATTCGTTTTCCGCAATGATGTCAATTTCATTTTCACCTTTCCTGTCCCACCAGGATGCAATCCGCGTGAACGCTTCGTTCTCCGCGAGTTTTCGCCGGAAATAGTCTTCCAGTGCGTAACCGGAGAATGTAGGATAATCCCGGTTTACCACCTCCCTCAAGCGCGAATACGCGTCTAACTGAACCATATAGGCATACTTATAGAAAAACCTGAACCAAAAACGGAGAAAATTATCCTGAACACGATAGCGGACACTCTTATTCGACGTCTTCTCAAACATGGGCTGTATCTTGGAAATCAACCCGTAGGTATCTTCCAGACGCGTCAAATATCCTCCCACATCCTTCCCGACTCGCGTCTCAATCTCCGCGCGGACAGTATACCCGGAGGCAATGGCCGTCAGTATGGAAAAATACGTCGCGTAATCCTTCCCGAACTCCTCGATCAACATCGCCTTCCCCTCTTCCACAAATGAGGAGCCCTCGCTCACAATCTCCCGAATCATACTCTCCTCCGTCAAAGAATCGGCCCCAACCAATATGTCGATATATTTTGGCACACCGCCCGTGAAAGTATAGAGAGCCAAAAGGTCAGCATTACGATAGTCAGGTTTATAGTATGCCATTATCTCCTTCAAAACGGAGGGCGTGAAAGGTTGCAGATTCAGAAATCTTGTCTGGCGATTATAAAGCGGCTCCTTACTGTCGCGGAACAACTTATTCATCAACGTATTGATAGAGCCGGCCACAACCAAAGTCAATTTAGAATCCACATGATGGAGATCCCACAACCGTTGCATATCGCTATAGACGGAAGGATTTACCCTCATAAAATCCTGAAATTCGTCAATAAACAACGTCAGTGGCCGCGTCTTGGAAAGCTTCATTATATATTCGAAGATTGAGGGGAAATCCTTGGGAGCTCCCAACTGTGGAATCCCCAACTTCGCTTCCAACTCTCGCACATAGCCTTCACACAATTCCGATTCCGTCTTCCGCGCCACAAAGAAATAGAGGATATTTTCCTCTCCATAAGCATGCAAGACAAGCTGCGTCTTACCGATCCGTCGCCTGCCTGTCACGACTACAAACTGGGCCACCCTTTCCGCGCGTTCCCGGCATTGACGCAAAATTTCTATTTCTCTTGTTCTATCAAAAAATTTCATACTTCCTGTGGATTTATATCAAAGTCTTTCCGAAACATACTGTTCCGAAACCATCAGTTCCGAAATGGCGGGTTCGGAACTGGCCATTTCGGAACTGCAAATATAACCTCGTTGGGCTACTTATCCAATATTTCAATCAAAAAAAGTCAGGATTCTTTGTCGAGGAGTTCGAGATAACGCATTTCCGCTTCATCTATCTCTTCAAGGAGCGCGGGAAATCTGCGTCCGGCTTCAGCTATCTCGTCCGGCGTGGCGGTCCCTCCCGAGAGTAGCGCTTCGAGCGTTGCTTTCTCTGCATTCAAGTCTTCGATTCGCTTTTCCAGCTCCTCCATCTCCCTTTTCTCCTTGAACGTCAGCTTCTTCTTTTCATCCTTTGCGCGCCATGTAGGTTTCTCCTGCGAAGAGTCGTTGGAAGCCGCGGCCTTTGACTCGGCTTCCTTACGCTCCTTCTCTTCCATGGCCACACAATGGCGATAGGTCGAATAATCGCCCGGGAAATCCTTCACCACACCGTCTCCTTTGAACACAAATAGATGATCCACTATCCGGTCGAGGAAGAAACGGTCGTGACTGACCACAATGACACATCCCTTGAAATTGGCGAGATAATCCTCCAATACACCAAGGGTCATTATATCCAAGTCGTTAGTCGGCTCGTCCAGAACAAGGAAATTGGGACTGCGCATCAGAACCGTGGCAAGATATAGACGGCGCCGTTCACCGCCGCTCAGCTTGGCGATATATTTCTGCTGCGTCTCGGGCGTAAAGAGAAAACGGGTAAGGAATTGCTGGGCAGTCAGCGTTGTCTTTTCGTCAATCTTCACCACCTCCGCGATCTCGCGGACAGCATCGATGACTTTCTTGGACTCGTCAAAACCGGTCATACCCTCCTGCGAGTAATAGCCCCAGCGAACAGTCTCGCCTATGTCGAACCCGCCCGAATCGGGCTGCAGTTCGCCGAGCAGCAGTTTTAGGAAGGTGCTTTTTCCGGCACCGTTGTCGCCCACAATTCCGACTTTTTCATATCGGGCGAAGGTATAGTTCCAATCCTCAAGAATCTTACGGTCGCCGAAAGCCTTGCTGACATTTCTGGCCTCGAATATCTTTGATCCGATATAGCTTGATTTGACTTCGAGGGATACATCCTTGCTGGAAAGGTTGACTTTGCTACGTTTTTCAAGGTCATGGAAGGAATCGATGCGGTATTTGGCTTTGGAACCGCGTGCCTGAGGTTGTCGGCGCATCCATTCGAGTTCTGTGCGCAGCAGATTCTTCACTTTATCCAACTCGGCACTCATAGCCTCGTGGCGTTCGGTGCGCTTTCTTAGATAGTAGTCATAGTTGCCGTCGTAGCTGTAGAGCTGGCCGCGGTCGAATTCGATTATCCGGTTGCAGACGTTGTCGAGGAAATAGCGGTCGTGGGTGACCATCAGTAGCGTGACCTTTTGGCGGGTGAGATAGTTTTCGAGCCATTCGATGATGGCGATGTCAAGGTGGTTGGTGGGCTCGTCAAGGATGAGCATGTCCGGTTTTGAGAAGAGCACCTTTGCGAGGGCGACCCTCTTGGCCTGGCCGCCGGAGAGGGTGGCGATGTTTTGCTCGGGGTCGATGCCGAACTGGGTCAGCATACCGCGGGCCATGTCGACGCCGCTCAGGGAGTCGTCGAAGTGGTCTTCGGGAGGGGTCGCATATTCGAGGGCAGTCTGGTCGCCTTCCATGGGAGGGAGCTGTTCGAGGTATCCGACGCGGAGGCCGTTACGGAACACAACATTACCTGAGTCGTAATCCTCGCAACCGGCGAGGATATTGAGGAAAGTGGTTTTCCCGTCGCCGTTTCGGGCCACGAGCCCAATCTTGTCTCCTTGGTATATCCCGAGCGTCACATCCTCAAAAAGGATGCGGTCGCCAAACGACTTGGTGAGTTTCTCAATCTGCAGATAGCTAACCATAACAAACCTTTAAGCTTTGCTGCAAAATTAGACAATTTTGAGGGGATGAGAAAGGGCCGGCCGCTAAAATATACTGTCGAAAGCGGTATCACATGCCGCAGTAGGGACGCGATACATCGCGTCCTGTTGCTCCGAAGGGACGACATATTATTGTGGACGTGATATATCGCGTCCCTACTGCTGGGTTATTTGGGGGCAATCGAGGCGTCTATAAGGCAAAAGAAAAAAGAAAACCAACTAACAATTAGTTGATTTTCTTTTCTTTAGTTTTGAGCCGCGAGTGGGACTCGAACCCACGACCTTTTCGTTACGAATGAAATGCTCTACCAACTGAGCTATTGCGGCATTGCGACTGCAAAGTTAGCACTTTCTTCCGATTCCGCAAAATTTTTCCACGTTAAAATTTATGGGGGTTCAAGGACGCGATTTATCGCGTCCCTACTGCGGCTGGTAGAAACTTGGACGCGATTTATCGCGTCCCTACTGGGGCAGGCGGAACCTACTGGGGCAGGGGGATTATTTCAGGAAGCCGGAGCGGCGGAGATATTCGAGCGCAACCTCGGAGAAGTGTTCGTTGGCCGCGCGCGTGTAACGGACGTCCGTGAACACTTGCGCAAGATTCTCCTTGCCATTCTCCTCCACATAGCCTCGATTCGCCGGATATTCCTCCTTCTCGCGGAACAGCTCCAGAATCTCCTCATCGCTGTCGTTGCGGTAGCGTTCCTGATGAACAACCGCCTTCAGCGGCAGTCGCTCTGTCTCTTCCCCTTCCCCGTCGGGCCATCCAAGCGTAATACACGCCACCGGCACAACCAGCGTCGGCAGACATAACACATCGGCAACATCCGGGGCGTTATAGGCCACGGTGCCGAGATAGCACGTGCCGAGCCCTTTCTCCTCCGCTATCGCCACAATCTGCTGGGCATAAATCGATGCATCGGCCACGGCCGACACCAACGAAATAAAATTGTCATACCCTGCATCAGCACTGCGGAGACGACACCAGCGAGTGAACCGATTGAAATCAGCACAGACCGTCAACACAACAGGAGCCTGCGTCACCATCGGCTGGTTGAAATGAGCCGGAGCCAAAAGGCGCTTCCCTTCCTCATCCCGCGTTACAATGACGGAATAAAGCTGCATATTCCCGCAAGTCGGAGCTCGCATCGCAGTCTCCAATATCTCATTGAGCAACTCCTCGCTCACTTCCTTATCTGCATATCGCCGGATTGTCCGGCGCGTTGCAAACGAATTTTTATTCTCCATACCCATTCTTTTTTCAACGATTACAATTTTCCATCCAGTTTGTCGATCATATCCGGTCGCAACCTGCGCGTCCTCTCCAGAGCCTGTTCATAGCGCCAATCCGCAATCTTCGCCTCATGGCCCGACAGCAGTATATCCGGAACACGCCATCCCTTATATTCCGCCGGGCGCGAGTAGACGGGAGGGGCAAGCAGCCCATCCTGGAACGAATCGGAAAGCGCCGACTGCTCATCCCCGATCACACCGGGCAGGAGGCGGATCACGGCGTCAGCAATCACGGCCGCAGGAAGTTCCCCCCCGGTCAGCACATAATCGCCGATAGAAATCTCCTTTGTCACAAGATGCTCACGGACTCGGAAATCAACCCCCTTATAATGCCCGGCAAGGATAATCAGGTTCTGTTTCAAAGACAGTTCGTTGGCCATGGGCTGGTCGAACGTCTCCCCATCCGGGGTCGTGAAAATCACCTCGTCATAATCCCTCTCGGCGCGGAGAGCCGAGATACAGGCATCGATCGGCTGAATCTGCATCACCATCCCCGCCTCGCCGCCGAAAGGATAGTCGTCAACCTTCCGATGGCGCGATGTCGTATAGTCGCGGAGATTATGGACCACAATCTCGGCGAGCCCCTTGTCGACGGCCCGCTTTACAATCGAATGGCTAAGGAAGGGCTCAATGAGCTCCGGGACAACCGACAGAATGTCAATTCTCATACTTATCCAATTTACGGGGAGCAACTCTTTAACTTCCTTGTTTATACAGTCCTCTTTGCCCCGTCATAATTTTGAAAACTCCGGCCCGTCCCTTTTCATTCAGAAGGTCCGGACCGGAGTCTGTTCTGTTATTTCAAATTGCCTGGAAAGCGAATTAATCGATTTCCTCGTCAGCCTCGTAGCCACCCATCTCGCGGATAGCGTTTTTCAGCATCGTGTACTGCTGGAAGAGGTGGTTGACAGGCACTTCATCCTTCGTGTAGTCGTGCATCGGGCTCTTGAGGAAGAAGCTAAGGAAGCGCTGGATGCCGTGACGGCCTGCACGCTGGGCGAGGTCGCTCAGAAGCACGAGGTCAAGGCAAAGGGGAGCTGCGAGGATAGAGTCGCGGCAGAGGAAGT
>CAYZQA010000056.1:0-13118 GCA_964480745.1 uncultured Sangeribacter sp. | reverse complement strand
TGGTGGCGAAAGCCTTGCCATGGTTTCCGGCGTTGCAGTCGACGATGTCGAGATAGCGCATTTCGGAGAAATAGTGCTTGTTGGCGTAGGCGGTGAAGACGGCGGATACTCCGGGGTCGAAGCCGCAGCCGAGGATAGCGGTGAGGCCGGCCTTCTCGAAGCGCTCGCGGTAAGCCCACTGCCAGGAATACTCGAAATGGGCCTCATCCTTGGGCTCGTAGTTGGCTGTGTCGAGATAATTGACTCCGCATTGGAGGCAGGCCTCCATGATGGTGAGGTCCTGGTAAGGGAGGGCGACGTTGATGCAGATGTCGGGGCGGTGGCGGTTGAAGAGCTCGACGAGCTGGGGGACGCTGTCGGCGTCGACTGAATCCGTGACGATGCGACCGCCGCCGATTTTTTCGGCGATGGCGTCGCATTTCGACTTCGTGCGGGAAGCGAGGACGATTTCAGAGAACACTTCGGGGTGTTGGGCGCACTTGTGGGCAACTACCGTGCCCACGCCGCCGGCGCCGATGATGAGGACTTTTCCCATTATATGTAGTTTTTAGTTTTCAGTAAATATAGTAGAACCCCTCCGGGGTTCGGGGGATATAAAAAGATCGTTTTTATTCCGAGGGTCCAAGGACCCTCGGTTAACCATGGTTGAGCCCCTCCGGGGCTCCAGGACGCGATGTATCGCGTCCCTACTCCGGTCCGTGGACGCGATGTATCGCGTCCCTACTCCGGGGGCTTTTGAGTTTTGAGTTTTGAGTTTCCGCAAAATTAATGATTTTTGGTTAAATTTGCATCCTAAAATACGAATAACTGCATGTAGAACACTCGTCAAACTGTTCGATGATGGAGATAATCATAGAATCGCCGGAAGACATAGACCGCGCTGCGCGGGAGTTTCTTGACTGGCTCGGGGAGCGCCGCCACGTTGCGTTCCTTGCCCCGATGGGGACCGGGAAGACGACTCTGATTGCCGCTGTCTGCCGCCGCTTAGGTATGGCCGACGAGGCGTCGAGCCCGACGTTCAGTATCGTCAATGAGTATGCCCCCGCTTCGGGGACAGGACGCGGAGTGTTCCATTTCGACTTCTACCGGATCGACGATCCGGCGGAGGTGGAAGACCTCGGGCTCGATGAATATTTCGAATCGGGGGCGCTCTGCCTGATGGAATGGCCGGAGATCGCCGGGCCATTCCTTCCGGAGGATACGGTGGTTGTCCGGATGGAGACCTTGCCCGACGGCCGTCGGCGTCTCTCGGCAGAGGGATAGCGGCGGCCTGCTCCGGGGGGATGAAAAGATACGCTCCGGGGCGATGAAAAGATGAAAGGATATGAAATATATATTGCTTGAGGAGGTCGATTCGACCAACAGTTATGTCTCCGTCCATGCCTCGTCGCTGGAGGATATGACGGCTGTCGGGGCCGGGATCCAGACAGCCGGTCGCGGCCAGCGCGGCAACAGCTGGGAATCGGAGCCGGGGCGCAATCTGACCTTCACGCTCTTCCACACTCCGCGGGCCCTGCATCCGCGCGACCAGTTTGCGATCAGCGAGGCGACTGCGCTCGGCGTCGTCGGTATGTTGGGGCGTTATGGAATCGAGGCCCGAGTGAAATGGCCGAACGATATCTATGTCGGCGACCGTAAGATCTCGGGCATATTGATCGAGCATTCGATTGGGCCCGACCGGATCATGCACTCCCGGCTGGGCGTTGGGCTGAATGTCAACCAGATGGAATTCCTGAGCGATGCACCGAACCCCGTCTCGATGGCTCAGATCCTCGGCCGGGAGGTGGCGCTGTCGGAAGCGTGGCCGGCGGTGTGCGAGGCTATACGCGCCGAGCTTGAGCGGACGGCCACGGCCGAGGGACGCCGCGGGCTGCATGAGGAGTTCCTAAGCCGGCTCTGGCGCGGCGACGGGGATTTTTATCCCTTCCGCCGGCGTGATGACGGGCGTGTGATGAAGGCGCGCATTGCCGATGTCGCCCCTGACGGCACGCTCTATCTCGAAGAGGCCGATGGTAGGAGAGATTCTTATGCGTTCAAGGAAGTTGAATTTATAATCTGACCAAGATATGGAACAAGGCTCGAAGTCGGAGGAAAAGGCCGGCAAGAAAGGGATAGTCAGGATGCTGGTGGGGTATGCCGTCCGCTGGCTGCTGCCGCTGGCGCTGACTGTGCTGCTTGTGTGGTATATGTTCCGGAAGGTAGACTTCCGGGAAATGTGGCATCTTGTGAGCCACGGCGTGGATTATTGGTGGATTTTGGCGGCAATGTCGGTGAGCGTGCTGAGCCATGTGATGCGCGCGTTACGCTGGCGCATCCAGCTGCGGGCTCTTGGGATCGACCCTCCGCTGATGGCCGTGGTCTGCTCGATCTTCGGGACATACGCGCTCAACCTTGTCTTCCCCCGCCTTGGGGAAGTCTGGCGATGCACATACATAGCCAACCGTCAGCGTGCGCCGTTCACTACGGTTGTCGGCTCGATGGTGGCCGATCGCGTGTCCGACCTGATCATGGTCAGCCTGCTGACGTTGTTCACATTTGTCGTGGCCGCCCCGGCCCTGGAGGCTTTCCTTGTGAAATATCCGATCGGCCGCGGATTGATCGACCTGCTGAGCCGGGTTTGGGTCTGGGTGGCTGTTGTCGGCGTGGCGCTCCTCGTATGGGCCATCTTCCATTTCGGGCGCAATAACCGGATAGTCAGCCGGCTGCGCAGCTGGATCGCGGAGATGTGGAACGGCTTTGCCGTGGTGGTGACGATGAAAGGTAAATGGGGCTTCCTGTTCTTCTCCATTGCCATCTGGACCTGCTACTTCTTCCAGCTCTATGTGGCCTTCTTTGCATTCCCCTTCACGCGCGACCTTGTGGCAGAGCCCGGGACGGCGGCGGGAATGATTCCCTGCCTGGTTGCTTTCGTGCTGAGTTCGATCGGTATGGCGATTCCGAGCAATGGTGGGCTTGGCCCCTGGAACATCGCCGTCATGTTCGGCCTGGCCGTATATGGGATCACGGACGCGCAGGGCACGGCCTTCTCCATGCTTGTCTGGTCGGGCCAGACCGTTATGCTCATCTTGTTGGGGATAATGACGATGGTCTATATCGCCCTTGACAAGAAAGGGGAGCGGCCATTGCCGGAGGAGGCCGAGGAAGTTGCCGTCAACGGCGGTTTTTAGTTGCCGTCAACGGGGATTTTTAATAGATAAGAAAACAATGAGATACGACGACGAAGAATACGAAAAAAACGACTATTTCGACGGTCCGGACATTCCCGACACGCCGAAAGAGGATAAGGAACAGAAGCGTCCGGCGCTGAAGCCCGAGGATCCGCTCTATTGGGAGGAGGAAGAGGATGAATTTGAGCATCTCAAGCCGCGCCGATCGGATAAGATGTGGATCTGGATCGCGGCCCTCGGGGTTGGGATCGGGATATTGATCGCCCTGTATATCCGGACGTTTGTGCCCTATGTCGATACGGCCACGCAATATGGCTATGTCGAGAGCATCGAGAAGCGGGGGACAATCTTCAAGACTTACGAAGGGGTCATTTTGCCCTACAAAAACCTGATGGACACTGTCCGGCCATATGAAAAGGATTTTGTATTTTCGACGACCGACACGGACCTGGCCGTTATGTTGCGCCGGATGCAGTATGCCAACCGTCCGGTGAGGGTTGATTATGAGGTTTATCGTTCGGCGATGCCCTGGCGCGGGGATGCGCGGGTTGTGGTGAAGGCTGTCGACACGGTCAATCCTCGGCAGATATTGCCGCCCGACCGGTTGCCGGAGATTCATAGATGACGCTATTCGGGAATATGCGGAAGATAGTGGGCCTGATTATGGCTTTGGCGGCAGTTTTGCCGACGGCGGGGCGTGCGGCTTCGTGGGAGGTGCGGGATTCTGTTCTGGTGATAGCGGCGGGGACTCGCTCGATCCCGGCGTATGCCTTTGCCGACCGGGCAGACTTCCACACGGTCCGGCTGCCGGCTGGCGCGACGCTGCGGGAAATCGGCGACTATGCCTTCCTTGGATGCGCGTCGTTGCGTGAGATAGACTTGGGCGCGGGCGTGCGGAAGTTGGGGGTTGGTGCGTTTCGGGAATGCGGCGGCCTGCGGAGTGCGCGGATTTCCGGGGTGACGAAGATTCCGAAGGAATGTTTCAGCTGGTGCGGTGCCTTGGAGGAGGTGGTTTTGTCCCGGTCGTTGGCCGACATCGGCTCTCATGCGTTTGCGTATTGTGGCGCGTTGCGGGCGGTTGCCTTTCCTTCTGGGTTGGCGCATATCGGCAGCAATGCGTTCAGTTTTTGCAGTGGGTTGCGGGAGGTGGAATTGCCGGCGACCATAACGGAATTGGAGAGTTATGCCTTCTCGGAATGTGTCTCGTTGGAGCGGGCCGTGTTGCCGGGGAACGGTAAAATGTTGGGGGAACTGATATTCAGCGGTTGCCGGGGATTGCGGGAGATAGTGGAGCCGTCGCCGGCGGTGCCGACGTTCGACTGCGCCTCGACATTGTTTGAGGCCACGGAAGGGTGGATGTATGAGGCATGCCGGCTGCTTGTGCCGGCGCGGTCCGTGGCCGCATACCGTACGGCGGAAGGCTGGGGGCTATTTGACCAAATCCTCGGGATATAATATTCATGCCGCTGAATTGTTTGAAGACGCTGGGCGGTTTGGCTATACAGGAAAAATAGATTATCTTCGCAAAAGTAAAATCTCCTGCTATCCTCAGACTTAATTATTCTCGGGCCTATGAAGACATTGAAATATCCTATTGGCGTGCAGACATTCTCCAAGATTATCAGGGAGGGGTATCTCTATGTCGACAAGACCGCTTATATTCCCCGGCTTCTGGAGAGTGGCCAATATATATTCCTTAGCCGACCCCGCCGTTTTGGGAAGAGCTTGCTTTTGTCAATGCTTCATTCCTATTTTGAGGGTAATCGGGAATTATTCAGGGGTTTGGACATCGATTCGATGGATGTCGAATGGAAAAAACGGCCTGTGATTCATATCGATCTCAACTCAGAGAATTATTCCGACCGGGATGGATTGCAGACGCGGCTCGACAGGAGTCTGCGAGAATATGAACTATCTTATGGCGTTCCGGAGTTGGCGGCCACGCTGACCCTTCGTTTTGAGGCGTTGCTACGGCACGTGAATAAATCAACGGGGGAAAGATGTGTGGTCCTCATCGACGAATATGACAAGCCTTTGCTGGAGCGAGGGGAGCGAGAGGAGACCAACCGCTCGTTGTTGAAAAGTTTCTATAGCGTGTTGAAATCTTCCGACCGCCATATTCAGTTTGCCATGCTGACAGGCGTGGCCCGCTTCAGCAAGGTTTCGATTTTTTCGGATCTCAACAACCTGCGAGACATCAGTTTTGAAAATCAGTTTGCCGGCATCTGCGGCATCACCTCGGACGAGTTAGATGACTATTTCGGCGAAGGGATACGCGAGTTTGCGGATGCCTCAGGCGTAACCGCAGCTGAAATAAGAGGGCGTTTGCGCAAGAACTATGACGGCTATCATTTTGCGAAGCAGTCGCCGGATATTTACAATCCGTTCAGTCTGCTGAATGCGCTTGGGAAGCGGGAGTTCGGCAGCTATTGGTTTGAGACCGGTACGCCGACCTATCTCATCCGTACGCTTGAAAAAGAGGAATGGTCGCTGCGAGAGATAGCGCCTGTAGAGATCGAGGCACTGCGTCTGGAAACCGCAGGGTTGCTGTCGGCGGATCCGATTCCGGTATTCTTCCAGACGGGCTATCTGACAATCAAGGGATATGATCCGGAATTCAGGGTCTATACGCTTGATTATCCCAATGAGGAAGTTAAGGATGGTTTTCTGACTCATCTTGTGCCTTATTATATTAAGAAGGATGAACGGCAAGGTCAATTCTCGGTGCGCCGCTTTGTAAGGGCCGTGCAGGAAGGGGAGCCCGAAAGGTTTATGGAATTGTTGGGGAGTATGCTTGCCGGGGTCCCCTATTCGGAAAAAGGTTCGGCGGAGTCACATTTTCAGAATGCAGCCTTCATACTTTTCACATTAATGGGGCAGCATGTCCGGCTGGAAGACAGGACCAGCGACGGGCGGATTGACATGACCGTTGAGACAGGGAAATATGTCTATATATTCGAATTTAAGGTTGACAGTACGGCTCGGGAAGCGATGAAGCAGATACGAGAGAAAGAATATTGGATAAAATATCTGGGAACGGGCAAGACCATATATCTGGTCGGGGCGAATTTCAGCACGCGTCTACGGCGTCTCGACGGCTACCTGATCGACGAGCCGTAGGGGCCTTGCGGGTGGCGCCATGAACCCCGGGGCGTTTCAGCGCGTTTGATAAATGGGTTGGGTAGGAGGATTCTCTTGCCCTTCGTTTTGAAAAACACGCTTAAAATATAGAAATCATGCTTAAGGAAATTAAGACTCGCCCGGTGATCATTCCGATGCCGGTGCTGATTATCGGTACGTATGACGCTGACGGAATCGCTGATGCGATGAATGTGGCTTGGGGAGGACAGTGCACCCCCGACAGCGTAGCCATCAACATTGGCAAGAATCATAAGACCACAGAAAACATACTGCTCAACAAGGCGTTCACACTCCATATCGGGGATGCGTCGCGCGTAGAACTGGCCGATTATGTCGGCATAGTTTCGGGGAAGAACCCGACGAAGTTAGATGCAGTGAAGGCTACCGTGAAACGCGGCGAGAAGGTCAACGCGCCGATCATCGAGGAATTCACGGTGGCGATGGAATGCGAAGTTACCTCAATTGAGGACGAGGGACCAGGGATGGTCCGAGTTGTGGGGAAGGTTGTCCGAACTGTGGCTGATGATTCCGTGCTGGGGGAAGATGACAAGATTAATGTGATGAAGTTGCGCCCGTTGGTGTTCGACATGGAGAACAACGACTATCATGTGGTCGGCGAATCCGTGGCGCGGGCCTACGAAGCCGGCAAGCGCCTGCTCGACTAACGGCCATATAGAAAAATTGCAGAGGCTATGCTTGGCGGGTCGCTAAGCATAGCCTCAGTTTTTTATGAGACCGCTTCTTTGTTGCGCTGTTCGTTGACGAGGAGGAGGAGTTCATCGCGGACGTCTGGGGGTAGCTGCAGGCGGCGCTGGGTGATGCTCCGGGCCCAGCCGGAAACGTCCTCGGGGCGCAGCGTCATCAGTATGTCGCGGAATTCTTCGGTTTCCTCCGGCGTGTAGCTCTCCGGTTCGCGGCCGAAAAAGCGGTCGAGCTCCTCGTCGTCATAATAAAGGATTTCGTCGCTCATCGGCGAGAGGGAATCCTTCTCGCAGACGAGGTGAAGGCCGCAGCATTCTCCATTTGCTCCTTCCGCCTCTTTCTCTTCTTCTTCAGTTGAGACGGGTTGGGGGGCCTCCTGCGCGGGGAGGTCGGCGGTGCGTCCCCGGCGGTCGAGGATGTATAGGATCAGGCCGATTATGGCAGTAAATAATAATATCCAGAGGGCTCCGAGCATATTGGGCGGTTTTTTACGAAAAAGGATATGCGCTTGAGCGCATATCCTTTTAACGTAGAATCGCGGGGATTCTTTTATTTTTTCGGGATTAGAAGAGGAACTGGAGACGAGCCTCGATGATGTTGACGTGGGAACGGGGAGCGAAAGTCATCTGGCCGGTCTGCTCATCAACGGAACCCTGGTCGCGGAGGTCGGTGTACGACCAGCGGAGACGGGCCAGCATGTATTTGTTGATGTAATAGTTGAACGTTACGGAATAGTCGTTCGTGATACCGCCGTAGATAGCTGCCTTCGCATCGGAAGCCTTCGTGTAGTTATATCCGAGCACGCATTCGAGAGTCTTGGGCTTGGGAGTGGCGAGTCCACCGTCGGCCGAAGCGTAACCATATTCCTTGTCTCCGAGGATGAGGGCGCGGAATGTGCCGTAAGCGCCCTGCGAAATAAAGGGCTCGTAAGCATGGCGGCGGTTGACATTCATATAATAATACTGGCCTTCGAGGGCTACACGACCCTTGGAGAAGAGGAGTTCGGGCGAGAGCTTGACGACACCCTTGGCGTCATCGATCTGCGTTTTGAGCAACGTGACTTTGTCGACACGAGTCGGATACCCGGCATTGTAGTAGAAATAGCCGGAAGAGATCTTGTCGTCCTTGCCGCGGGAGTGCATCGCGGTCTGATACCAGCCTGACATACCGACCTGGAAGATTGTTCCGGGGGTATGGAAAGGACGGTAGAGGAGGCGCGTGATGGCGCCGCCGCTGACCACGCCCATGGCGTTGGCGGGGGAGATGGCCTGCGTTCCGCAGATGGCACTGACGCCTGCGAGGAACTTATCCTTATCGTAGAGATACATCACGCCGAGGTTGCGGCCCGTGGCGTTCATATAGGTGTCGGTGATGGGGGCCTCGAACGTGCACTTCATCGAGCTCGAAGTCGAGGACTGCAGACCGAACTGATGGACAAAATATCCTCCGCGGATAAGATTGTTGTCGTTGAACTTATACTGGAGGTAGACATCCTTCATTCCGATGACGCCCCAGGCATAGCCAATGTCGATCTTGGCGAGCCAGTTTCCGAAGGAAGCCTTCGCGCCGACGCGGATGTCGGCCAGGGCGACGCCGTTGGAGAAGCGGCCATCCTGAGTGGGAGCGAAGAGCGCGCCGTCAGCGAGGACGCGTCCTGTGGGCTGGATCTTTAGTTTCGGAGCTTCATCTTCGGCCATTGCGGGAAGAGTTGCGGCTGCGATCAGGAGGGCAGCGCCGAGAATCGATCTTGTTTTCATAACTGTATAGATTAGATTTTAGATTTTAGGCTTTTGGTTTCAGACGTTGTTTGCCTTTTTTAACATTGGCGAAGGGAAATTGTTTCGGAATTTAGTAAAATTAATTTATGTTGTAAAACATATTTTAATTCAAAACCATAAAGTAAAAAATATGTTAAAAGGTTAAGAGGCTCCGGAAAGACCGGAGCCATGGACAATAACAACCTAAAAATCTAAGGATATGAAAAGACTTCTGTTAGCCTCGGGGTTGCTGATTGCAGCGTTTGCTCCGACCGGGATGATGGCGCAGCAGCAGCGCAGCGCGGAATTCAAGGATAAATATCAGCTGAAGGAGGCTGTCGTTCTCAGCCGCCACAACATCCGCTCGCCGTTGTCGGACTCGAAGAGTGCGCTTGGACGCATGACTCCGCATGAATGGACGAAATGGTCGGCCGGGAAAAGCGAGCTGACGCTTCGCGGCGGCGTGCTTGAGACGCAGATGGGTCAATACTTCCGCAAATGGGCCGTCGACATGGGTCTTATCGACGAGAACCATATCCCGACAGCCGACGAACTGAATGTGATCGCCAACTCGATGCAGCGGTGTATCGCCACGGCACGCTATTTCACGTCGGGCTTCATGCCTGTGGGGGATGTCGTTGTCAACCACCGTTACACGCCCTCGAAGATGGATCCCCTATTCAATCCGCAGCTGACGAAAGTGACGCCCGAATTCATAGCCCTTGCCAACGAGCAGATCCGCGCCATGGGCGGGAAGAAAGGAATGCGGGGAATCAACGAGGCGATCGAGCCCAATTATAAGCTTATGATGGAGGTGCTCGACGTTAAGGACTCTCCGATGGCAGCGGCATCGGATCCTGCATTGAAAGCGTTCGAGAATTACGACACGGAAGTCGTGTTTGAAAAATTCAAGGAGCCGACGATGAAAGGTGGGTCGGCGCTGAAGGAGCTGAACTCGGCTTCGGATGCGTTCATCCTGCAATATTACGAGCAGCCGGACTCTGTGAAGGCGGCATTCGGCCATAAGCTGACTCGCAAGGATTGGGAGAAATTGGCCCATGTGAAGGATGTCTATCAGGATGTGCTGTTCACGGCTCCGGTTGTGGCGGTCAACGTAGCGCGCCCCTTGATCCAGTATATGTATGACGAGCTCCGTTCGCCCGACCGCAAATTCACGTTCCTTGTCGGGCATGACAGCAATCTTTCGGCTGTGGCCACGGCGCTTGGCGTCGAGGAGTATGAGCTCCCGGCCGCAATAGAGAAGAAGACTCCGATCGGATCGAAGATTGTTGTGGAGAAATTCTTAGGCAAGGACGGCAAGGAATATGCCGACATCAACATCGTCTATCAGACAGTGGAGCAGCTGAAGAACATGTCGCTTCTTGACCTGGAGAATCCCCCGATGGTCTATCAGCTGTCGCTCAGCGGGTTGGAGAAGAATGCCGACGGCCTCTACAGAATGGAGGATGTGGCCGACCGATTCGAAGCCGCCCTCGCAGCCTACGAAGCTATTCCCTGAGTCGGGAGAGCTGGTTGAAGAAATCCGGGAAGGACTTGCTGACGCAGTCCTTCCCTTTTATTTTGCGGTCGGGGAAGGCGACGGCGAGCGCCATGGCTATGCGATGGTCGCCGTGGGCATCAAATTGTAAGGATGAGTGAGAAGTTATTAGTGAGGAGGAGCGAGAGGAGGAGCGAGAGGAGGAGAGAGAGGTGCATTTCTCTCCTCTCCAGCTGAGGGAGTCGGGGCCGGGGGTGAGGATGAAGCCTGCCTTGGAGAGTTCGGCGGAGAGTGTGGCAAGGCGGTCGGATTCCTTATGTCGCAGATGGGCTACGCCGGTCAGCCGGAACCGGATTCCGGCGGCGCAGCAGCCGGCGGCGAGCGCGGGGACAAGGTCGGGCGCTTCCTTCATATCGGCCTCCAAAAGATCAGGCAGTGGAGATGTAGGAGAGTAAATAAATGCGCCCTCGGGCGTGAAACGCGAATTGACGCCCAATTGGCTGAACAGCCGGGCGCAGACCGCATCCCCCTGGCAGGAAAGTTCGGGAGGGAGCAGGTCGGGGATGAAAAGGGAATGGCCGGGAGGGAGCAGAAGCGCGGCCTCGAAGAAGAAAGCGGCTGCCGACCAATCTGCTTCAATCGTATAGCGATCGGGCGCGACGGGGAAAAAATCCGCGAGGACGCGCCGTGTCATCGCGATATAGGGAGAGGAGACGAAGGCGCGGTCGGGGGAGGAGGCGAGCGGAGGCTGGTTCATCAGAGGTCCGGCCAACAGGATGGCGGAATAGAACTGTGAGCTGACCGCTCCCGAGGCATGGAAAGCGCCGCCGTGCAACTGTCGCCCCCGGATCAGGAGAGGAGGGGTAGCGTTCGGCCCCAGAAAAGAGATATCGGCGCCGAGTTGGCGGAGGGACTCGACGAGGGGCCGGATCGGGCGGCGACGGAGAGCGTCGGAGCAATCGACGATCGCGTGCAGCCCGGGGAGTGCGGCGGCCAATGCGACGAAAAAGCGCAAGGACGTGCCCCCCGTGCCGAGGTCAAACCGGGTCGGCTCCGAATCGGTTGCGGAAAGGGGCTGGCGATTCGGGATGTCGTAGACGTGTGAGAGTTGGCGCAACGCGTCGGAGAGCTCGCGCGTGTCGTCGCAATCGGGGATGTTTAGGAGCTTGGTCTTGAAGCCGGAGATGGCTCGGGCGATGAGTGCCCGGGCGGCAATGCTCTTCGAGCCGGGGAGGCTGACGATCGGCGTGCGAGGCGCCTCGGCGGGGTCAGCGTGTGAAATAGCAGGCATCGCCGTATGAAAGGAAACGGTAATCGGAAGCGAGGGCGTGACGGTAGACCGCCTCCCAGCGGGGAGTGCCGTCGCGAAGCAGGCCGAGGAAGGAGGAAACGAGCAGCAGGAGGGTCGACTCTGGCTGGTGGAAATTGGTCACCATTCCGCGGACGAGGCTCCACTGGAAACCGGGGGCAATCATGATGGAGGTGGAGGCAGTGATGACTTCCGTGTTCTGCTTGGCAAAAAGATCCAGTAGGGCGCGGAGGCGGCGTAGGGTAAGATCTTTTGTGACGGACTGATTCTCTGTGTAGGGGTCCCATTGGGAGACGTGGAGGGAGAGGTCGCCGTCGAGGATATGCTGGCCGAGCCAGGGTAGGGATTCGAGGGTGCGGACTGTTGTTGTCCCGACGGCGGAGATGTGGGTGTCGGTTTCGACGGCGCTGATGAGGGCCTCTACGGCAGGGCGCGATATGGAGAAGACCTCGGTGTGCATGGGATGGCCACCGATGGTGTCGCTTTTCACGGGCTGGAACGTCCCGGCGCCGACATGGAGCGTGACGGGAACGCGGCGGATACCTCGGTCGGCAAGCTGGTCGAGGAGGACGGGAGTGAAATGAAGCCCGGCAGTGGGGGCGGCGACGGAGCCGCTGACGCGTGCGTAGACTGTCTGGTAATCCTCGGAATCAGATTTTTCAGACTCGCGCTTGAGGTAAGGGGGGATAGGGATAAAGCCGGCGGCGTCGATGACGGAGGCGAAAGTGGTTTCGGGGTCATCCCATTCGAATTCAATTTCCCGGGCGTTCCCTTCGAGGGGGCGGAGGTTGCGGGCTGTGAGGGTGACTGTGCGGCCGTCGATGAGGAGTTCCTTTGTGAGGGGATGGTCTTTCCAGCGTTTGAGGTTTCCGACGAGGCAGCTCCAGCGGCAGCGGCTCCGCGCCTGGAACATCAGGTTATAGTCTGTGGGGTCGAGGGGTTCGAGGAGGAAGACCTCGATCTGTGCGCCGGAGTCCTTGCGGAAATGGATTCGGGCGTTGATGACGCGCGTGTCGTTGCAGAAGAGGAGTGAGCCGGCGGGGAGGAGATCGGGGAGGTCGTAGAAATGGAGATCGCGGGGGGAGTCGGCGCCGGCGGGGAGATAGAGGAGGCGGCATTGGTCGCGGTCGGGGAGAGGGTGGCGGGGGATCTTCTCGTCGGGGAGAGGATAGTTGAAGGAGGAGATGGAGATATTTTTTATTGAGTCTGAGGTCATAAAGTTAAGTCAGAAGTCAGAGTTAAGAACTGCGCATTTCCCCGGCGCTGAAGCTTGGGGCTTTATCAAAAAGGCTACGCGGCGGGAGGAGGTTTGGGGGAGGAGAAAAAATTTTTACAAAAATAGCAAAAAAATTTGGGGGTTTGAAAAAAATGGTCTAACTTTGCATCCGCAATCGGGCGATTAGCTCAGCTGGTTTAGAGCGTCTGCCTTACAAGCAGAGGGTCTGCGGTTCGAATCCGTAATCGCCCACCGATTAGTTCAAACAACAATTTAGGGCGATTAGCTCAGCTGGTTTAGAGCGTCTGCCTTACAAGCAGAGGGTCTG
>CAYZQA010000055.1:0-13147 GCA_964480745.1 uncultured Sangeribacter sp. | reverse complement strand
CCTTCCGGAATGCTCGCCCATTACCTTATCCCCCTCCTCGAGCAAGCCGGCGCAATAGTCTCAGACGCCGACCCAGTAGGGACGCGATATATCGCGTCCCTACCCGGCAGCGGAGCCGGTTTGTCGAAGGTGAAAAGCCCCTCCGATATCTTTTTTCTCCTCGACCCCGACGAAGAAACCCTCCGGAAGGCCCTGGAAAACGCGCCCCGCGCGATCGTCCTCATCAGCGCCGACCCCGTCCCCACCGATGTCGCCCGCCGCGCCGGCATTCCGCTCGCCATCCTCCGCCCCGCCCCCATGTTCGGCCGTGGAGTCAGCGGCGAGATGGCCGAGATGTTCCGCCGCGTCCTCTCCGGCAGATATATCCATGTCCGTGGCGAGGAGGGACGTCTATCCCTCGTCATGGCCCTCGATGTTGCCCGCGCCGCCATTGCAGTCGCCGGTCGCGACGGAGTCTGGAACGTCGCCTATCCGGAGTCTTTCTCCTGGCTCGAACTCGCCGAGGCCATGTCGGCCAACGCCGGAGCTCGCCGGCGAATGACCACCCTCCCCGCAAAATGGGCAGCCCTCGGCCGCTCCCTCTTCGGATTCATCCCCGCCGTCCGCGAGTCAATCGGAAAGGAGGTCCTCGATGCACGCGCCAAGAACCGGACCCTCTCCACCGACCGGCTCGAAGCCGATTTCCCGGACCTTGTCCGCAGTTTTTACAACCCTGTCGAAGTGATCGCCCGCCGGGATCCTTCCTACCCATACGAAGAGCAATGAACCTCCGGAATATCCAGCAGGCAGCCTCGAAGTTAGGCGCCACAGTAGCTTCTTTCATCAAGATTCCGATCATGTCGGGCCGTCCCACCCCCCGCCGCCGCGACCGCGCCGGCGGAACGGTCATCGTGATGGGAAACGGTCCCTCCCTGCGCGACGCTATCGAGAACGACCGCGACGCACTCATGCGCTTCCCACGCCTGGCCGTCAACCTCTCCGCACTGACCCCCGATTTCCGCGACCTTCGCCCGGAGTATTACATTCTGGCCGACATCGCTTTTTTCGCCAAGGAGAAGAGCGGGAAGGTCCCGCAGCTCTGGGAGGCTCTCGGCAGCGTCGATTGGCCGATGACCCTTTTCCTTCCCGCCGAGGCGAGGAAGATGGAGGAGGTCCGCCGCCTGCCCGAGAACGTGACCGTGAAGTATTACAACCTGACTCCGGCAGAGGGTTTCGATTGCATTATGCATCCCCTCTATGATTCCGGCCTCGCCATGCCGCGGCCGAGGAATGTGCTCATCCCTTCGATAATGAATCTCATGCGCGAGGGCTTCGACCGGATTGTCCTCATCGGCGCCGACCATAATTGGAGCCGCACGCTTTGGGTCACCGACCGCAACCGCGTCGTCTCCGTCCAGCCCCATTTCTATAAGGATGACGATGCGGAGCTGCGACGCGCCGAGGAGATTTTCAAGAATGTCCGTATCCATGAGGTCTACGAGAATTATGCGATCGCCTTCCGGAGCTATTTCAATGTGAAGCGTTATGCAGAAAAGCGCGGCGTCGAGATCCTCAACGCCACGCCCGGAAGCTTTATCGACGCTTTCCCGCGGATCGCCCTTTCGGAATTATAATCAAGCTTCTCCCGATTTTCAAGATTTTCTTGAATTGTCGAGATTTATCTTGATAAATCAGGATTAATCCCGATAAATCCCAATTAATCCCGATAAATCCCAATCCCCTCAACTAAAATCAAAAACAAGCGCGTCCAGCCGGTCGCCCTCCTTCATCGTCAGGCTGATCCCAACTTTCCACCATCTGTATCTCACGCCCCGGAGCCGCCGCAGGATCGCCCCTTCCGAGCGGGCCACAAGCCGCCAGCCCTCCCCCTCCCCGATTGCGTCCCCTTCAAGATGGTGGGCGCCATAGAGGCTGAGCCTCACTTCCCGATGACAGAATATCCCGCGCAGCGTGACGCCGCGCATCCATTTTTCCTTTTCCGGCATTCCCATGTCGATCGGCGCCGTCTCGATGTGGACATCCCCGATCAGCGGACGTGTCGGGTCGAGCAGTGTTGCCAACGCGCCGGAGGGGTCCAGTCCGCCGATTGTGCCCAGCTCCGTTCCTCCCTGCTGGCCGGGGTCGAGCGTGAGCTTGGGAAGAGTTTTCCAGTTTACCAGCGTCCCGTCGGCCAATTCAAGCCGGATTTCCTCGTTGAGCGGGATTTCTCCCGGAGCGAGGGAGGCGAGGATGCGGAAGTCGGTGGAGCCGGCGGCAAGTATCCGGAGCTGCTCGGCCGAGTAACGCGGATAGTTATACTGAAGGAATTTCTCGCCGGCATAGTCCACGGAGCTGATGTCCGTGGCTTGGCGCGAGGCGTCGTAAAGCGACGCCTGCGGAGCGGCCACTATGTCTATCGCCTCGGCGTCGGCCGGGAGCCGGGTCCCTTCGAGCCGGAGGAGAAGCCGCGAGGGGAGGTTGAACAGCTCGACGTAGGTCTGCGCCCCCTGATCCAGAAGAGTGTAGTCGCGGACCGCCACGACCGGCGACCCCGACGCCGGCGCGGGATGCTCCATCAGCACGGGCTCCGCAAGGTAACGGTGTTTCCCCGAGGCGAGGCGAACGGCCACGGCCGCCATGAAGGGGGATGTGAAGAGATTCTGGAAGTTTGCCGCCGAGACGTATGCGTCCAGGGCGGTATGGAGAGAGGTGGTCAGATTGCGCAGCAGGGTCGTCGACGGCAGGCGGCTGACGGAGGAGTAATCGCCCGTGAACCATGCCCGGACGCGAGGCGCGTCATCGGCAGGATACGTAAAGGAAATCTTGGTTGTAGGATGCTCGTAACGGTTTGAGCGATAGGCTGTCGGAATATCGACGGCAAGTGAGAAACGGGGCGTGACGTCAGAGGCAGCCGGAAGATGGTCGGGCAATGTGAAGCCGACCCAGCGGAACGGTATCTCCGCGACAGGAATTCTTTTGATCATTTTCAAGGGCTTAAATTCACGAATATCAATATCGCGCGAATTTAACCCCCGGGGTCTTCCTCAGACCCGTATCCCTCAACTACGATCAGTAGAGGCCGTAGTTGTCGGCTGCTTCCAGATATGCCATCCTCAGGCGCAGGAATTCCCTGAGCATGGCGACTTTCTCCCGATGCGTCTGCTGATATAGGAGATGATACTGCGGATGCGTCGTGTCGACGTTCCAGACCCGTGCATCCTGGTCGGCTGTCGCCTCGATCTGCTGAACGTATTCTTCAAACCATTCCATCAGTTCCGGATACAGCTCCGTCCGGAATTCCTCCCATACTCGCCCATATTCCTCCATGAACAACGGATTGTCAAAGATGGCCTGCCAGAAGGGAATCCCCGGCGTCGCGTATTCGGGATGAAGCAGCGGCTGCTCCGCGCGACCCGTATTCTCCGCCGAGTACATCCCCCGGAACGTGAAACCCCAGTCGAAGTCCCACACCGGTCCGAATTTATAGACCTCCTCCGGGCTCTCCTTATATAGATAGATACTTTTCGGATGGTTGAAGTCGATGTTGGCGCATACGTTCTGAACCAACACAAACCGAGCCGCCTGCCCAAGGTCGATGTAATCCGTCAGCGTAGAGTCGCACGCCGCCACCCCACGCTCCATGGCGTTGAAGTCTTCCTGCCAGAACTGGAAGTATTCCTCGGCCGTTCCCTTTTCAGGATTGTCCTCACAGATCTCCTCCAAGTCAGGATCCTTCACCATTGCCGGAAGGTCATAGACCGGAGTCTTGTAACGGAAGTCCTCATCAAAATAGGAGTCGAGCTCCCACATTATCCCTTTCTCTCCGTCAATATCCACCGACCCCGCATTGATCCCCATCTTTTCATTGAGCGTGTAGGCGCCGCGGTAACAGCCGTTGACGTAGAGGTTGACCGGTATATTATGAGGCGAATATGGCATCCCGAGTAGTCCCGAGATCTTGAACGCCACGGCGTTCTTCATCATCGACCCGTCGAGGAAGTTGGCCAGCAGCACAAAGTTTTTCGCCTTTTTCAGGCCGCATAGGCTCTGCTTTTTCGAGAATTTGATGCGGTAGGGCTTTTTCGGGTATCCCCATGTGCTGTTTCCGCGCCCGCGGATCGTGATGTCGGTCTGCGGGAAGTCCTCATATTCCCCGAATCCTTCGAGGGAGATGGTGGCCGTCAGCCAGTCGGTCTTGCTCTCCACTTCCTTCCCTTCTTCTATATCTATATGAATCGAGGGTACGTTGGTCCCTATAAAGAGGCTGTCGATGGTCTCGATCGCGAGGCGTCCGGGATCGGTTTCGGAAGATATGTAAAGCGTGTCGCTGCCAATGAGGTAAGACCCGGGGTCGCCGGAGGGAACCCTTCCCGGCGTGACGGTAGGCCGCTCCGTGGGGGCGAAAGTGATTTCCCTGAGCCGATTGAGAGGGGTGGAGAACAATGTGCTGTCCATAGCGCGCACATGCAGCCAGTCGCCAAGGCGTGCCGGGGCGGTCTCTCCGTTTTCCCCCTGTTCCTCTTCGCCGTCGGCCTCAGTAGGGACGCGATAAATCGCGTCCTCGTTATCGACTTCGGTGGGATCGGCCCCTTCATCGGGGTCTTCCGCTGGCTGGGAGGAAAGCGGGGACAGCATCGTGCCGGCCACCAACTGAGGGATTGCCGCCGAATCGGTCGCTTCTGCAAACCGCAATTTGGGTAGGGCCGACTGATGGAAAAGATGGCGTGTATAGGCGGATTCAATCAAGAGGGAATCGGCTGGAAAGGCAACAACTGTTCCTTGGAAGAGATTGATGGTCAGCGTATCGCCTCCCTCCCCGGGGATTTGCAACGCATGAAAGCGCCCCTCGGCCATATCGCCGGGATGGGCGACAGAATCTCCCTCGGCGGGAGGGACAGTATCCGGCTCCTGCGCCGGGATAGGGTCATGATACTTGGTAAAATACTCATCCGGCTGCGTACCCATCGAGGCCATCCCCCCGAAAAGCAGCGCCGAAGCCACACCAATAAAAATCAAACCGTTCCTCTTCATCGACAATCCAAATCGCACTTTCAAATAGAAATTAATTACCAGTAGGGACGCGATAAATCGCGTCCTCGAGCCTGCAAATTTAATAAATTATTTTTATTCCTCCTCGGCCCTTCCCCTGGTCCCCAGTCTGCGGCGAGCCGCAGACTGATTGTGGTCCGGGCAAAGCCCGGACTCCATCTCCCCAACCGGCTCAACAAACCTCTCCTCCCCGTTATAGAACTTTTTTTCTATAGAACTTTTTTTCTATAGAACTTTTTTTCTATTAAATTTACCCCTAAATTCTCCCAACTGTTATGCGCCAGATTATAACCCATTTCACTGACGATGACCTCTACAAGTTCACGATGTGCTGCGCCGTCATCGACAATTTCCCCCGCGCCCAGGTCAAATATGCCTTCACCGACCGCGGCCGTACCCGCTACCCCGCCGGCTTCGCCGATGAACTCATGCGCCAGGTCCGCTTGCTCGAATCCGTCGTCATCACCGTCGACGAAATCGCCTTCATGAAGCGCGCCTGCCCATACCTGCCCTACTGGTTCTACGACTACCTCAAAGGCTTCCGCTACGACCATCGTCTCGTCCGCGCCTCCCAGGATGACGAAGGGCATCTCAGCGTCGAATTCGAAGGATCATGGTCGAACACAATCCTCCTCGAAGTCAAGGTCCTCGCAATAATCTCCGAACTCTACCATGAAATGTCGGGCCATCTCCCGACAATCGACAAAGCCGATTTCATCGCCCGCTCCAAAGCCAAAGCCGAACGCCTGATCGAAGCCGGATGCGTCTTCAGCGATTTCGGCACACGACGCCGCGCCTCCTTTGAAGCCCAGGATCTCCTTGTCGGCGCTATGGCTGACACCTCGCGCTCTCTCGGAGGCCCCGGCCGCTTCACCGGCACCAGCAACGTATGGTTCGCCATGCAATACGACCTCACCCCCATCGGCACGATGGCCCATGAACTCGTCTGCGCAATCGCCGGCATGTATGGCCCCCAGATGGCAAACCACCTCGCCATGCGCGCATGGCGAGACACGTTCCGAGGTTCGCTCGGCACTTTCCTCTACGACACATACGGCTGGCGCATCTTCAGCCTCAATTTCTCCGAAGATTACGCCAACATGTTCAAAGGCCTCCGCGTCGACAGCGGCGACAATCTGGAGCAGCTCCACCTCATTGCCGACAAATACCGCTCGCTCGGCATCGACCCCGCCACAAAACAGGTCGTCTTCAGCAACGCCCTCAACGTCGACACTGCCATCCAACTCCGCCGCCAGGCCGAAGGCCTCTGCATCCCATCCTTCGGAATCGGAACCCACTTCACCAACGATTTCCCCGGATTCCACCACCTCAACATTGTCATCAAACTCGTGGCCGCAAAGATCACGGAAGCCTGGACCTTCTACAACGAAACCTGCAAACTCTCCGAAGACCATGGCAAATACACCGGCAACCCCGCCGTCATCCGCCGCTTCTGCGAAGCCCTCCACATCCCCTACAATTAATCTCTTACCTGTTGCAGTAGGGACGCGATAAATCGCGTCCACAATTAATAATTACATGCCGCAGTAGGGACGCGATATATCGCGTCCTCCCTCTGAGTCATCCGATTAAAAATTATGTCAACAATAGAAGAAACCATCGCCCACACCGCCGAGCGCCTCTCCGCCCTCGACGACACCCCCCGCCGAATCACGCCCGAATGGGACGGCCCACTCCCCTCCGTCGACGCCCTCCGCGAAAGCGTCGACCTATTCCGCGTCATCCTCTTCCCCGACTTCTTCGACCGCTACCGCGGTTCGCGCGCCATGACCCAGGCCCGGCTCATGGTAAGCATCGAACGCTTCTATCGTCTCCTCTCCGAGGAAATTTGCAAATGCCTCGCCGCCCGCCACGGCTCCTCCGGCCTCAGCTGCCCTCAGAAAGGGGGAAGCCAGCGTGCCCAGGAACTCATCGACCGTCTCCCCGAGATGAAGCGCCTCCTTTATTCCGACGTACAGGCAATCTTCGACAACGACCCCGCCACGGAAGACTACGGCGAAATCATCCTCAGCTACCCCGTGGTCGAGGCTATGCTCCATTACCGGCTCGCCCATGAGATGGTGCGCCTCGAAATCCCCGTCCTCCCGCGCATACTCTCCGAACTCGCCCATTCCCACACCGGCATCGACATAAACCCCGGAGCACGGATCGGCGAATACTTCGCCATCGACCACGGCACAGGCGTCGTCATCGGCGAAACATGCATCATCGGCAACCATGTGACAATCTATCAGGGAGTGACCCTCGGCGCGAAAAACTTCACCCTCGACCCCGAGGGAAGACCCGTCAACCTCCCCCGCCATCCGATTCTGGAAGACAACGTGACCATCTACGCCAACGCCACAGTCCTCGGCCGAGTCACAATCGGCCACGACACAATCATCGGCGGTAACGTCTGGCTCACAGAATCCGTCGCCCCCAACTCCCGCGTCCTCCAATCCCCCTCCACCGCCTCCAACCGAATCATCACCAATCCCATTAATAATCGAGATTAATCCTGATTAATCCCGATAATTCCCGATTAATCTTGATTAATCTCGATAAATCCTGATTAATCCCGATAATTCCCGATTAATCTCGATAAATCTTGATTAATCCCGATAAATCCCAACCATTATGAAAATCTACAAAACCGCAACCGATTTAATCGGCAACACACCCCTCGTCGAGGTCACCAACATAGAGAAAGAGCGCGGCCTCAAAAGCCGCGTGCTCGTCAAAATCGAAGCCTTCAACCCCGGAGGCAGTGCCAAGGACCGCATAGCTCTCGCCATGATCGAAGCCGCCGAGAAAGATGGCCGCCTCAAACCGGGCGGCACAATCATCGAACCCACAAGCGGCAACACCGGCATCGGCCTCGTCTGGATCGGCCGCTCGAAAGGCTACCGCGTCATCCTCACAATGCCCGAAACCATGAGCGAGGAACGCAAGCAGCTCCTACGCGCATTGGGCGCCGAACTCGTCCTCACCCCGGGTTCAGAAGGAATGAAGGGCGCCATAGCCAAAGCCGAGGAAATCCAGAAAGAAACTCCCGGCAGCGTCATCATGAGCCAGTTTGACAACCCCGCAAACCCCGAAATCCATGCGCGGACAACCGGCGAAGAAATCTGGCGCGACACAGACGGCGAGGTTGACATCCTCGTGGCCGGCGTAGGAACGGGAGGCACACTCTGCGGCTCCGCTAAAACACTCAAGGCCCACAAACCCTCCGTCCGCGCCGTGGCTGTCGAGCCCCTCGCTTCCCCTGTCCTCTCCGGCGGAAAACCGGGTCCTCACAAGATTCAGGGAATCGGAGCCGGATTCGTCCCTGGCAATTACGACCCCTCCCTTGTCGATGAGATTGTGACCGTCACGGACGCCGAAGCCTTCGCCGCACAGAAAGAACTTACGGAAAAAGAAGGAATCTTCGCCGGCATATCCTCCGGCGCCGCTCTGGCAGCCGCCCTCCGCGAAGCCGAAAAACCGGAGAACGAAGGCAAAACAATCGTGGCCGTCCTCCCCGACACCGGCCAGCGCTACCTCTCCATGCTATAATACCAAAAAGCCCCGGAGGGGCTTCACCACGGTTAGCCGCGGGCCCTTGCGGCCTGCGGGGGACGCGATAAATCGCGTCCACGAGCCCCGGAGGGGCTCAACCATGGTTAGCCGCGGGCCCTTGCGGCCCGCGGATTATAAAATTCATAATATTTATAATACAAAAACGAGCCCCGCTGGGGCTCGTTTTTGTTCCTCTCTTCAAAACCTATAGACGACCGAAACCCCCAGCGAGAGCCGCGACAGCTTCGACGACCGCAGATATGATGTCAGCGGTTTGATCCGCGTCCCCTGCGCCACTGTATAAGTCACAGGTGCTGTAGCCGCATCAAACCCCTCCGAAGGAACGCTGACTCCTTTGTAGAGGTCGTTCAGCGCTCCCTCATATTTCAAGGTGAAATCCAACGCCACCAATTCCGACAGCGCAACCTCCGCACCGACTCCACCCATCAGCGAAGTCGTCATCGCATTCACCTGCGGCCGCGACGCATCCCGGGAACTATATTCCATCTCCCCGAAATCATTCAGATAGGAAGCATCTATCAGCAGGTCGTCATACTGCGGATAGACCCCGTAGCTGTACCCGCTTCCAATGAGTTTGTCTACCGTCGCGCCGAAGTTGAACCCCAACTTCACGCCCACAAGCGCATGAAGCCCGACCCGGTCGCTGACCCGATAAGTATAGTTAACATAAATCGGAAGCGTCATCCTCTTCGTCTGGATTTTCTGATACAGTTCCGTGACGTCATAGTAGCGTATATACGTGTCGGCATCCATGTCAGCCTCCGCCGGCGCATCGTAATGGTATTCCATTCCCGGAACGCGCCCGGACAGATAGGTGTGGCTGTAACCGATCCCGACATTCGCCTCAAGCGAATTGCGGTCCTTTTTCCAGAAAGTCCACCCGAAGTCAACCCCTCCGCCGAAATCCACATAATCCGACTTCGGACTAAGCCCCGGGAGTGCCGAGGAACCCTGGAGATGATTCCAGAGACCGACTTCGACTGTCGGCTTCAATGCCCATATCAGTTCTTCTTCCTGAGCCATGGCCATGGCTGCGGGAACAATCCCGGCAGCCATGGCTAAATATATTGCCTTAAGTTTCATCATTGATTGATTAGCGTACAACAAACTTCTTCGATTTAACCTTCCTTCCGCTGCGCCCCGTGGCCGTATACGTGTCGGGAGCAAATCGGCTGAATTCTATCCGGTCTCTCGCCGGAGCGCCGCCGGGATAGGTCTTCGAGAACACTTCCAGACCCGTGATCGTATAGACCGTCACGGTCAGGTCCGCATCAAGGTTGGCCGAAATCAGCAGGCTCGTCGGGGTGACCGTGATCCATTCCCCGTCATCCTCGCCTGCATAGTCGCCGCGCGTCCTGAATCCATATTCTGATGGATCATGGCATTCCTCCACACGCCCGTCAAGATGGCGCACATTGCTCATCACAATCTCCCCATCCTCGGCCTCAAAGAAGGCAAACGTCCAGAAGTCATTTTTCTGATTGTCGAAGATTTCCTTCGTCGTGTGGCAGTAGCGCAGATCTGTCTCCGCTATGATGTGGCGGCCGCCTTCGGTGTCGGTGTAGCCGACGATATAGCGGTAGCCTTTCTCCTGGAGCTCCTGATCAGAGAGCGGCATCATTATGACGAACGTGCATGACGTCCCGTCTCCCTTGCGCAAGAGTTGGACAGGCGTGAGCGGACGCTCCTTGACGTTGACCGTGCATGTCGCCGTCAGTCCGTTGGCGCTCGTCGCCGTGACGATGGCCGTCCCCTCATGGAGTGCGGTCACAACTCCATCTTCCACAGTCGCGATATCCGTGTTGTCGATCGTCCAGCGGACGCTCTTGTCGGTGGCATCCTCCGGAAGGATGGTTGCCACGATCGTCTCCTCATCCCCGGTCCATAGATTCAGAACCGTCTTGTCGAGAATTATCGCTTCGACTTCTATCACTCTCGGCCAGACCTTGACCCGGCAGGTTGCCGTAAGCCCGTTGGCCGTTGTGGCGTAGATTATGCCTTCCCCGGCGTGGAGTGCCGTCAGCATTCCCGTGTTCGATACGTCGACAACTTCCCCGTTCGATGAGAGCCAGGTGACATTCTTGTCCGTTGTCTCCTCAGGAAGAATCGTCGCCACAAGCTGGAATCTATCCCCTTCCGTCATCTCAAGCTCCGTCTCATTGAGCGTGATGCTTTCCGCCAGGATTATGTCGGGGATCACAGTCACTTCGCATTCTGCATGCAGCCCGTTGACGGTCATGGCCGAGATGATCGCCACGCCCGGGACGAGGGCGCTGACAGTGCCCGACTGATCCACCGTGGCCACCCCTTCATTGTCGGAGCTCCAGCGGACACTCTTGTCGGTCGCGTCCTCAGGCGCGATGATGGCTATGAGCTCTGCTGAGGTTCCTTCTTTCAGGGTCAGCGTCGTCCGCGAAAGGGCAATCGATTCAACGGGGATATACATCGGCTCAACAATCACATGACACGTTGCCGTCAGCCCGTTGGAGGTCGATGCATAGACCGTCGTCTCCCCCTCGGAGATCGCCGTCACAAGACCTTCCTGAGAGACAGTGGCGATTGCCGTGTCCATGCTGCCCCAGACGACGCTCTTGTCCGTGGCGTTCTCCGGAAGGATGGTCGCTATCAGCTTGCGGATATCCCCTTCCGTCATCCTCATCTCTGTCTCGGAGAGCGTGATCGATTCGACCTCGATTATCAGCGGCGAGACATAGACCCGGCAGATTGCCTCAAGGCCGTTGGCAGTCCGGGCCCTTACTATGGTTTCTCCCTCCTTGACAGCCGTCACTATGCCCTTGTCGCTGACCGTGGCGGTCGCTTCGTCATCCGTGCTCCAGACAACTTCCTTGTCCGTGGCGTCGTCGGGCCAGATGATGGCCGTCAGCTCCGCTACGTCTCCCTCTATCATATAGAGTTCGTTGCGCGAGAGTTCGAGTCTTTCCGCTTCTATATAGCCGGGCAGGACGGCGACTGTGCATGCAGCCGATTGTCCGTTGGCCGTCGAGACTATGACAGTGGTTGTGCCCGCGCTTACGCCCGTGACTTCCCCTGTCTCCGATACGGTCGCTATCTCCGGCTGAACAGATTGCCAGAAGAGTGTCTTGTCAGTTGCGTTCTCCGGAAGGACTGTCGCGATGAGCGTCTCGCTGGCGCCGATTTCGAGTTCCAGATAATCCTGAACCGAGATGCTCTCAACCGACACCACCGCCGGAATGACGGTCACCACGCATTCGTCATACGCGCCGTTGGCCGCAGTGGCCCGGACGATGGTGACGCCCTGCTTCAAGGCAGAGATAGTGGCGCGGGCTTCAACGGTCTCAGATGCCTCGACCGTGGCAATATCCGGATCGCTCGTCGTCCAGACAAGCGTGCGGTCTGTGGCGTCTGCCGGTTTGAAGATTGCGTCGATCTCGGCCATGTCCCCTTCCGTGAGAAGGAGCGTGGCGTTCGTCAGGGTGATCTCAGTGACTTCAACAACCCCCGGCTTGACGGTCACAGCGCAGTAGGCCGACATGCCGTTCGATGCCGAAGCTATGATTGTCGTTTCCCCGGCGCTGACGCCTGTCACAACACCGGCGTCCGAGACCGTCGCGATTGCCGGATTCATCGACTGCCACGTGACGCTCTTGTCGGTGGCGTCCTCCGGCCCGACTGTCGCTGTCAGCTGGGCCGTTTCTTCTATTTCAAGTTCCAAAGAGGTTGGCTCGACGGCGATGGACGTTACATGCTGGACACGCGGGATCACTGTCACTTCGCATTCGTCATATATTCCGTTGGCCGAAGTCGCGCGGATGATGACAACCCCGGCTTTGACAGCCGTGATCGTGGCCCTTGCCTCAATTTCTTCCGAAGGCGTGACTGTGGCGATGCCTTCATCTTCCGTTGTCCATACAATCGTGCGGTCCGTAGCGTCCGCAGGCTTGATGATAGCGTCTATCTGCGTGACATCCCCTTCCGTGAGAAGGAGCTTCGTGTTCGTCAACGTTATCTCCGTGACCTCGATGATGCCCGGGTTGACCGTCACCTCGCAGTAGGCCGAGAGGCCGCTCGTGGTCGAGGCAATGATGGTTGCCTTTCCGGGCGCAACACCCGTCACAAGACCCGTTTCCGATACGGTCGCTATGGATGTGTCGGACGAGCGCCAGCCGACTGTCCGGTCGGTCGCGTTCTCCGGCAGCACGGTCGCGGTCAGTTGTGCGGTTTCCTCTATTTCAAGTTCCAGTTTGTCCGGCGTCAGCTCGATTGCCTCGGCTGCTATCACGAGAGGAAGAACCGTCACCACACATTCATCCTCCAGACCGTTTGCCGACCGGGCCGTTATCGTCACCTGCCCTTCTTTGAGGGCCGTGATGGTGGCGCGGGCTTCCACATCGGCAGAGGCTTCCACCGTTGCTATCGTCGGGTCGCTCGTGGTCCACGTCACGCTCTTGTCCGTGGCGTCCGCAGGCGTTATGAACGCATCGATGTCGGCTACATCCCCTTCGGTCAGCGTCATCCCGGAGGTGGAGAGAGTGAGTCCGATAACTTCTATGATTCCCGG
>CAYZQA010000054.1:0-13467 GCA_964480745.1 uncultured Sangeribacter sp. | reverse complement strand
AAGTCTACAACCTCCTCGGGGTCAGTGTAGGTGTGATGGTCGGAAGATACCTCATCCTCAACGCCGGCGAGGACACCGAGCTCACCCTCAACCGTGACATCATACTGATGAGCGTAGTCGCAGA
This sequence comes from uncultured Sangeribacter sp., assembly GCA_964480745.1. GTDB lineage: Bacteria > Bacteroidota > Bacteroidia > Bacteroidales > Muribaculaceae > Lepagella. Next base: position 13,343 of record CAYZQA010000054.1, on the reverse strand, counting down.
CCTTCTTCGTGAGGGCGACGTTCTCCTCGTAGGGAAGGTGAGAACCGTCGATCATCACAGAAGAGAAACCGTGGTCGATGCAGTCCTTGCAGAGCTCGAAGGAATCACCATGGTCGAGGTGAAGCACGATCTGGGGATGCTCCCAACCGAGAGATTTTGCATAGTCCACAGCCCCCTGAGCCATGTAGCGGAGAAGGATGGGGTTGGCATAGTTGCGCGCTCCCTTGGAGACCTGGAGGATAACCGGGCTCTTGGTCTCGGCGGCTGCCTTGATGATGGCCTGGAGCTGCTCCATGTTGTTGAAGTTGAACGCGGGAATGGCATATCCGCCATGTACGGCCTTTGCAAACATCTCTTTGGTGTTCACAAGACCCAAGCTTTTATAATCTACCATGATTATCTTTATTTAGGGTTGTTTATGTCTTTCATCATGCGGCGCGCCGCCTGTCGCGATGCGCTTTCCGGAAGTGTCCCCGGCAGATGGCCCGGGGCGTTTTAGACTGCAAATATAGAATTTTTTCCTCATTCTATCAAGCGCAGCCGCTTAAAGTTGTTTCAGTCGCCCGTTTTTCCTTCCTCCGACCCATCCTTTTCAGCCCCACGCCGCGTGCTTCGCCATTTGCTCGGATATTTTCGGGAGGAGTAGACACGCTTTGTCGTCCCCTTTTTCCCTTTGACTTTGCGGAAGGAGTCGCCGACAATTTCCATCCCAAACACTCCGCGTTCGAGCTCCAGACGCGCCGTGTCTCCCTTATGATAGTAGAGATAGGCGGCGTATGGAAGCTCGAAGTTCCGCTCAAGACCGCGTTCGAGCCGGAGACGGACATGATAGGTCTTGTAGGGGGCTCCGCGCGTGACGCCCCGCCGACCGTTGCGCTGGGTCCGGTAATGCTGCTTCCAATAGACTTTCTCAACCACGGCTTTCTCTACGCGGTCCGGGCGCGCCGTGAGGCGGTTGATGAAGAAGATTGCGAACGTCGCGAGGATGCCGCCGACCGCGAGTCCTAACAGATAGTTGGGCAGGAAGCGGGGGCTGCCGGTCAACCAGCGGAAAAGTTTCCAGCCGACTGTAGCCGTGGCAGCGCCAAAGGCAACCCCAATCGCGATCGGAACGATGAGCGGGACGAGGGTCTCCTCCCCCAGCACCATTATACCCCCGCAAAGGAAGAGGCACACCATCGCCAGCATGATCCCTGCGACCAAACGCCAAACTTCTGCGACATTCATCTTAGCCATTTGAGAAGATTTTATTAATTTTGCGGCAAAGTTATCAAATTTCAACCAATTAACATGAAACTGAGAAAAGCATTCGGTGCGCTCGCACTCGCTGCCCTCCTTCTGGGTCCCTACGCCGACGCATCGGCACAGTTCAATCTGAAGAAAGCCATCAACGCCGGCAGTAAGGCTGTCCAGGCCCTGACCATCACCGACGACCAGATGGCAGCATACGTAAAGGAGTCTGTCGACTGGATGGACAAGAACAATCCTGTTCTCCCCGAGGATAATCCCTATACGATCCGCCTGCGCAAGCTGACGGAGGGAATCACGGACGCCGATGGCATCCCCTTGAATTTCAAGGTCTACCACGTCATTGATGTCAATGCCTTCGCCTGCCCCGACGGCTCAGTGAGGGTTTTCTCTTCGCTGATGGATATTATGAATGATGATGAACTGATGGGCGTCATCGGCCATGAGATCGGCCATGTCGTTAAGCGCCATTCTAAGAATGCTTTCAAGACCGAACTGCTGACGGGCGCGGCCAAGGATGCTGTCTCCGCAACCGGAGGCGTGGCCGGAGCGCTGACCGATTCCGCACTCGGTTCGTTAGGCGAGAGCCTTATCAATGCGAAGTATTCCCAGAAGCAGGAGAAGGAAGCCGACGATTGCGGCTATGATTTTCTCGTGGCCAACGGACGCAATCCCTGGGGAATGGTGATGAGTTTTGAGAAACTCAGCTCGATGGAAGGAAATCAGGGAAAGGCAAGCTATATCAGCAAGATGTTCTCTTCCCATCCCGAGACCAAAGATCGCATCAAGCGTCTTTCAGCCCGGGCCACAAAGGACGGATATACGCGTCCGGCTGCCGAGGAAGCCGCTCAGAAGTAATCAGCGCCAGAGCAGATATGCAGCTCTCCCGCCGAGGGCTGTGTAGCGGTAAATAAGGCGCAGCAGAAGTTTCCTTGCGGAACTTCCTTCAAATTCTTTCAATGTCTTTTCCAAGAGGGCGCGGGCTTCGGCCTTTGCGCCCTCTCTCTCATAATGGGCTGCCAGGATAGCGCGGCGGTAGGAGATCATCCCGTGCAGCCGCTTGCGGTCGTAACCTTGGAACAGCCCTTTCATTGGCTCTTCCTGGAGGGAGTCAATGGTTTGGTCCATTATGGAGAGAGTGTTCTCCCAAACACCGGTTTTCCGGCTGAATGCCGTCCCCGTGATCGATTCTTTCTGCGGATAAATCAGTGCCTCGACTTTCTCGACAACCCCTATCTTCGGCACGGCGAGCAGAAGCCTGAAGCCAAGTTCCCAGTCGTTCCAAGCCATAGCCTCCGCGTTCCAGCCCCCGACACTACGGATAAAGTCGGTCCGGACCATGAAGGCCTGCGTCGAGAGGAGGCCGTTGAAGATATGCCGCCTGACAAGTCGCTTCCGGGAAAAGGGTTTGATCCATTGACCCCGTTCCATGACCGTGGCCAGTTTCCAGTAGACAAGATCGCAACCATCGCTTGCCTGCATGGCGTCTTCGCATAGCGAGGGCAACATTTCATCGTCCGAGTCAAAGAAATAGACCCATTCTGTCCGGACCTCTTCCAATCCTCGGTTGCGCGCCGCGGCCGCTCCCGGTCTTTTTTCTGAGTAGAGGTCAAGGCGGAAGGAGGCGTTGGTCGGTGAGGTTTCTTTCAGATTGGACGCGACCCCATTTTTCTTAACCCATTCGCGGATGGCTGCCACAGTGGAATCCGTCGAACCGTTGTCAACGACCACTACCCTCTCCGGACGGCGGGTCTGGCGCAGGACGCTATCCAGCGCGCGCCCAATCAGCCCGGCGCGGTTGTGAACGGGAATGACCACGGTTAGGCCCGGGAGCAATCGGTCTTTGCTTGGATTCGCCTCTCTCATTTACGGATAGTCTTTACAAATTCCTCGCGAAGCCGCACGGCGTCGAAGCCTTTTTCCCATTTCCGGCGTGCAGCGGCTGATTTTTCTTTCTTTGTATCTAAGAGATGGTCGAGCGCCGCCGAGAATTCTTCCTGTGAGAACTCGGATGGGAGCAGTTCACCGGTGGTTTCATCGACTATTTCCCGCACACCCCCGACATCCGTGGCCAACACGGGGACGCCATGGCTCATAGCTTCCATCAATACGACGGGGAGTCCTTCGGAGCTGCTTGTCAGCAACAACGCGTCAACTTCCCCGGAGCCGAGTAGGCTATGGACGTCCTCATTACCGATCCCGCCGAGAAGCGATACAGTCACGTTATCAGGCAGTGCGCGGGCCGTTTCTTCTAACTTTGTGCGCTCGCCACCATCCCCGGCATGAATCCAGCGGACGTTGAGTTCGGGGTGACGTCGCGCCCAGGCCGAGACGGCTTGCAGCTGCTGCGGGACGCGCTTGACTTCCTCCAATCGGGCGCAACAGAAGAGGGTGACATCTGGCTTGTGGAGGGTCGGGGGTTCGGGTTCGGCTGATTTGGGGAGTGGGGTATGTTCCAGCGTACCGAGATAGGACGTGTGGATCCGGTCGGCATATTCCGGATATTTCGTTTTGAGATATTCTTCGCCCGAGAGGGAGCAGACATAGACACCGCGCATTTTCTTCAGCGTTCTCCTGCGGGCGGCGCGGCTGATAAATTCTTCCTCTTCGTAGAGGTCATATCTATGGGCGCGGCTGACGACGGAGTGGAGGCCGGGGATTGTGGCGGCTGCTTCCGTGGCGAAGTCGAACCAGAAGGTATAGACTGTGGTCTGCTTCGGGTCGAGGCTATGGCGCCGGAGGAGTTGTTTCAGTTTTCGGCGAAAGAGGAGTTTGCCGGTGGATATGGCCATGGAGCGACGCAGCGAAGTAAGAGAGCGGATTTGGGGTAGGTCGGCGATTAGGTCACGCCAGAGTTCGGGGGAGATCAGTGCGCGGAGTTTATCTTTTGCGGTCGGCATACCGGCAAATTGCCGGTCGACCGATACGCCGTCGGGGAGGGGTTCGTCGGCGCGGCCATAATCGATACGAGGGGCAACGATGACCTTGTCGAAATGCTTGGCAAGCACCCCGATTTCGGGACGGATGAAGGAGCTTTCGGTCTCCAGCCCCGTCGGATAGCCCGTTGTTACCAGCACCAGGGCATTATTGCGTTTGTTCGTATCGTCGTTCATAAACAGCAGTGCAAATATAATGGAATTTAGTTAATTTTGCGTTATAATCTGCAAGTCCTGATCCTCCTTCACAGATGGCTAATAAGAAAGAGAACGAAAATTCCTACCGGAGTATCCTGCGGGGCACGTCGATGTTTGGCGGCGTCCAGATTTTTCAGGTGCTCGTCAATCTCGTCCGGGGGAAGTTTGTCGCTCTTTTTTTAGGTCCCGAGGGGATGGGCGTCAATTCGCTTTTCACTTCCACCGGAAATGCCATTAGCCAGGCCTCCACCCTGGGCCTCAATCTTGCCTATTCCAAGGAAGTGGCGGCCGCCAGGGAGGAGCCGGAGAAGCTTGCGCATATCGTCTCCACGGCACTACATGCCATGCGGGGCGCGGCACTGATCGGCGCTCTGTTCTGCGCCCTTTTTTCCGGCTTGATAAGCGAGTTCACGTTCGGCACGGACGCTTACGCATGGCAATTCGTGGCGATGGGCGCGATGGTCTATCTGACCGTGGCCGGCAACGGGCAGCTGTCGCTGCTGCAAGGGTTGCATAAGGTGAGGATTCTTTCCGTGTCCTCACTCGTCGGCGCCTTGGCGGGATTGGTCGGCGGCGTACCGCTCTATTATTTCTTCGGCACGGCGGGAATCGTACCGGCGATGATCTTCCTGGCCTTTTCCACATGGCTTTTCTACACGATCGCGCTCCGGCGCGTTCTGCCTGGAAAACGGGAGAAGTTTTCCCTCCGGCTCCATTGGCCCGATATCAGGAGGATGCTCGGCTTGGGGCTTGTGATGATGGCTACGACGTTGGCCTCCACAGCGGCAAACTATCTACTGAATGTGTTTATCCGCGCCACCGGCACGCTTGACAGCGTCGGCCTTTTCGGGGCGGCGAATTCGGTTACGAACCAGTATTCGGCCGTTGTTTTCGCGGCCATGTCGATGGATTATTTCCCGCGCTTGGCGGCGATTGCCTCCGACGGGGGGAAGATGCGGGAGGTTGTGAACCGTCAGACGGAGATTGTCGCCATGCTGATTGCGCCGTTGGCGCTGCTGTTGGTGGTGACGGCTCCGCTCGTGATCCGCATTCTTCTGACTTCGCGGTTCTTGCCGGCGCTGCCGCTTATGCGGCTGATGGCCGTCGGCATTATGCTGAAGGCTCTTTCCTTTCCGATGGGTTATATTTCTTTTGCACGCTCCGACAAGCGGCTCTTTTTCTGGCTGGAAGGTGTGTTTGCAAATCTGCTTTTCCTGGGATGCGGGTGCGCCGGGTTCTATTGGTTTGGCTTGGAGGGGCTCGGATATGGGATGGTAGCTGAGAATGCAGTATGTCTGGCGGTGTATTATGTCGTGACGAGCCGGAGGTATGGCTATCGGTTCAGCCGCGAGGCGGGGCTCTGCTTGGTTGGAGCAATAGTATTTACTGCTGCGGGATTCTGCGCATCGTTCTTTATTCCCGGCGCATGGGGATATGTCATCGCTTCGGCGATATTGATTCTGTCCGGCGCAATCAATCTGCGGAAGATCCTCCGCCTGCTGCGACATCGAGACGGTAGCGGCGACAGGTGACGCCGGTGGCGCCGAAGGAAAATTTCTGGCGCAGGAGTCCGGCGTTCAGATAGCGTCCTCCTTCTTCCGTGGAGATTCCAAAGTCAAGGTATTGCCGCGCGGCATATTCCTGCGTCATCAGTTGATGGATAAGCAGCACGAGCAGATTCAACCGCCGTCCTTTCTCCGTCGTGGCAATATATTGCAGATGAGCCACACGCCCCGTGTCGTAGACACAGACTCCAGCCTCCGGCGTCTGATCCGGGTCGTTCGCCCCCACTACACTGAAGAAGCGTATCCGCCACGGAAAACGCTCTTTGAGCAACTTCATCTCAGCGGCCGAATGGACCGGCGCCACGTCATGCCGCTCAGCCAAACATTCACGCAACATCTCCATCCAGGAATCCACATCCTCGGTCTCGATCACGCGATATGGCTCCGTGAGGGCCTTCTTCAGATGACGTCTAAACAGTTTGTTGAATTGGGGCTGCCGACCAAGCGGAGCGGCAGAATCAAGGGTCACTTCAGTCACCGCTGCGCCCATCCTGAAGAGGGCGTATTCATCCTCCTGGGAAGGAGTCGTGGCGTAGACCCAGGGAATCGGTTTGTAGTCGAGCGCCGTCATTCCCTGTTCTTTCATATAGTCTACGAGCAACCGGAAGAGCGTGAGCACATCCTCCCCGTCAAGATGGCCTTCCGGGAGAATCCACCCGCCGTAGGTCAATCCCTGATGACTGTGCAGCACGCCGTCGGACGTCATGTTGGCGGGAAGAAGAGCAACCGTTCTGCCATTCTTTTCGGCTATCAGGGAGTGGTCGGCAAAGCGATCGGAATGATAGTCCATATAAGGCCGCTGGAGAAGGAACGTACCGTTACGGGATGCCTCCACGAAGGCGTCCCACAACGCGGCATCCTCCCTGCCATAACGGCGCAGGGAGAATCCTCCGGTCTCGGTTCTTATTTTATCCATCCTGCCGGATCGAGTTTGTCGCGGTTTTTCCAGACCTCAAAATGGATCGAACCGTGCGAGGGATCATCCTCTGCCTGGGCCACCTGGCCCAACGCCTGGCCCTGTTTGACCACATCGCCGACCTTCACCGATGCAGCGGCAATGTTGCCATAGACCGTATAATAATTCCCATGGTTGACGATGACCACCGTCGAGAAACCCGGGATCATGTAGACTCCTGATACCTTGCCACCATAGACGGCCTGGGCCGAAGCACCGACTGCTGTCTCGGCGTCGATCCCCGGGTTGTCGTAAACAACGTCCGGGAGATCCGGCAGCGAATGACGACCGAAGCGGCCCGTGATGCGGAAATGGCCGCTTACGGGATGAGGCAATGAGCCGCGCATGGATTCGAACGACTTCCCACCGGCCGAAGCCACTGAGGCAGTTGACGTGGCCTTTGTCGCATTCCCCTTGGATGAGGAAGCGTTGGATGCGGTTGAAGCGGTCGTAGCGGCCGAAGAACCTCTCGGCTTGCGTTTGCGGGCATCGGCATAGCCTGTCGTCGGGGTCTGCGTCTTCTCTTTCGCTTTTTCGGTCTTGTGAGTCTTCTTATCCTTTTTCTTTGAGGAGGCTACGGTCGGCACTTCCTTGGCCAGCTTTTCCTCATTCTTAGCCGGTTTTGCCTCATTCTTGGCGATGAGTGCATCTCCCTCTTTCTTTTGCTGAGCCGCTGCCTGGCGGGCGGCCTCAGCCTTTTCTTCCTCAAGGCGCGCAAGACGTTCGGACTCCTCGCGGGCACGGCGTTCTGCCGCCAGTCGCTCTTCCTCGGCCTTGCGGGCAGCCTCTTCGGCTTTCCGCTGTTCCTCGGCAATCAGCGCCGCCACGCGCTGCTTGAGCGTATTGGCCTCCTGCTGCTTGTTGGCGAGATGGGCCTGGAGAGCCTGGCCATTCTTCTTCAGATCGGCAACGAGAGCATCCTGCCGCGTGTATTGCGTCTGGAGTTCCTGCTGGGCCTTGACCTGCGTGGCCATCGCTTTCGACTGGGCTGTCCGGCTGGCCTCAAGCTGCTTGGTCTGGGTTTTCAACTGTTCGACGCGCTGACCAATCTCGGCCGACTGACGGTCGCGCCAATCGGCGAACTGGCGGAGATAGCGCATACGGCGCAGGGCCTGGTTGAAGTTGCCCGACGAGAATATGAAGGCCAATTCAGAGTTGGTTTTCCGTTTGGCGCGTATCTTCTTGATCGCTTTCAGATATTCCCCGCGAAGTTTTTCGAGCGAGGATTCGTTTTCCGCTATCTGCCCTGAGAGGGTCGCAATCTGGTCGGAGAGAGTTTTCACGCGCGCGGAGGCCTCGGCGACTTTCTTTTTGCCGGCGTCAATATCGGCTCCGAGGCGGTTGAGCTCATTCAGATTCTTTCTTACGGCTGCATCATTCTCCTCAATCTGCTGGCGCGTCAGCTTGATTTCTTTCTGTGCGTCTTCCTGACGACGGCGAAGGTCGGCTGATGTCTCAGGCTTCGCCGGCTTGGCGGAGCTTTTCTTCGATGTGGAGGCGCCTTTTTTCTTTGCTGCTGTCCCTTGATTCTTTTTCGTTGAGGCCGGCGCGGACTGAGTCTTCTTGGTCGTTCCTTTCCCCTTTTGGGTGGTTTTGGCCTTGGAGGAAGCTGTCTGGGTCTTTGAGGTCTTACCCTTTTGGGTAGGCGCGAGGGCTTCCGCCGGCATCGCCGTCAGAATTATGGAAACGAGGAGTATGAGAAGTCGTGAGACGTGTTTCATTTCGTGATTAGTTGAGGAGATTTTTCCGGGAGGAGATTATTCCGGTCAGCCTTAGACGGGGTCTAAAATTTGAATATTCCGGAGATGCCGACACGCTTGTAATTGGATGACGGGGCAATCTGGCCTACGGGCGTTCCGCCCCATTTGACGGAATTAAACCGGAGGGATAGAGACGTGATGTTGCTTCCCTTGGTGTATGTTCCGTCCAAGGTCAGGCCGTTGCCATACTCATAGTCGAGCGTGACCGAGATGTTCTTTGACGGGAGGGAGAATGCAAGCTCAGATGTCCGACCGTTTGCCGCGATACCGTAAATGTACGACAGGTCGATCAGACCCTCACCTTGCGGGGGCACCATCACCCATTCCGCACCGACTTCGGGTCCGGCTCCGGCTTCTTCAGCCGAATAGACATCCACAAGAGAGCAATTGTCCGGGGAGAGTTCGCCCGTGCCGAACAAGACAACACGCCCTAATAACAGGCTCTGGACATCGGAAATCACACCGGGATATATATCGAGCAGGTTGTCGGCGGATTCCTGGCAGTAGGTTTTCTTGAATTTGTTGACGATTATGATTCCGGACTTGGAGATCTCCCCTTTCATCACTTCCCCGACAAAGGGAGCGCGAGCCGAGATCTGAATCAGGGAATCCTTCACCATGTAAATCTTCACAGACGGCTTCAGCGGCAGACCGGGATATTGCAACGAACCGTTGAATTCGACAGATTTCCAGTCGGGATAGGTGGCCATCGCCGTCAACAGCGCCTGATCGGCTTCTTCTTTGGGAAGAGGCTGCGGCTGGTCGGCAAATGCCGGCGCGGAGAGGAGGATTGCGAAGAGAGCGAGGAGAGCAGTGAGATATATCTTTTTGATTGAGATCATGTCGTTTAATCCTATTTAGAAGATGCCCCTAAGGCCTGGTTGATTTTCTTAAGAATTGCCTCCGTATCATCGGGCTCCAGTTCGAGAGCTTTCTGCCATTCCGCCACGGCCTCTTCCGGTCGCCCGAGAGCCATAAGAATTTCGGCAAGATGGTCATGATATTCAGGGGAATCATACAGCTCGCGCTCCTTCACGAAGTCAAGCGCTTTCTGCTGTTCGACGAGCGCTTCCTCGTTCATTCCCTTCTTGTGGAGCACCCAGGCGTATGTGTCAAGGTAGGTAGGGTTCTCATTTTCCGGCCCGTGCATGACCCTTTCTATCATCCCGAGGGCCTTGTCGAGGTCTCCGTCGTCAAGGGTCAGGAAATAGGCGTAATTATTGAGGGCCATCCAATTCTGGTCGTCAAGATCGAGAGCTGTGTCGTAGGCCATGAAGGTGCTGTCAAGATTGCCGGCCGCATGCCAGACGTCACCGATCGAGGCATACAACGAGCTGAGTTTGTCGAGACCATCCAAAGATATATCCTTTCGGACATCCTTCAGTCGCACCGGCCGATCGATCGAAAGCGTCGAGTCAATATCGCGTATCATGCCGGCATAGACCCCAATAGCCACATCATATTTCTTGGCTTTGAGGGCAATCATCGATTTTAGGGCCTTCAGGGATTCGTTGGGCGTGATATAGGCCTTGGCCTTATCAAAGGCGTCCAAGGCCTCATCCGGTTTTTCGGCCAGATTGAGATAGCTCATCAACTGCCCCCAATAGGTGTCGTTGGTCGGATCCTGGTCAATGGCGTAAGATATTTCCTCAGCTGCCTGGGCATATTCCCCTTTTGCGGCGGCATATCTTGCGGCCAGGTCGCGCAACTGGGCAAGATGAGGATATCGGTCGCGGAGCACGCCGAAGAGATAGTCGCCACGGCTCGTATCCTGCTTGCCGCTCAGGAGTTCCTGAAGATAATTGGCGAGCAGCTCATGTTTCTGCTCATATTCGAGGTCTTCCGCAAGAAGGGCGTCATAGAGCTTCTCGTCATATTTCACGGAATCATCCTGCTGATGGTAATATTCGGCAAGGGCTATCTTTGGGAGGCCCGATTCGGGGGCAATCTCCTCAGCGTGGAGATACATCCGTAGCGCCGAGTCAGGCCGATTGATGACATCATACAGGTTTCCCTTTATGATCACATAGGAGGGGTCGAGAGGATTGAGAGCGATCATCTCGTCGGCCGTACCGACTGCGCCGAGCGTATCGCCATCGGCCAGCATGTAAGACATCAGCCTCATGCCGGCGGCGAGGCTGTTGCCTTCGATCTCTATATATTTCTTGAGAGCGTCGATTGCAGGACGGAAATCGTTTCTTCCTCCATGGATGTCGGAGATGAGGGCAAGGACGTTGCTGTTTCCCGGATCCAGGGCCGAGGTCTTACCGAGAATTTCAAGGGCTTCATCACTGCGCCCGAGGTAGGAAGCAGCATGGGCATAGGTCATGGCTTCGTTGGCTTCCCCGGGATTTTCGCGGACATACGCCTCCATGAACGATAGGGAGCGGTTCAATTCAGTTTCCGACTGAAGCGTGTCATCGCGGAAATATAGCCGCACAGACCCGACATTGTAACCTGCTTCGGAATAAGTCGGATCCTCCTTGTAGGCCTTGCGGTAATATTCGTATGCTTCATCCTGGCGTCCTTCGGCTTGCGAACGGGCCCCTTCCAGATAGTAATAACGGGCCTTGCGGCGCGCCGAGTCGTCGCGCCGGCTGCCGGCGAACATGCCGGCGCATATCGCAGCCATGAGGAAGGCGACGATAAATATACGTCCTATGTTTCTATTGAGTACTGATTTCATTTTTCTCCGGTGTGGCCAAAGGCTCCCTTGCCACGCTTTGTCTCGTCGAGTTCCTTTACGGGCTCCCAGTGGACATGGGAATATTGTTTGATAACCATCTGGCAGATACGGTCGCCGTCGTTGACAGTGAAATCTTTGTCGCCGAGGTTTATCAATATGACCCCTATGACGCCCCGATAGTCGGCATCGACCGTCCCGGGAGTGTTGACGATGGAGATACCGTCATGCAAGGCCAGGCCTGAGCGGGGACGGATCTGGCATTCATAACCGGCCGGAAGCTGGATCTTGAGGCCTGTGGAAATCAGGGCGCGCTGAAGAGGCTTGAGCGTCACGCTGCCGTCGGGAAGGTATGCGCGGACATCCATGCCCGCGGCTTCGAACGTTTCATATTCCGGAAGAGGATGATGGCCAACGTTGACCACCTTCACTGTCACTTTATCCATAAACATATCTTTTTTTACTTCTAACAAAAACAATTGCTTAACATTAATGGGTATGGCTGCCTCTCGGTGAAAGGCAGCCATACCAGTTCTTTTCGTTGGCAGCAGGAAGCCCTGCCGGAACATTTAGCCCTCCTCGATAGCGTCGTTGGGGCAGACAGCTGCACAGCTTCCGCAGCTGATGCAAGTATCGGGATCGATGTGATAGATCTCGCCCTCGGAGATTGCCTCAACAGGGCAGACAGGCTGGCATGTTCCACATGCAATGCAACGGTCAGTAATTACGTAAGCCATAGTTTATGTGTTTAGAAGTTTAGCTATGCAAATTTAAGGTTAATTTTTATTCCCTACAACAATTACAGGATTTTTTTCTAATTTTGTCCTCATCATAACCCAAGCATTTCCGACAATGAAAACCACCCCACTAATTTCTGTCATCACTATCACGTTCAACGCCGCCGATGTGCTCCCTCCGACGATGGAGTCTCTTTCTAAACAGACTTTCAGGGATCTTGAGCATATTGTAATCGACGGTGCGTCTACGGACGATACGCTGTCCGTGGCCCGCAAGCTCGGTTCGCCGCGGATTCTGAGCGAACCGGACGCGGGGTTGTATGACGCGATGAACAAGGGGTTGCGAATGGCGCGGGGGAAGTATGTCATCTTCCTCAATGCGGGGGATTCGTTTCATGGTCCGGAAACACTTTCCCGGTATGCCGAGGCGGCAGAACGGGGATATGATATAATATATGGCGACACAATCATAGTCGATAAAGATAGGAATATCATAGGGAAGCGACACTTAGATGCGCCTTATCGTTTGACATTTGATTCCTTCAGTCAGGGAATGCTTGTCTGTCATCAGGCATTCATGGTGAAGCGTGAATTGGCGCCGGAATATGATTTGCAATATCGGTTCTCCGCCGATTATGATTGGACGATAAGATGTATCAAGGCCGGGAACGAGAATAATTTTTACAATTTGCGGACAATCACGGTTGATTATCTACAGGACGGATTGACTGACAAGAACAAGATGAAATCGTTAAGGGAGCGGTATGCCATCATGTCGAAGCATTACGGAGGGGCCGCGACAGCGATCCGCCACATCGGATTCCTGGGCCGCGCGTTGAAACGCAAAATTACCGGGAAATAATTGAAACAAACCTGCCGGAGTAGGGACGCGATAAATCGCGTCCGGAGCCACCAGCTGCAGTAGGGACGCGATAAATCGCGTCCTGAGCCCCGGAGGGGCTCGACCATGGTTAACCGCGGGCCCTCGCGGCCCGCGGAAACATCACCCCCATAAATAAACAACGACCCCGGAGGGGTCGTACTATATAGTGGAACCCCTCCGGGGTTCTTTTATATTATTTTATCATTATTTCCTCGGGCCTCAAGGGCCCGAGGTTAACCGTGGTGGAGCCCCTCCGGGGCTCTGGACGCGATAAATATCGTCCACAGAAACACAAATAAAAAAGCCCGGCCATTGCTGGTCGGGCTTACTGTGGCGATTACCTACTCTTCCGCTTTCGCAGTACCATCGGCGTGATAA
>CAYZQA010000053.1:682-14082 GCA_964480745.1 uncultured Sangeribacter sp. | reverse complement strand
AGCCGACTTCCCGATACTCGTCACCGATTCGGGGATGGTCACAGACGTCAGACCGCTGCAATCCTCGAAAGCCGACTGCCCGATACTCGTCACCAAGTTGGGGATGGTCACGGACGTCAGACGGCTGCAATACTTGAAAGCAAAGTCCCCGATACCCGTCACCGAGTTGGGGATGGTCACAGACGTCAGACCGCTGCATTTATAGAAAGCAGCATAACTTATAAACGTAACCGACTTGGGGATGGTCACAGACGTCAGACCGCTGCATTGATAGAAAGTAAAGTCCCCGATACTCGTCACCGAATTGGGGATGGTCACAGACGTCAGACGGCTGTTATCATAGAAAGCCGCTTCCCCAATAGCTGCGACCGCGTATTCCTTCTCTCCATCTTTGGCAATTTCAGGAATGCTTAAGACTCCATATATTTCATTACCACTGGTGTATGACCACCACCCAGATTTGATTCCTGCCCGAACCTCCACTGTCTTGGCGTCTTCGTCGAGGACCGCGTACCATAGTGTTTGCCCTTCGTATTCATACTCGAATTCGCGAGCCAAACTCGGGAAGGCCAGCAGCATTCCCACGGCAATTGGCAATAATTTTTTCATGTTGTTTTGATGTTTTTTTGTTGGTTATTATTGTTTTGTGTTGTTTATCACTGTTTTTCTTTGGAGAGCTTCTCGAGATTAGGGTGGTATATGCATAGCAACGCCTCGATATGCAGCGTAGGCAAGTCGCATAGCGGAGCCGGGAAGGCTTCCCGCTCGACATATCGTCCCAAGATTTTATCCCTTTTCGCAGGAATCTTTTCCCCGGAGGCGACGAGCGCCTTGTAGCCATCCGCCGTACCGGCATGAAGATACACCGCATCCGGCTCTATCCCCCGCGAATAACAATAGCGTTGCGTGAAATCATATGAAGCCAGTTCGCCGAACTGGTCCACATCTTCTGTTGCGGATTTTACTTTCCTATACACCTCTGCAAAGGCGTCCAACATCTCCAAGCCGGTATTTTTCAGCTTCCCCCGGGCTTCTTTCACCCTCTTCGAGGGCATACGATATTGATGACGGTTCTTGCAGAATTTCCCATCAGCCGGATCATCATGCCGGTTGGCTTCCCCGCATATAAAGTCTGTGAAGGTCTTAAGCCTCCGCATCCCCTCTTCGTTCCGTTCGTAATATTTTTTGCGGTAGTCGTCCACCATCTCCTGAAGCGTTTCCCCTTCAGGCACAATCTCATTTCCTGCACTGTCGCGCCACTCCTCACGGGGATACACGCAGTTGGCCGACCGGCAACCGTCGAAACAGTCTCTTGATTTTCCTGGCATAGGGCGAAAATCGGCCGCCGGATTCCCCTCGTTGGCAGTTAGTTCGTAAGCATAAAAAAAGCGTAGGAATCTGTATCTGTTGCCGTCCTACGAATCGAGGCTTCTCGCATTGCCCTTCCCTGTCGGACGGCAACGTGCAGAAGCCCACGCATGTATATGCAATCATCGTGTCAATGCGGAGCGCGATCACTCGCGTCCCGCCATTGACATGAATTATTACATACCCACGGGCATCTACCGTTGCTCAATCCTTGACAGGGATGAAATTTTGCGAGAATTCCGATTCGTCAAGAATCAGCGCGGATAAACGCTTTAATATGTATGTCAGTTACATCCCGCTCCGCACTTCCCCGGCCGGGGCTTCTGCATCACGGTCTGTCGCGCAAAGATAACGATAATTTTCCCCCCACGCAAAAAATTCTTCCAGCCGCAGTGATGTGTTGCGTAGCACGATTGTGGTCCGCACGAAGTAAGGACACCGGCGTGTGGAAAAATAATTAATTCAGCGGGCAGTCTTGACGACCGCTCGGCCTCCTTCCGGCGTCTTCACAACCCGGAGGCGAATGCGGTCGCCATCGCCGGCCGGCAAGCCCTGCAGGCCGACCTCGGTAGCAACCGCGCCGTTTTCTACGGCTACCTCTGCTACCCCTTCAGTCGAGGGCGTCAGCGTTATGGCTTTCGATTCAGCTAATGGGAAGAAATAAGGATTCCCATACCCGCAGAGATACACCTCATACTCCCCCGCCGCAAGCGGCCCGCGGACACCAATCAGTTTCATCTCCGTCTCAAAAGCAATCTCCTCACCCTTTTCAAGATCTACGGGCGTGAACGTGCCGTAGGTCAAAAGGTCTCCCCGGCTGTCAAGCAGAATAGGCACGACAATAGTGAATGTCGCCTGATCGCACTCGTTGACTATACGACCCGAGACTGTGATCGTCTCGCCGACCTCAGCCGTCTCCGGCAGCGCCATGTCATACAACTCGGGAAGCTCCGGTCCGATTTCGCTCAAACGGAGCTCATCGCCGGCCACCTCCACCATCATACCCTGAACACCGGTGAGCGCCACAGGAACAGTCCGGTATCGCTCCGGAGAATAATCCTCCTCCCCACCAATCTGGTAGACTACCGAAACCCTGTAATTCCCGTCCGGCAACTCCGTCGGAACGGCGCATTCCAGTTCGCCGAAGCCATACATCGGCTCCAGATCCTCCAGACCGCCAAGGTCGACCGTCTGCTCCATGCTGCCGTCCGCGGCGCTGAACCGCATACCGACTATAACGGACTCGATCGTACAGGGACCGGGATTGTAAACGAATCCTCCCCAATTGATCTCCTCGTCGCGCGTGGCGGCCGTCTGATCAGTGTATAGTGCCGACATCATCCGCAGCACGGGGTCGGCCTTGCTCTCGCCCGTCCGGTCAGGCCGGATACCGAGCACGCAGTCCTGCATATAGCTGAACGCCGACTCGCCGCCACCAATCCCCTGCTCAATAGGGTCGAGAAGGTCGATCAGGAAATAGCCGTCCGAAACGCCGCCCCAGCCCCAGTTGAAATGGAAATAGCCGTCTGACGAATAGCCGTCGCATACGAAGGAATGGCCTCCCTCGCCGCCCTGACCGTCATAGATGACCGGCCCCACTTCCGCAAGGTTCCTGTAAAGCATATCCTCCCATTCCGGAAGAAGATAAAAGTCGCGTTCAAGATATTGCATCGAGCGGTCGTAACGGAAATAGGAGGTCAGCGCGATGGGGATGCGCAGGGATTGGGCCCCCGATCCGTTCACGCTGTAATTCATGTCGACCGACACGCCCGCGCCATACATCAGCTGGCCGACAGCCATCTGCTGCGCCTTCGTCGCCGTGTTGTCATATTCGTCGAGCATGTCTTCCCATTTGTAGCTGGTCTTCGAATAGTCCTGCGTCAATGCGCGTCCGCTCCACATATACGTGTGGCTACCTTCCCCGACATCGGGCCAGTTGAAATATTTCATCACCTGCGCCATCGCCGTGGCCACGCAGCCCGTCACGACCTTTTCCTGGCCCTGCTTCGGGCAGAAGTAGTTGTATGGCTCACGCTGGTTCCAGCGCGTCTTGCACATCGGCTCGATCTCAGCCCGCTCCGGGCGTTCATACCCCACAGCCCGGCGCTTGCTCCCGGCGCGTGAGGCGGCATATTCCGTCTGGCGAGCCAATTCGCCGAGCCAGTATTCACATTGCGGGGCAATCCGGCCGGCTTCGTCGCGGAGCTTCGCTTCCGGGGCATACCCGGCGATCGGCGCCACGGCGTCATCCGCCGTCACGACAAGGAATCCTCCCTGATCTTGTTCATAGACATAGAGGGCCGGAGCCTCCCCGCCCATGCGCGTCTCGGCGAGTCGGTAACGGTCGGTCGCCGAAGGCGCTATCCGCAACGGCGCTTCATTCATCGCGCGTCTGAGGGCCTCTTCCGGCGTCAGCGGAGATGCCACAGCGGCTGCCCCCGAGAGTAGCAGGAGGGCAGCCGCAGTTATAGTGTTTCGAGAGTTCATTTATTCTTCGGTCAGTTTTTCAGTTGCTTCCTTTATCCGGCGCATTGCCTCGCGGATATTGTCATCGCTCGTCGCGTAGGAGAGGCGGATGAAACCGGGGGCGCAGAAGGCCGCGCCGTCGACACAGGCGACATGGGCCTCTTCGAGAAGATACATGACATAGTCGCCACTCGATTCGATTTTCTTGTCGCCATAATGCTTCCCGATAAGGGCCTTGACCTCAGGGAAGAGATAGAAGGCGCCCTGCGGCGTGGAGGTCTTCCAGCCCGGGATGTCGGCGGCAAGGTCGCAGATCAGATCGCGGCGGCGCTGGAAGGCGGCCGACATCTTGGCGACACATTCCTGCGAGCCCGTGTAGGCAGCTTCGGCTGCCTTCTGGGCGATCGAGCTGGCGCCCGATGTGTATTGGCCCTGGAGTTTCGTGACGGCCTTCGCGATCGGCTGCGGAGCTGCCATATAGCCGATTCGCCAGCCGGTCATGGCGTAGGCTTTCGAAACACCGTTGACGACCACCGTCTGCTCCTTCATGCCGGGGAACGTGGCGATGCTCGGGACATTCCCGCCCGTGAAATTGATATGTTCGTAGATTTCGTCGGAAAGGACGATGATCTCGGGATGCTGGCAGAGGATTTCTGCGAGACGTTCGAGTTCGTCGGCGCGGTAGACGGCCCCGGTCGGGTTTGACGGGGAGTTGAGCATGATCATGCGCGTCTTCGACGTGATGGCCTCCCTCAGCTGGGAGGGCATGAGCTTGAAGTCATTGTCCGGGTCGGTCGGGATAAGCACGGGCACGCCTTCGGCGAGCTTGACCATCTCGACATAGCTGACCCAAGCCGGAACGGGGATGATCACTTCATCGCCCGGGTTGATGAGCGCGAGCAGCGCGTTGGCAAGCTCCTGCTTGGCGCCGTTGCCGACAACGATGCAGTCGGGCGCGTATTCAAGGTTGTTTTCCTCCTTGAGTTTCTTGCAGACGACTTCGCGCAGCGACATGTAGCCGCCGACGGGAGTGTAACGCGAATAATTGTCGTCGATTGCCTTTTTCGCCGCTTCCTTGATATGGTCGGGCGTGTCAAAGTCCGGTTCGCCGGCTGCCATGCCGATGATGTCGACGCCGGCAGCCTTGAGTTCATTCGTTTTCTGAAGCATCGCCAGAGTGGCCGATGCCGACAGGTTCTCAACCCGGTTGGATATGTGATTCATGGTTTTTTCTTTTTCCGCAAAGTTAATGATTCTTTTGGCTTTCCCAAACTTTTGGCCCCAAATTCAGGATAATTCCCGAGAATCTCGAGAAGCTCGAGGATCTCGAGAAGCTCGATTAATCTCGAGAGGCTCGAGATTCTCGATTTATCTCGAGAATCCCGATTAATCCGGATTTTTCCCGGTCAGCTCGAGAATCCTCGGGACAAGCAGCGTGATTGTCGTGTTCGGGTCGAGGCGATGGCCTCCGTCGAATTCGGTCAGCTTCTTGTAATGCTCAAGATATTCCGGCCGACCGTTGACAATCATGTCTTCTTTCCCGAAGAAGGCCTCGACGAGTTCCGGGCTCTCTTTCCCCGGCCCCTGGATCCCTTTCTTGGGGTCAAACTGGGTCGCTTCCAATTTTTCATATTTCTTGACGAGTTTGTCGGTGACCTCAAAGTCTTTCAGCCCGTCGAGGCGCGGGTTGTGAAATTCGAGCCGTTGGCCGACAAATTCCTTAAGCTTCCGGCTGACATGGAAGGAGGGATTGATGAGTATGCGCCGGAATCCATGGAACATCTGGGCGAAGAACCCTCCCATCGACGTGCCGACAATGACGGCCTCCGGGCTGAGAGTCGCGGCGAGTTTCTTCAGCTCGGCCATCGCCACTTCCGGCTGGACCGGCAGGTCGGGCGCGATCAGCTCATGGTGGGGCAACGCCCGGCGCAGCCGCTGCACGGTCGTGCTCTGTCCCGATGATTGCAGTCCATGCAGGTAAACGACCTGCGGTTTCTTTTCCCTCATCTTCTTTCCTCCTTCTTTTTTATTCGTTATTTCCTTTATTCCTTTTTCGCCTTCCCGATGGCCGTCTCCTCCCAGAGATAGAGTCGGTCAGAGGGGCGGATTTTTTCGGGAACGGGCATAGAGAACAGTTGCCCTTTGACTACTTTGTCGACAGGCTTGAGGTCGAAGCGCAGTTCAGGGACTTTCATTATCAGGGCTCCCGTCGTCGGGCCCGTGATGACGATTTCATCGCCGACGTTCAGTTCGCCGGCTTCCATAAGGAATTCTCCGACGCCAATTTTACCGAAGTGGCGCATCGCCTTGGCGGCATAGCGTTTGACGCGCGTGGCCGACGACCCATATTTCGCGCTCCATTCCCCGAGGCGTTCGCCGAGGTAGTACCCGTTCCAGTAGCCACGGTTGAAGATCTTCGCCAGCCTTTCTTCCCAGCCGGCAAGCGCCTCATCCGTGAATCCGCCTCGGCAGATCGCTTCCAAGGCCTCCGAATAGCAGGCGACGGTCTCGGCCACATATTCCGGCCCTCGGGCGCGCCCCTCGATCTTGAACACGCGGACTCCCGCGTCGACCATCTTGTTGAGGAAGTGGATCGTCTTCAGGTCTTTGGGCGACATTATGTATTGATTGTCTATCTCCAGCTCGTCGCCCGTCTCTTTGTCGCGCACCGTGTAGGCGCGGCGGCATATCTGGTTGCAGGCTCCGCGGTTGGCCGAGGAGTTCATTTCGTGGAGGCTCATGTAGCATTTCCCGCTGACAGCCATGCAGAGCGCCCCGTGGCAGAACATCTCTATCCTTACGGGACGCCCCTCGGGCCCCCGGATATCCTCTTCCTCTATCCGGCGCGTGATTTCCTTGACCTGGTCCATGTTCAGTTCGCGGGCAAGCACCATGACATCGGCAAATTGCGAGTAGAACCTGACGGCCTCGATGTTGGTGACGTTGACCTGGGTCGAGATATGGACTTCCTGCCCTATCTCGTTCGCATAGAGGATGGCGGCCATGTCGGCGGCGATGATGGCCGAGATCCCCGCTTCCTTCGCGCTCCGGATTATATGGCGCATGAGCTCCAGGTCCGTGTCATACATGACGGTATTGACAGTCAGGTAGGTCTTCACGCCGCGCTCGGCGCAGTAGGCGGCGATCTCCTTCATGTCGCCGAACGTGAAGTTCGCGCTCGACCGCGACCGCATGTTGAGCCCCTCGATGCCGAAATAGACCGCGTCGGCGCCGGCCTTGACGGCGGCTACTAACGATTCGCGGCTCCCCACCGGGGCCATTATCTCAAAGTCTTTTCTTTTAAGCTCTTTCATTTAAGGCTCTCATTTTATGCCAAGATAGAACGTGACGGCGCCGAAGGTCAGCGACCTCCAGCGGCAGCGGTTGAAACCGGCCTCCCGCATCAGCAGCGCCATGTCGCGACGCTGGGGCGCCGCTGCTATACTCTCCGGAAGATAGTTGTAGGCCCGGTGGTCGCCCGAGACCATGGTCCCGACGGCCGAGATCAGTTTCCGGGCGTAAACGTTATAGGCCGCCCTGGTCAGTTTCTTGTTCGGGACACTCAGTTCGATGACGCAGAGGACGCCCCCGGGGCGCAGCACGCGCCATATCTCCTTGTATCCCTCCAGGAGGTGCTCGAAGTTGCGCACGCCGTAGGCCACGGTCACCATGTCGTAGCTTTCGTCCGGCGCGTCGATTGCCAGCGCGTCTCCTTTCCGGAATGTGATATGCTCACGCGCCTTTTCATCGGCCTCGGCAAGCTTTTCGCGCGCGATCTCGAGCATTCCTTCCGAGAGGTCAATGCCCGTGATATGCGCTTTCGGATAGCGTTCATGAAGATCGAAGGCTATGTCGCCTGTGCCGGTGGCCACATCGAGGATATCCTTCGGCGGCATCTCGAATTCGGCCGCCGCCGTTGTCAGCGCTTTCTTGCGCCAGCTGCGGTGGAGCCCGAAACTCATCAGCTTGTTCATCAGGTCGTAGGCCGGGGCGATCGAGTCGAACATCTCCTCGACCTGCTCCCCCTTCTGACGCTCCCCGTCGTAGGGGCGGACAAGTTCGGCCCCTGCAAGCGGGGCCGTTCCTTCTTTATTTTCAGCCTCTCCGGCTCCTTTCTTTTTCATTTATCAATCAATAACCAATCATTACAGTTTCCTGGAATACGACCGGCGGCGGCGGTGCTGGCGCGTGTTGAAGTATTCCCATTGGCTCTGGACTTTCGAGTTCGTTTCCAGCTCGGGATTCGATTCCGCATATTTGTAGCCGTAGCGGATAAATTGCGGCACGAGGTCCTGGAACATCAGCGCGTTGACGCCCCTGTTCTGGTAGTCCGGATGGACCGCCACAAGCATCAGGTCGACTCGGTCGTTCTTCCCTTTGAGCCCCTTCAGGAGATGATACCATCCGAAGGGGAACATCTTCCCTTTCGATTTCTGCAATGCGCGGCTCATCGAGGGCATCGCCAGCCCGAGGCCGATCAGCTTCCCCGCCGGGTCGACGACGAATGTGCAGAGGTCAAAGTTCAGGAGGTTGAGATAGATCTTGATGTAATATTCGATCTGGCGCTCCGTCAGCTTCGAGTATTGATAAAGCTGCGAGTAGGCGGCGTTGACAAGATGGAAGAGCGCATGGCCATATTCCTTCTTCGCGCGCGTGCGGCTTTTATATTTCAGGACCTTGAGCCCATATTTGTCCTTGACGATGTTGGCGATGCGGTCGTAACGCTCCGGGACATGGTCGGGCACTTCCATCAGGAATTCGATCCAGTCCGATTCCTTTTTAAGGCCATGGTGCTCAAGATGTTCCGCATAGTAGGGATAGTTGTAGTTTGTCGCCATCGTCGAGAGTTCCTCGAAGCCGTCGACAAGCAGCCCTTCGCGGTCAAGGTCGGTGAAGCCGAGCGGTCCGACGAGTTTCTCCATCCCTTTCGAGCGCGCCCAGTCTTCGGCCGCATCGAGCAATGCGCCCGAAACTTCCGGGTCGTCGATGAAGTCGAAGAACCCGAAGCGGCACATCTTCTTGCCCGACGATTCGTTGACCTGACGGTTGATCATGGCCGCAATGCGCCCCACCATCTTCCCCTCCCTGTGGGCCGTGAAGTAGGCGCATTCGCAGAAATCGAACGCTGGGTTGACTTCCGGGTCGAGCGTGTCGACGTCGTCGCTTACCAACGGCGGAACATAGTAAGGATTCCCGTCATAGAGGTCGATCTGAAATTGCGTGAATTCTTTAAGATTCTTGCGCGTGGGCTCCAGCCTCCCGACTTCCACCCCCCCGCGCCGCTTCGCTGCTTTCTCTTTTCCCATCGCCGTCACATTTTCATTGTCAGGTAAATCAGGAAGGCCGCCATGATCGTGATCAGGATGCAGAGCACCACATAGATCTGGCTTGAGTTCCGCCGCTCGATCGCCAGCTGGATGTCAGACACCGACCGATAGGGCGACTCCTCTTCCTCGCATTTGCGGGCCACTTTCCTCAGCCTCGGCAGCGACGTCGGAAGGTTGTCGAGAACTTCGTTCATCACCTTCCCGTACGACCGGATATCCTCACGGAGGTCGTTCTCCGTCAGCCGCTCCGTCTGGTCGTAGCCGACGTTGATCAGCTTCAGGTTTTCGTTATATTCCGTGAAGATGATCGTCTCCGGCGTGATCGGGTCATGGACGATATGGTTTTCCTGGATATATTCCATCGCATCGAGCAGCTGCGTCTGAAGCCGATGGACGATCTTCGGAGTCAGCCGCTTTTCATCGATAAGCCTCCGCAGGGAGTAGCCGTAGACGTCGTCGGTGATGATCGCCATTCCGACGCCGGGGACATTCTCGAAGTCGTTGACCATCACGATGTCCGGATGGGCCAGGTTATACCGCGTGTCGAATTCCTGCTCAAGAAGCTGCCGATATTTCGAATCGTCGGCATATTCTTTCTTGAGAGCCTTCAACATGACCCACTTGCCGAATTTCTTCGCCGTGTAGACGTCATAATATCTCTCCTCCCATTCGGGCAGCAACGTCAGATCCGACCATTTCCCCGTCGGGTCGTCGATCGGAATCTTTTTCTCTTCCTTGCTTACATAAGCTTTCGATGTGTCCAATGCTTTGGTGTTTTATAGTTTATATCGGGAGTTAGTTGATAATGTCGAAGCCTGTGTATTTCCGCAGGCATTCCGGGACGACGATTCCCTCCGGCGTCTGGTTGTTCTCCAGGAGGGCGGCGACGATGCGCGGAAGCGCGAGCGCCGAGCCGTTGAGCGTGTGGCAGAGGCGAATCTTCTTGTCGGCCCCGCGATAACGGCATTTCAGACGGTTGGCCTGGTAGGTCTCGAAGTTAGACACCGACGACACTTCCAGCCAGCGTTTCTGAGCCGCGCTCCAGACTTCGAAGTCGAACGTGATGGCCGACGTGAAGCTCATGTCGCCGCCGCAGAGGCGCAGGATATGCCAGGGAAGGCCCAATTTCTCAAGCAGACCCCTGACATGGTCTTTCATCTCTTCCAACGCCGCGTAGGAGTCTTCCGGACGCTCGATGCGGACAATCTCCACCTTGTCAAACTGATGCAGACGGTTCAGCCCGCGGACATCCTTGCCATAGCTGCCGGCTTCGCGACGCCAGCAGGGGGAGTATGCGCAATTCTTTTTCGGCAGCTCTGCCTCCGGGATGATCTCGTCGCGATACATGTTCGTCACCGGCACTTCCGCCGTCGGGATCAGATAGAGGTTGTCGAGCGTGACATGATACATCTGGCCCTCCTTGTCGGGCAGCTGGCCCGTGCCGTAGCCCGAGGCCTCGTTGACAACGAAGGGAGGCTCGACTTCCGTGTAGCCCGCTTTCCAGGCTTCGTCGAGGAAGAATTGGATCAGGGCCCGTTGCAGGCGCGCTCCTTTGCCGACATAGAAGGGGAAGCCGGCGCCCGTGACCTTCACGCCCGTCTCAAAGTCGATCAGGCCATATTTCTTTGCCAGGTCCCAGTGGGGCAGCGCATCTTCCGGAAGGTCGGGCATCGCGCCGCCGGTCTGCTCGACGACGTTGTCTTCGGCCGTCTTCCCTTCCGGAACGGCCTCGCAGGGAAGGTTGGGGACGGTCAGCAGCAGTTCCGTCATCTTCTTTTCGCTTGCCTCAAGCTCTTCCTGGAGGGTTTTCGTTTCCCCTTTCAGGCGGGCAACCTCAGCTTTAGCAGCCTCGGCTTCCTCTTTCTTTCCCTCTTTCATCAGGGCGCCGATCGAGGCGGCAAGTTTCTTGAGCGTACCGGCGTCGCTGTCCGTCCGCTGCTGGAGGCGGCGGCGCTCGGCGTCTATCTCAAGGATGCGGCCTATCACTTCCCGGCCGTCGAATCCTTTGACGGCCAACCGGCTGATCACATATTCCGGGTCGGCCTTTATCGTCTGTAGTAATAACATGGAGTTATCTTGTTTCGTCAGTTATTAAAGTTCGTTGAGGAGGCGTTTGACGGTCTCCGACACGGCGCGGCCTTCGGCGCGGCCGGCGAGACGCTTCGTGGCGACGCCCATCACTTTCCCCATATCCTTGGGGCCTGCCGCACCGGTCTCGGCGATCACGGCGCGGATCTCCGCATCGAGTTCGTCGCCTGAGAGCTGCTTGGGAAGGTATTCCTCAAGCACAGCGGCCTCGGCCAACTCATTCTCGGCCAGTTCCGGGCGGTTGTTCTCCTGATAGATCCGCGCGCTTTCCTTGCGCTGCTTCACCATCTTCACCAGAATCTTCATCGCGCCCTCATCGGAGAGCTCGCCGCCGGCTCCCTTGGCTGTCTTCGCCTCCAGGAACTCTTTCTTCGCACCGCGCAATGCCTCCAGGCGCACCTTCTCGCGCGCCAGCATCGCCTTCTTGATATCCTCGCTAACCTGATCGAATAAATTCATCTCAATATCTTGTTATGCAATCAAAATCTAAATCAAAAAAGTCGCTTCGAGAGCAAAATCTCACTCAGGAAACTCACACTCGCAACTTAACTTGCAAAGTTAGTCATTTTTTCGAATTATTCCCCCGATAATTGAATTAATCCCGGGAAAATAAAAAAAGCCTCCGGAATTCCGGAAGCTTTTCGTGGGCGATTACGGATTCGAACCGCAGACCCTCTGCTTGTAAGGCAGACGCTCTAAACCAGCTGAGCTAATCGCCCGAATGCGGATGCAAAGTTACGACATCTTTTTGAATCCACCAAATTTTTCCGCAAATTTTTTTAAAATATTTTTTCTCCCGGGGTGAGTTGGTCGTTGAGCATGCGGTGCATATAGGATTGAATCATGGCTTTGAGGCGCAGTTCCATCTCACGCTGTTGGTCGGCATACTCCGGGCGGCCGAGAAGATTATGCTCCATCTTCCAGTCGGTAAGGGCGTAGAGAGCCGTGGAGCGCTCGCCGTCAAACTGCAGCACCATCCCGCGGTAGGCATACTGGTAGGTGTTGTTGAAGAAATTGAATGCCCACGTGTCTTCGTCGGGTGTGGAGAGAAGGTCGATGCCGTAGCCGAGATAGGGGTCGGTGGCGCCCGTGAGATTGAGCACGGTAGGCATGATGTCGATCTGCTGCCCGATGGCGTCGCGCATACCGGGAGCGACGGTGCCCGAGGGGTCGTAGATTATCAGCGGAGCCAGGGCCGACCCGAGGGCGCTCTTGTATTCCTCATGGTCCGACATATTGGTATGATCCGAAGTGATGATGAAAATCGTATTGTCAAACCATGGCTGTTTACGGGCCGTATTGAAGAATTCGCGCAAGGCATTGTCGGTGTACCCGATGCATTTATGTATGGGGAGTGTCCCTTCCGGGTAGCGCCCTTCATCCTCCTCGGGCACCTGGAAAGGATGATGTGATGTGGCGGTGAAGAGAGCCGTCATGAAGGGTTGCTTCATCTCGCTCATCTTAAGCGCATAATACTGTAGGAAGGGCTTGTCCCATATCGCCCAGTAGCCGTCGAAGTCCTTCTCGCCGCCCATTCGCTTGTCGGCCACATAATCCTCGCGTCCGTAATAATTCTTGAATCCGATGGATCGGGCAAAGCTGTCGAAGCCCATGCTTCCCGTCCGGGCACCGTGGAAGAAGGCCGTCGTATACCCTTCGCGGTCGAGCTGGGCCGGGAGTCCCTCGACACGGTTCAGGCTCTGGGCAGTGAGGATGAAAGGCTTCACCATCATTGGCACCGAAGCCAGCACACTCGGCATCCCGTCGATGCTCTTGCGTCCGTTGGCATACGAGAAGCGCCAGGTGGCCGAGGCGCGCATCAGTGAGTCGGTGAAGGGAGTGTAACCCTTGTAATTCTCTCCGAGCACCTCTTTTGAGAAACCTCCGATATATTCGCGTCCGAAACTTTCGATGATCAGTATCACTACATTTCGCCCGCGTAGCTTTGCGGAATCGGGAGCCACGGGCATATGGATCGGGGAGAAAACCTCCTCCGCTTCCAGGACCGATGCAAAAAACTGCGGCTCCTCGAACACCCGGCTTCCCAAGGTGCGGCATACCGAGAAGGGAGTGTTAAGCACCAAGGCAGCCTCCACAGGGCGCGTGATGTATTTGTTGGCGTTCGAGAGCGTCACGGGGCGTATGTCGCGG
>CAYZQA010000053.1:0-672 GCA_964480745.1 uncultured Sangeribacter sp. | reverse complement strand
CAAGCACTACCGCTCCGGCGCCAAGCAGCCATCCTGCAATACGCATTTCCCGTCGCAGACCGGGCATGGTGAAGCACCTCCATGCCGCATAAGCCATGGGCGCGGCAATGAGATAATACCACCAGTGATTGAGCAGTCCTCCGCGGATGCCGCTTACCACCGTCACTCCTGCGGCCACAAGGCCTAAAACGCTGACGATGTAATACTTTACCTTGTTGATTCGCCGTATATCCGGGCGCGGATTGACGTAAAGCTTCCACATTCCCCATATCAGGACGCCGGCCACTATCAGCAGATACCATTTCGTGATGATCGATTTGCCCACGATGCTCAGCGTATTGTTCTCATGGGCGAACTCTCCGAAAACCTCAGCCGAAGTGCGCCGCAGTGTAAAGGGGAAATAGACCGAATCGGCCAGAGATGCAATGACCGCTATGGAATTGATGACGATAAACACCCACTTGCACACACGGTAATAACCGGCTCGCTCCTTGAGATGGAGCGGCAGGAGCATCAGCAGGATATAGAGGGCGTTGGTATAGAAAATGCCCGGGGTGTCGAGCACAATTCCCCCGCGGAATATCTCCTTCCAGCTCCCTCCGGAAAAAATATGGTTGAAATAACCGTAATTCTCCGCCAGGAATTCCACCCGGCAGAGAGTGTAGATGACGA
>CAYZQA010000052.1:0-14446 GCA_964480745.1 uncultured Sangeribacter sp. | reverse complement strand
ACCTTGCCAAGGTCGGGGTCGCGGGTTCGAGTCCCGTTTTTCGCTCCAACCCTTAGCCGGAGGCCGCGAGAGGCCGGAGGCGAAACATAATGTCTAGGTGGCGGAATTGGTAGACGCGCTACTTTGAGGGGGTAGTGGCCGTTTGGCCGTGTGAGTTCGAGTCTCATCCTGGACACATCCAACCTGCGAAGCATTTGCTCCGCAGGTTTTCTTTTTTATCTCCCTACCCGACTGATTGTCACTTTTCGGAGTATTAGATGAGAACGTTCTGCTTGAAAATTGTTATAGTTTTTGAAAGGATACTACAAAGATAATGGAAAATAAGAAAGAGATTCCGGTGTTGCTGCTGACGGGCTACCTCGGCAGCGGCAAGACCACGTTGCTTAACCGCATACTTAATAATCGCAAAGGGATAAAATTCGCTGTTATCGTAAACGATATCGGTGAAGTTAACATTGATGCTGACCTTATCGCGAAAGGCGGAATAGTCAGTAGCAAGGAGGACTCGCTGGTACCGCTTCAGAATGGCTGCATCTGTTGCACTCTGAAGATGGACCTCGTCAAACAGCTTTGCGACCTTAAAGCTACCGGCGAATTTGATTACATAGTCATTGAAGCGAGCGGTATCTGCGAACCTGAGCCCATTGCACAGACCATCTGCTCCCTGCCGCAACTCGCCCCTGAGCAGGAGAAAGAGGGTCATCTG
The DNA here is from genome assembly GCA_964480745.1 of uncultured Sangeribacter sp. Lineage (GTDB taxonomy): Bacteria > Bacteroidota > Bacteroidia > Bacteroidales > Muribaculaceae > Lepagella. Next base: position 13,740 of record CAYZQA010000052.1, on the reverse strand, counting down.
CGCCTTGACTGCATCACGACCGTCGTCGATTCGTTGAGACTAAAGGAAGAATTCGAAGGAGGCGACGCCCTGACGCGCAAAAACCTGGAAGAGGATGATCTTGAAAACCTCGTTATCCAGCAGATCGAATTCTGCAACATGATTCTTCTCAATAAAATCTCTGAAATCACGCGGGAAGAGGCAGAGCATATCAAGGCTATCATACGCGCAATCCAGCCGGAAGCCGAGATAATCGAATGCGACTATTGCGACGTACCGCTCGACCGACTGCTCGACACCCATCTATTCGACTTTGAAAAAGTGGCCACATCGGCAACCTGGATCAAGAAAATAGAAACGCCGATAGAGGAACTGGAAGAAGAGCTTGAGTCTCATGGCCATGAGCATCATCACCACGAGGATGAGCATCATGACCATGAACACCATGACCATGAGCACCACCATCACGAGCATGAGCATCATCACCATCATCATCATCATGAAGAAGGGGAAGCTGAGGAATATGGAATAGGCACATTCGTCTATTACGCCCGGAAGCCATTTTCATTGAATAAATTTGACTGGTTCTGCGCCAAGGAATGGCCGGAGGGCGTGATCCGCACGAAGGGAATCTGCTACTTCAAGGAGAACCCCGACATGTCCTATCTATTTGAGCAGGCGGGAAGCAAGAAACAGCTAATGGAAGCCGGCCAATGGTATGCCACGGCTCCGGAGGAAGACTTGCAGGTGTTGCTTGCTCGCGAACCGGGCCTGATGAAGGACTGGGATCCGGTCTATGGCGATAGGATGGAGAAACTCGTGTTCATCGGCAAGGGAATGGACAAAAAGGCTATCACTGAGAAACTCGATTCTCTTCTGGAGGAGTTATAATTAATTGGGATTAATCAGGATTTATCGGGATTAATCAAGATTTATCGGGATTAATCAGGATTTATCTCGATTTATCTCGATTATCGGGATAAATCTCGATTATCTTGATTAATCAAGATTAATCCAAAAAAATAATTATTATGTTGAGATTGAATTGTTTTATCCGCGTGGAGGAAACCGCGCGCGAGGAAGTATTGGCTGCGGCCAAGAGATTGACAGAAGCCTCCCTCAAGCAGGAAGGTTGCGTAGCCTACGACGTTTTTGAATCTGCCACGCGTCGCGACGTGCTGATGATCTGCGAAACATGGCGCGATGAAGCCGCTTTGAAGGCCCACAGCGAATCGGAAGTGTTCGAGAGAGAAGGGGGAATCATGCACGGTCTGGCAGAGATGAAGCTGGAAAAATTCAGCTTTTAAATGATAAAGAAAGGGTCGAAGGAAACAAATCCTCCGGCCCTAATATTAAAGACAAACTGGCTCGAAGGAAGCAAATCCTCCGACCCTAATATGAATGACAAGAAGGTTAGGGAGACTAATCTTCCAACCCTAATAACTCGGGGGCAACGCCCTTGCGAGTTTTGACGCTTGCTCCGAGAGCGATCAGTTTTCGACACGTACCGGGGATGCTTTGGCCGCGATCTGATAACTTGGCCATGGCATCCTCGTAGCTTTTTGAGGCAGCCTCAATTTGGCGACCGACATTCGAGAATCGTTCCATGAAGACCCCCACCCTCTCCAACATCTCGTCGGCAAGGCGGAACACCTTCTCATGGTTTTCGGCTTGAGAGATCTGCGTCCACGTCATGGAAATAATCTTGAGCGCTGCGTAAAGAGTCTGTTCGTCGGCAATATAGACATTGGCCTCCATAGCTTTCCGCCAGAGATCCGGAGCGGCCTCCATGGCAGTCTGGAGAGCGGGTCCGCAGGGCACAAACATAATCACATAGCCAACAGACTCCTTAATTCCGGAAAGATGATGGGAATAATCTTTTGCGGCCAGTTCGCGGACATGCTTGCGGACAGAATCGACATGGGCTTTGAGAGCGGCTTCCTTCTTTTCATCTGTCTCGGCATTCACATAGTCCATATAAGAGGAGAGAGAAACTTTGGCATCGATAACAATGTCGCGGGCGCGGTCGAGATGAAGGATCACATCCGGACGCAAAGAGGAAGCCTGATCGGTCCGGACGGCATTCCCTTGTCGGTCGCGGATGACGGCCTGAGTGTGGAAATGAGTGCCCTCCCTGAGCCCTTGCGACTCAAGAAGCTCGGTAAGGACAGTTTCGCCCCATTGGCCCTGGATGCGGCCACCGTTGCGGAGCGCATCGGAAAGACGGTCGGCACTAATCCGCGTCAGCTCGCTCTGACGGAGAAGCGACTCGACATTGGCCTGCATTTCTCCTCTCAGCCTGTCTTGTCGGGAAGAATTATCGGCTATGGCATCCTTCATTCTCTTGAGGGAATCTTCAAGCGGGGCGACAATACGGGCAACAGACTCCCGGCTCGACTGTTCGAACTCATTCTGTCGACGGAGGAGAAGTTCCGAGGTAAGATTTGAAATCTGTTGCTGGAGGCGTTCGATTGTCTCGTCGAAACGGGCGCGCATCAACTCGATTGAATCCTTATGATGAGCTTCCATTTCTGTGGCAGCGCGTTTTGCCGCCTCTTCCGACCGCAGAAGATTCTCGCGGGAAACGTTTTCGGCGCGGGTCAGGGCTTCTTCATTGGCCCGACGGACGCGCTCGAGTTCGGCTGCATGGGATTGAGAGAGGCTTTCCCGCAGGGATTTCTCTGATTGCAGGCGTAGGTCGGCAGCCTGACGGCTTCCGGCGCGACCTAAGAAGAAGCCGGCAACCAGGCCGACAACAAGAGCAAAAATAATAAGTAGGATATCAATCATATTAGAAACTATGAGTAACAAATATTAACGTGAAAAAAGGCGCATAATTGCCATGATTGGCCTGATTTTCGCGGTAATATTTGACTATCATATTCGTTTATTAATAAGGAGTCGTCAAGGCGACTTGACGGATAGAGGTATTAAGGGGAGAAAATAATAATGAAAGAAGGAAATATCAGCATAAAGGGAGCGCGGGTCAACAACCTGAAGAACATAGACCTGGAGCTTCCTTTAGGCACATTTATAGTCATGACCGGAGTCAGCGGCTCCGGAAAATCATCATTGGCATTCGACACTCTCTATGCCGAGGGGCAAAGGAGATATGTCGAGAGCCTATCGGCCTATGCCCGTCAGTTTTTAGGGAGGATGTCGAAGCCTGAATGCGATTACATCAAGGGGCTTCCTCCGGCAATTGCCGTCGAGCAGAAAGTCAGCACACGCAATCCGCGAAGCACTGTCGGGACCTCCACCGAGGTCTACGATTATCTTCGAATGCTGTTTGCGCGAATTGGCAAGACTTATTCTCCGGTCAGCGGAGAGGAAGTGCGCAAGCATGGTATTGAAGACATAGTCAGGACGGTCCTCTCATATCCCGAGGGGACAAGAATCGCCGTGCTTACGGAATTGCGCATCCCTGAAGGGAGGGATTTTCGCCAGCAGCTTGAAATCTATCAGAAAGAAGGATATTCCAGGCTTGAACGAGACGGGGAATTCATAGGCATAGAAGAAGTCCTGGAAAAGGGAATATCAGATCCTTCAGGCTATCGTCTGCTTATCGACCGACTCTCCGTATCGCCGGAAAAAGACGAGATTTCGCGTCTTACAGATTCTGTTGAAACTGCATACTATGAGGGCCATGACGAGGCTATCATCAAGATCTGGGGGAGCGATGGGGTCCATGAGCATCAATTTTCCAAAAGGTTTGTTGCAGACGGAATGGAATTCCGCGAACCTTCGGATCTTATGTTCAACTTCAACAATCCATACGGCACATGCCCTACCTGCGAAGGTTTCGGGCGCGTATTGGGAATCAGCGAGGATCTTGTGGTTCCGAATCCGACATTGTCGGTCTATCAGGATGCCGTCAGATGTTTTAACGGAGAGAAGATGCAGGCCTGGAAGAAAAGGCTGGTTCATCTTGCTCCCAAATTCAACTTCCCCATCCATACGCCCTACAATGAGCTGACGGAGCAACAACGAGACTTCCTATGGCATGGAAACTCGCAATGGGAAGGCATAGACGGGTTCTTCCACTGGCTCGACACGCAGCAGGACAAGATGCAGTTTCGGGTATTGAAAGCCCGTTATCGCGGGAAGACGATCTGCCCCGATTGCAACGGAATGCGCCTCAGGAAAGACGCATCCTACGTTAAGGTCGGCGGGAAGAATATCGGCGAGCTTGTCAAGATGCCGATAAAGGACCTTCAAGTCTTCTTCGACAATCTTGAGCTCAATGAGACTGAGGCCAAGATTGCGGGCCGACTCCTGACGGAGATCCGTCAACGCCTATTGTTCCTCAATGAAGTCGGGTTGAGTTACCTTACTCTCGACCGTCTATCCTCGACCTTGTCGGGCGGGGAAAGCCAACGCATCAACCTGGCGACATCGCTCGGAAGCGCACTTGTCGGCTCCTTGTATATCCTTGACGAACCGAGCATCGGGCTGCATTCCCGCGACACGGAGCGGCTGATCAGAGTGCTCCGACGACTTCAGGAAACGGGGAACACGGTCGTCGTCGTCGAGCATGATGAAGACATCATGCTTGCTGCCGATGAAATAGTCGACATTGGCAGGGATGCCGGGAGACTGGGAGGAAATGTGGTCTGTCATGGGAATCTGAAAAAACTTCTTGAGGACAAGACTATCAAGGACTCCTACACCTTGGACTATCTCCGTGGGGAACGGACAATAGATGTTCCTAAACGCCGCCGGGCATGGAAGAAGTGTATCGAAATAACAGGGGCCACTGCCAACAACCTCAAGAATGTGGATGTGAAATTCCCCTTGGGAGTGATGACAGTTGTCAGCGGCGTCAGCGGTTCGGGCAAATCGACGCTGGTCAGAGATATTCTTTATAAATCACTTCTCCGTCGTTTGGGGGAACCGGGAGACTCCCCCGGGGCTCATCGCGGTCTGAAGGGGAACTTAGAAGACATAACAGCCGTCGAATTCGTTGATCAGAATCCTATCGGCACATCCTCCCGATCAAATCCTGCCACCTATCTCAAAGCCTTCGATGAGATCCGGAAATTATTTGCCGACCAACAATTGTCGAAACAATTGGGATACACTCCGGGACATTTCTCCTTCAACACGGATGGAGGAAGATGCGAGGAATGCAAAGGGGAAGGAACGATCACCATCCCAATGCAATTCATGGCCGATATCCAGGTTGTCTGCGATGTTTGCCAGGGGAAACGCTTCAAGCCGGAAATCCTGGATGTCGAATATCGGGGAAAGAATATCCATGATTTCCTGGAGATGACCGTCAGCCAGGCGATAGAATTCCTGAAGGAGTCTAACGGTTCGTCCGAAAGAAAAATCATATCCCGACTTCAGCCGCTTGAAGATGTCGGTTTGGGATACATAAAGCTCGGGCAATCCTCATCGACTCTTTCCGGAGGCGAGAACCAGCGGGTAAAACTGGCGTACTACATAGCTCAGGAAACAACCCGGGGGACAGTCTTCATCTTTGACGAACCGACTACGGGGCTTCACTTCCACGACATATCCGTTTTGCTCAAATCGCTTAACCGACTTGTCGACAAAGGGAACACAGTGATCATCATCGAGCATAATATGGATGTCATCAAATCGGCCGACTGGCTGATCGACATTGGCCCTGAAGGGGGAGAAGCAGGAGGGGAAGTAGTGGCCGCCGGCACGCCGGAGGAAGTGGCCGGAAACGAAAAATCATATACCGCGCAATACCTGCGTCTTAAGAAATGAAAATATTCGGGCAAATAAAGCTCACTCCGCGCGGGCAGATATTAACTCTGACAGCATGTCTGATTCTGATATGTGCAGCCGCCCAGGGATGCCGCAATAACAAAAAACTCCCTGACCGGACACCGGCCAGGGAACTATATACCAAAAGCGTAAAATTACTGCGACTCTATACGGACTCGACATTGGTTTCACGCGACTCAGCAACCTTGAACGGACTGACCGAACGATTTGACAAACGTCTGACGCAATTGAACTACGCCTACCCTGCCGAGACGGCATTGCTCTTCACGGAAGGGGAAAACGATACGATTGCCAAACTGACGGCCAAATATGTCATTGTCCGCGATTCGCTTCTCTATCGCTTTGCTCATCCAATAGCCAGACCCGACACGTCCGCTCAGGATTCCCTTGCCTCCGACACGACATTCATTTCGCAACGGCTGCAATCGAAATCCAATCTGAACTGATGAGGGCCCGTGGAAATCGTAAGGGGCGGGGTAAAGCGATTTAACCTCCCGACATCCTTACAATCCTTCAGACAACAACCGAGTTCACGGCGCAGACAGTAGCGTGTGGTCATGACCACCCTGCTGTCTGCCCTATTTTTTTGGACCTCCACAGCTTCGGCCATCGTTTCTACTCCGTGCAGCTTGTAAAACTTCCTCGCGAGAGAATTGGCCACGTTGTCACGCTCATCCAAAACCGTAGCAGGATATTTCGCCTCCGGATCTTCGGAGCGACGCAAATCAAGGGGGAAAGTGGCGAGATTTGCCTTATCCAGTTCATCGATAAGACGACGACGTAGAGCTGTTAGCTCTGAAGCCCTGATAAAGGTTTTCGGGTCGAGATTATTTTCAAAATTCCTCAGAGAGTAGATAGTGGAGCCAAGTTTTGCAAACGCCGGCTTTGGATCAAGAGGCTTTTCGGCAGGAAGTTTCTCGACATCCAAGGGAATCCGGACCCGAACTCCCCGCTCATCATTTGCAGTCACTCCTGTTTCATCTATCTCCATATCGACCCATATCGATCGACGGGCGGAATCTTTTTCAAGACGAGTCTGAAACTCGCGGTCGAATGTGCGATGAATTTCTGCTCCCTTCGGCAATCGGAAATAGCGAGAACCGACAAGGCGTTTCCCCTCGACCCTATTGATTCCAACTCCTTCATATTCTCCGGCGGAATTGAAGAAACTTATACCATCACCATTATGAAGCTCCTCTGGACCGGCAACTATTTCTCCCATTGACTTAGGGGTCCGCAGGGATGCCATCGAAGCCACAGGTCGGCGCGAGGTCAGGAAATAATCAGTGAACCCCCTGTTAAAGCTTTTTTCGAGGACAGGGGAGAAGAGAATCTCTGAGCGGCCATAGGAGGACCGGCAATATTTATCAGGGTTTGCCTCAATGATGGCATCAATCTTTCTGCGATAAAAGGAAACAACGTTCTTCACGTAAGTGACATCCTTAAGCCTCCCCTCAATCTTGAATGAGGAAACGCCCGCATCGATCAAACTCTCAAGAGAGCGGGAAGCATTGAAATCCTTAAGGGAAAGCAAATATCTATCCTTTTCAAGCACCTCTCCCCTTCCGTTGCGCAACGTATATGGCATCCGGCACATCTGGGCGCATTCTCCGCGATTTGCGCTCCTCCCCAACTCGGTCCAGCTTGCCGCACACCTTCCGGAATAACTGACACACAAGGCTCCGTGAATGAAACACTCCACAGGCACGGACACTCCCGAACAAATCTCCTTTATTTCAGGGAGGGAAAGTTCGCGGGCCAGAACAATCTGGGAAAATCCGACATCCTGAAGGAAACGGGCTTTGGGGAGAGTGCGCGTGTCACACTGCGTGCTGGCGTGAAGGGCGATCGGAGGAAGATTCATCCTCAGAAGGGCCATATCCTGCACAATAAGCGCATCCACACCCGCTCGATAAAGCTCCCAGACAAGTTTCTCTACGGAAGATATTTCACTTTCATAGACCAACGTATTGACTGTCACATATACGCGGGCGCGAAAGCGATGGGCGAAAGCGACTACCTCCGCGATGTCCTCGACAGAATTGGCGGCCTTCTTCCTTGCGCCATGACTTGACGCACCGATATAGACAGCGTCGGCACCATGAAGGATCGCCTGAATAGCCACATCCTTATTGGCAGCCGGCGCGAGAAGTTCAAGAGAACGAAGTTTGTTTTTCATTTACTTCTTGTACATTCTGTCAAGAGCGCGTTTATCCTCGCGTTCTCTGATTGACTGACGCTTGTCGTATTGTTTCTTACCCCGTCCGACCCCTATCTGCATTTTCGCCAGGCCTCGCTCGTTGATGAAGACGCGCAAGGGGACAATGGTATAACCGGGATCCTCGGAAGCCTTCTTAATCTTCGCTATTTCCTTGCGGGTCAACAAAAGCTTCCTGTCCCGGCGAGCCACATGATTGTTATACGACCCGTAGAAATACTCGGAGATATTCATACCCTTTACCCATACTTCATCATTTTCGACAAGGCAATATGTATCGACAAGGGAAGCCTTTCCATCGCGGATAGACTTGATTTCCGTTCCGGTAAGCACGATTCCGGCAACGTATGTATCTGTAATTTCGTAATCGAACCGCGCGCGACGGTTCTTGATATTCACTTGACTTGCATTCATAGTTTGCAAAGATAACGAAAGAAATTCAATAATTGGCCTTCAAAGCGAGATCTGCGAGTAATTTTGCACCCTCCTCGAAAGGTCCGTCAAAAAGTATCTTCCCCTTGTCAAGCAAAATCGCACGAGGCGTAAGGATGCGGCCCAACTCAATATCGTGGGTGGCGAGGACGACAGTGTGCTTAAACCGGGAAAGAATGTCAACGAGCCGGCGGACTGCAGCTGCGTCCAGATTAGCGGAAGGCTCGTCGAGGAGCAGAATATCGGGCTGCATGGAAAGGACTGTTGCGATAGCGGCAGCGCGCCTCTGACCTCCGGATAGAGTCATCGGGGGACGGTCGGCCAAATCAGATAGGCCGACGTCAGCCAATGCGGCTTTAACCCTTTCTGAAACCACATCTTCGGGGAGACGCATATTTCTAAGACCGAAAGCGACATCCTCCCCTATTGTCGGCATGAACAACATATCGTCCGGATTCTGGAAAATCAAGCCCACTCGTTCGCGAATAGCCGGAGCTGTCTTCCGCGTGACGGGCGTTCCACCGACCACGACTTGCCCCGAAGATGGGAGCAGAAGGCCGTTGATCTGAAGAAGGAAAGTAGACTTTCCCGAACCGTTCAGTCCTAAAAGAGCCACTTTTTCACCGTGGGTTATTTCACAGTTGATCCCATCAAGGACGAGGCCACCCTTGGGATAGCTGAAACTTAAATTCTCAAAACGGACGTAATGGTGACTCATCTTACAAATAATTTTGTGAACCAGATTGAAAGTGGCAGCCAGCGGAGCAGGGCAATGACCAGAGAGGCTACCAAGCCAAATATAATCGATCTTGAAACGGGAACTTCGTCCCTACGGTCCGATTCAGGCATACAGCCATCGAATCCTCGGGCAAGCATGGCTTTGTGGATTCTCTCCGCACGGTCAACACTTCTTAAAAGCAATTGCCCGATAAAGGCGCCCCACATTTTCAAGGGATAAGAACGGCGACCGAAACCTCTCGCCTCCCGGGCGCGCCGCATTGTCAGAGCCTCCTCCAGAAGGACCGTGAGATAACGGTAGGTCAACAGTAACTGTGTCACAAGGACTGTCGGTACCCTCAAAGTTCTCAACGCAGAGCACACTCCATAGAAGCCTATCATTTCTATCAATATTATGACAGCCTGCATTGCGAGAAGGCCACGAATCAAAATCGAAAAGAAACTGACCCAGCCCTGAGAAATGGAGAGGGCTCCGATTTCAAACGCTGCCGAAGTGTCTATTATCGGATTGAAAATTCCTATGAGCGCTACCAAAGGGATGACCCAAAGAGATCTAAGGAAAACCTTGACATAACCCAGACCGGAATATTCTGCCAGCAACACGGGAAAAATCGCCAGCCAGATCAACCGATCGGGAGATAGAAGGGGGACGGAAAGGACTGCGAAAAGGTAGAAAAGCGTAACGAGAAGCACCGCGACCGGAGAAAACTCCGGGTCGCGGCGCGTTCCCAATGAATTGAATGCGCTAATCGCCTTTTCGAGTTTCGACATATCTTTAGATCGAGTTCATTCTCTTCACAGTGTCATTTCCTGATCCTTCTATTGCGGAAAAGGAGCGCTGAAAAGGCCCATATTAAACAGACCACAATCAGTCCGCCCACTATTCCAGACAGCGTCGAATCATAATCGGGCATGAAGGCCGTGACAGGAGTTTTGGCCGGAGCAAGCTCAGTGTCACCGGTTATTTTAAAAATGCTCCATTCGAGGCCATCAGGATTCGAGGAAGCAAGCCAGGTGAAGGAGACTCCAAGAATAACTGCCAGCGTGGCAAAAATCCAGAGGATTCTCTTCGTAGCCAAGGGAAGGCGACCGGAAGATCCGTCCCTTCGTCCTTCATATCCATAGAAAAGTTCCGGCCGCGATTTGAGAACGAAAAGAAGCACAACGGAAGTGGCGAGTCCCTCGCAAATACCGATAACGAAATGAATCGGCACCATAAAAAGGAGGAACTTGCCAGTTGGAAGAGCCGTGACTCCGGACAACTCGGTTTCGGCTGTAACAAGGAGTGCGCCGAGGAGGAGACCGACCACACAAGCAGATACAGCTCCGACAGAAACCCGCGTGGCAGTCAGGGTGCCTTTAGTAATGGGACGGAAGATCAGAGGATAGGCCACAATGCATGACATTGCCGCCATGTTGATGATGTTGCAACCGAGCGCCATCATCCCCCCATCGGCAAAAATAAGACACTGAATGATCAGGACGGAGCAAAGAGTAATGAAAGCCGCCCACGGACCGAGCAGGGCCGCAAGCAATACTCCTCCGATTATATGGCCGCTGGAGCCAGTTCCAGGGATGGAGAAATTGATCATCTGGGCTGCAAAAACAAAAGCCCCCATCACTCCCATCAAGGGAACGATGTCATTACGTTTAATGTCGGTGACTTTCCGGGCAGCAGCAACAATAAGGCCAACCGCGACCACTCCGGCAGTCAAAGCAACCGGCGCTGAAACCAGCGCATCTGCCATGTGCATATTATAATCTGTATAAGGTTATGATAATTTAACAATTGGATTTTAACAATTGTTTCGTTACTCTTTACTTTGACGCGATGCCACTAAGCCAGAACTCCAAAGGAATTTCCACTCTTTTGGCCCATGAACGCTCTTCATGGGCTTCGCCTGGAGCCACAAGCGTGCGGAGATTTCCCGGTTCGGCATAGCCTTTCTGCTTGACCAGGCCTATCATCTTTTCCTCATAGGGACCGTAATAGGCATCGATAGTCTCTGTGCCATGGTCGAAATAGATTCTATGGGTATCGGGATCAGGCAGTTTTTTGTCAAGGTAGTCGTATAGACCCTGGGAGAAAATGTCAGCCAAATCCGGCATACCTATCCAATGAGTCGACAGACATAGGGCCGTCCCAAAGACGTCAGGGTATTCACAAAGAGAGTAAATTGACATGAGCCCACCCATGCTTGAACCCATAACTGCCGTGTGGTCGCGATCGGTCATGACATTGTAGGCCGAATCGATTGCCGGTTTAAGCGTCTCAACAAGAAATGCGGCATACTCATCTCCCCGGACGGGTCGGCCGTGGAGTTTCAATTCTTCCAGCATGGAAGCCAACGGCTCAGATTCTACTGCCTTCTCGGGCATCAGATCTGCAACCCTCGTCTGCGGGCTGCTATGGATCCCAACCACAATCGGAGCCTCAAACTTACCGGACGCCACCCCGGCACAGACCACCGAATCAATCTCCCAACTCTGATGGTTCCATGTTGTGGAAGCGTCATAGAGATTCTGCCCGTCGTGCATATACACGACCGGGTATTTCTTACAACAATTAGCTTTATAACCGTCAGGCAACCAGACGTCGACCCATACAGAATCATTCATCTGCGGGGAAAAGAACGAAAGCCTGTCGATATTCCCACATTCGGGAGTCTGTATCGGCGGGGCAGCGATGACAGAGGCCAGGGTCACCATGCTGCCTGTCAGAATAGCAGTTCTTAGAGAAATAGTCTTCATATATTGTAAAGATTGAATGTTTGACAAAAAGTTAAATGACAAAAGAGTTAAATGGAGAGAGGCACCAACTCTGTAAAGATCCAATTCCAGAGCAGGGGCATCCCGATGACGAGCGTGCTGAGAATGACCACCGTCATCGCCTCCTTATCGCGAGGTCCGCGAAGGATGCGGACACCACGGAAAATCATATAGACAGTCCAGATCGGCAGGAACACCAGCGCCGGGCCGCCCATGGGCAGGAGATTAAAAAGAGTCAGGAAGATTGCGAGGGTCGACATCGAGAGCATGATGAAATTCTTCCCAAGCGAAGACTTCATCGTTTCTTTGACCGAGGAATGCAAGGAAACGACTGCGACAGACAATGCCGAGAAATATCCAAAGAAAAAAGAAATGAATACCATCAACACCCTCACTATCATATCGACAATCGGAATATTCGCCTCATAAAACATCGCGGCAAATTCCGAAAGCGAAGCGATCGCGATAAGGGGGTAGAAGCATTTTGCGGCAAATTTATCTGAAGGAATCTTCGCCCGCTTGAGGGCTTTCCAACCTTCCACGGGAGTGAACATAGTCTTCATCAAAATTCCAAAAGGAGAAGCCAAGTTTCCGGAGGAAGGGGATTCCGAAGGAGCATTTTCACCCCTGCGGACGGCGGAGGCATAGTTTATGTTGGAATCATCATGCCATGCGGGTTCCTCCTCGACGTCGTACATATCGGCGTAAACGTCTACGTCATCCTCCCCGTCATCTTTACCCTCGTCATCATCTTCTTCATCCAACCTATATTCCATATTCTCAGATTCAAAGTCGTCGTCCGAATCTTCAAAATGATAAAGGGAATCTTCATCCTCCAGATTATAGCTATCCCAAGCATTTCGTCGGGAAGCACGGTTGGGACGAGAACCGTCAACAGGGTCGTTCTCGTCAGAATCTAAATTATAACTATCAAAATCGTTCATCTAAGACAAGGAGGGAATGAAGCGGGCAGAAGCCAAAGACGACCTCTGCCCGCATGAAAAAAGTCAAATCGGATTATTCAGCGCGGTCCTCATTAAGGATGCGGATCATTTCGATCGCGCTCTTGGGGATGCGCGTGCCGGGGCCGAAGATCGCGGCAACGCCAGCCTTGTAAAGGAAGTCGTAATCCTGGGCCGGGATAACGCCACCGGCAGTCACAAGGATATCCTCGCGGCCGAGTTTCTTGAGCTCCTCGATCACCTGGGGAATCAGCGTCTTATGGCCGGCTGCCAGAGAAGAAACTCCAAGGATATGGACGTCGTTCTCAACGGCCTGACGGGCTGCCTCGGCGGGAGTCTGGAAGAGGGGACCCATATCGACGTCAAAACCGCAGTCGGCATAACCGGTGGCGACAACCTTGGCGCCACGGTCATGGCCATCCTGGCCCATCTTGGCGATCATGATACGGGGCTGACGACCCTCACGCTTAGCAAAATCGGCAACTGCCTTGCGGGCTTCCTCAAATTCGGGATCGCCCTTTTCTTCATTCGAATACACTCCGGAGATAGTTTTGATGACAGCTTTGTAACGTCCGACGACAGCCTCGCAGGCATCGGAGATCTCGCCGAGGGTTGCGCGGAGACCGGCAGCCTTGACAGCGAGGTCAAGAAGATTGCCCTTGGAGGGATCCTTGACAGCCTCGGTGATAGCTTCGAGGGCAGCCTTGACAGCGGCCTCGTCGCGATCTTTGCGGACTTCTTCGAGACGGGCAACCTGCTCCTTGCGGACCTCAGTGTTGTCGAATTCGAGGCCATCGAGAGGATCTTCGTAATCAAGACGGCACTTGTTGCTACCGCCGATTCTCTGCGTGCGTGGGTCGATGTCAGCCTGTGGTCGAGCGG
>CAYZQA010000051.1:1881-14620 GCA_964480745.1 uncultured Sangeribacter sp. | reverse complement strand
CAAGATTCTGAGTCTGGCTGAGAGCGAAACGATAACTTTTCAGAGTATTGAGATTTAGCATTTCAATACTCGTATCGGGAATAGTCTCCTCGGTTTTCTTGCCAAAGGATTGATCGCGGAACATTGCCCGGATTTCTCCCTCGGTTGCCCGTTGGTCTCCGCTACCCATGCGGATAAACGTGTTGATAGGACTGCCGAAATACACCGGCTTCAAATCAACCTCCGGAACATAAAACGCAAGGAGTTTCTTTCCTTCAATGTCGTATTGCTTGGAGGTGACAGCCAATCTTTGATTGAACTTCTCTGAGCGCAGAGTGCCAAGAAAATCCTGTTCAAGTTTTTCGATGTTGTCCACCCCTTGAATCTCGAATTTTTTACCAGACTGTTTCACTCCGAGCACAATCCATCCGCCGGAGGTATTGGAGAATGCGCTGACGCTTTCCCAAACATTCTTCGGCAACTCTGATTTTGCGGCCTTGACCTCAAAATCTTCCCATTCTATGTCGTGCAGCTTCGCTACAAGCTCGTCTTTTGTCATTTCGAGTGCAAAGTTAGTGAGGTCTGATCTCAGGTTTATGTTTGGCCCTTACCAGGAATAGATTATCTCCCATACCTGGGCTTCCAATCTTTTCCAGTCACAAAATACTTGAGCACATCGCTATCCGAGTGACTAAAGGTTGCACCAAGATGACTAACAGCACGAGAGATACCCACATATAAATAGCGACGAAGCAAGGAAGGATCTTCAATCCGGGCGCAATCAATATTATGGAAAAAGGCTGCTTCAAATTCCATTCCTTTTACTGCGGAGAGGCGGAATACACGTATCGAGTCTTCCCGACCTTGGTATCCGTGAGTGCAATCATCTACGATGTATTTATCAAGTTTGTTATTTTCACGAACGCGCGCCATGAAAGCGTCCACATCCTCGTCATCATTAATAAAGATAGCTATTGCAGGCAATTCATTAAACCGCCCCCGCACCTCATCTATGCGCTGAGCCAACCATTCGATTTTAGCGTCTTCGTCTGTGGAGATGAAAGCAAGGGGCTCGGCTTCATGTTTGAGTTTAATCATCGCACTCTCATAAGGAGCTTCCTCTTTCCTATCATCCTGATACATTCTGCGAGACACCTCCAACAACGTGGGCCATTGGCGATACGATTTCTTAAGGGTGAAGACGTCCAATTTGGGGAACACCCATTTTTTGAGGATATCCCACGATTTCAATCCATTCTTTCCAAGCCCTTGCATCAAGTCTCCGCATAGTGTAATAGCGGAGAATTCATAGTGAGCGAACGATGAAATGCAATAATAGTCAAGTTCTGAGTAATCAGAGGCTTCATCAACCCCGATAACGTATTTAATGGATCGTTGATAGGCCTGAGCATAAGGATGCTTCAAACTATTGAATTTAATAGGAGACCACTTGACAATACCTCGCATGACGTTGTTAATGAAGCCTAACATCAGGGCCTGTTCATCATGATGTAACCGGTCTCCACCTTCCGACATTATTTTACTTAGCAATTCTGTATCATACGCTGAATTGTCACTCTTAATTTGAAGTCTACGGAAAGATTTGTAGACATTCGCTAACTGTTTAAGAACAATAGACACGTCCCCTTGGCAGAGTGATGCAAAGTTGCGATCAAACCATGCAAGGTTTCCTATCTCAGAGAGATCTAGGCCGTCTACATGACTTTTGACCAATTCGTAAAGGTCATTATATTGTTTGGATAATTTGACGGACTTATCGAATTGTCTAAACGACAAACGCTTAAGGAGAGTCTGAAGTTTTTTATATAGAGTGTTGTCAATGGTCTCTATTTCGATTATTGACTCTTCTTCCTCAACGAATTCAATCTCTTCAGCTTCAGCGGAAAGAGACGATGTGGCCCAATCATCAAATAGCTTAGCCAGCTTCTGCACCGTATCTTCGTCCGCCATGATTTTCTTACGAAGACGATTTGCAGAGGTCTCTAAAATTCTCGTGAGACGCTCGCTATATTGTTTGACACTATTTTTTTCATTGTCTTGGATACGCGCCATGAGCTTAATGACATCAAGCAGAGATTCTGCCTTTTCAATATCTTTGCAATACAATTGAATGCTCATTGCACACTCCCGCCAGTCAAAGCCCGCGGTCTTGACTGCAACTGCCGTTCTAAAAGGACGGGATAATTTCTCCACCAAGAAATCTTCAAAAGCATTCACTGCCAATGCCCCCTCTTTGATAAGTGGACGTAAAGTAAGAGGGCTGGAAGATTTGAGAGGACGGAATGGCGGGTCAGATTTAGTATTTGAAACAGTGAGATGATATTCCTGCAGTTTCTTTATAAGGAAATTCTCAAAAGGAGTTACGTTTTTGATATCATTAGCAAGATTTTCAGCACTTAATGCGCTTTTGAGATATTGAGCCAGAAGATTGGATGGAGAAAAGAAAATCCAATGCGAGCTTACCTTACCGGGGTCAGTGAGTAGGGATATTTGTTGTTCAGCAAGTTGACATGTCTCATGCTCATGGAGGTAAGGATCAATTAGAAATTTCAGGCGCTGAATAGATGTAGTAGTCTTTCCAGTGCCAGGCCCCCCATCAATAACGATTGGAACTCCATCATATAGATGAGACACTTTCGCCTGAGTTTGGGATTCGTCAACAATGTGAGTGACGCGAATCTCCTGTCCCTTTCTGAAAGATGTATTGGTTTCTTCTATAAGTTCCAGTGTTCTGGCTTGCTCGGCCTTAAGTTGTTCGATTTCCGTCTCCTCTTGGAGGCGCAATTCTTCCTGACGGCGGAGTTCTGCTTCAATCTCCTCCTGCTCTTTTCTAATCCGCTCGGCTTCCTCGGCCTGTGCCTTTAGTATAGCTTGCTGACGTGCTTCTTGCTCTGCCTTTAGTTGCTCCTCTTTTATTCTTGCTTCCTCCTGTTCTATTCTTTTCCGTTCAAGTTGACTTTCAATTTGGTCAATCCTACGTAAAAGATCATTGATGTTGGCAAACCGTACATTGTTATCTCCCTCCACCTCAATGACAAGATTAGTGACAGGATGGCCGGGATTAAACGTGGCTTTGGAGGAGAATTTTAGCGTGCGTTCGACAGTTTTCTTTGAATACATCTTTGGCGCACGATAAGTATGTGTGCCAAACTTGCTTTGCGTCAAAAGAACCCCAACCGCACTATTTTTATCAAAATATTGCGACCCCGCTTCTTTTTTATCGCGAATGTACGAACCGGTGGTACCTTTGAAATTCCCGACTATGTCGTATTGTGGAGTGGATCTTCTCTGATAAGGTTGGCTTGCCAGCCAAAGATGAGTGATGGGGTCTCCGGAGGGACCAATCATTTCAACATCGAAGCGAGCAATGGCAACTTTTTGGCCAGGATTGCTTTGTTCCAAATCCGACTGGCGTCGAATTGATTTCCCTATCTGTACTATTCGGTCGTTCACTTTTGCCATGATTATAACATTTACCTTCCTTTGGGGGCTCATTTAAGTTACACAAATTCGGGCGCCTCAACTTTATTGAAGTTTATCTAAACTATTCCATCTACCCTTAGTTGCTATGCATTCCGCCACAGGCTTTCGAGACTTGGCCGCTTATATTCGGCGCCCCTTTTATAAACCGTGGTCTTGCCTTTGCCCAATTGAGGGCTAGCCTCTTGCTTTTATTTTCTCATCCGAGAGCACTTTTCTCAATCGATGGATATCAGTTGGCATTTCCCGAATTTCTTAAAGCGCGAATTTAGTGATATTTAATGGATATGCAAAATTTTTCAGCGATTACCTTCTCGAGACTGGTACGTAGCCTTGCCTGCCATTATTTTAAGCATCCTTTCTCAGCTATTCCTGCTCTATCCTGAGTTGGGTATGGGTCTATACTAAACCGAGCTATGGGTTGGCGAAAAGAAAAGTTAGTCTTTGTTGTTTTCCGAAAGTTGTTCCAACGAGGATTCTATTTCTTCGATGGAGGGCAGGGAGCTTTTTATTTCGACGAAGAAGAGAGCCTTTTTAGCATCACCTTTGCTCGTGTTAATAATCCTTCGCTGATGATTCCATGGTATGGAGCATATTTCGGTTAAAAATCGTCCGCGGGCTGCGGACGATTCTGCTGTTTTAAATCATCTACACCCTGTAGATGATTTTATTTCCAAAATCTTCCACACCCTGTGGAAGATTTGAGGAAGCAAAATTTTCCACGCCCTGCGGAAGATTTTACTTATAGGGAAAACCTTGTTGTATTTTCTATTTTGCCGAATTTTTGACTTCCGCAATTTGTCTTGGTCATCTCTTTTCTTTTAACCCCTTCGCAGGGGTTCGTTTTTCATATTTTTGTTAATTTTGTCATCAGACCACGTCTCATAAAATTTCAGATCATGAACCTACGATTTCTACCGGCCATATCCAGGCTTATCTCAACGCCGCGCATAACCCTCCTGGCCGTCGGTCTACTGACCGCAGCCTCCGCATTCGCCGCCGGAAGCGCCCACACCGATTCGCTCATGCACCGCTCCAGGCAACGCCAGGAGATCCTGGCCGATACCCATATCGTCCGGATCGGCGGCGAGTCCGATTCAGAGGCTTCACGCGATTCCCTCCAGCAGTTTATCAAGATCTTTTATGAGGATCAGTATCGTCATTTCATGGATCCCGAAGCCCCGACGTTCATGCTCATGAGCCGCGACGGCACGCTGGGGTTCGGAGTGGGCGGCAAGGCCGTGATCCGCGGTTGGTTCGACTGGAACGGTTCGCAGGACACCCCCGATTTCTATCCCTTTGACATTCCCATCCCCAAGAATCCGACCGAGCGTTACGACCTCGGCGGCTCGCTCAACCAGACTTCCATCTTCATGACCCTCCTCGGCAGGCGCCCCGATTTCAAATATATGGTCTATGTCCAGGCGGGGTTCTCCAACAGGGATTTCCGTCTCAAGAAGGCGTATGTGCGCGTGAACGATTTCACGGTCGGCCTTGCCAACACCACTTTTGAGGATGGCGACGCGATCGCTCCCACAGTCGAGTCGCAGGGTCCGAACGGCCAGGCGGGGAAGACCCAGATTCTTGCCCGCTGGCAGCATGAGTTCCGGAAGGGCTGGAGCATCGGCGCGGGCATCGAATTGCCTTCGGCCGATATGGAAGTTGTCGATGGGAAAACGGCTGCGTGCCGGAGCTATATTCCCGATTTCGCCGTCATGGGGCAGTATGCCTGGGACGGTGGAGACAGCCATGTCCGCCTATCCGGATTGTTGCGCACGATGACCTACCGCAACCTTCTGACGGCCACCAACCATAACGTCCTCGGATGGGGAGTCCAGCTTTCCGGGATGGCGAATATTGTCAAGCCTCTCATTGTCTATTACAGCGCGATGGTCGGGCGCGGGGTAGGTTCTTACCAGGGGGATCTTTCTGAAGGAGCCTATGATCTTGTCGGCGTAAGCAATGAAGAGGGGAAGATGGTGGCGCCTCTCGCCATGGGGCTTACAGCGGGGATCCAGTATTGGTTCAGCCCGAAGGTGTTTGCGTGTGTGGCCTTAGGGGAGACGCAATATTACCAGAAACATCCCTTGAAAACCGACCAATACCGCTACGGGCTCTACGGAGCCGTGAATCTCTTCTGGAAGATTACGCCTCGCTTCTTAGGGGGAGTCGAATACGTAACGGGCAAGCGCAAGAACCATGACGGGGCCCAGGGCGTCGCAAACCGCGTCGATGCCGTCCTGACCTACTCTTTCTGATCCTTCGTCATCAAGGTGCTTCATCCTCTTTCTGATGTTAAATATGTTAAAAGTCGTTAATTAGAATGACAGGGAATTGAACGTACGCAATTGTCTTATTATCTTTACGTTTTCTTTTCGCTTTTATGGAAATTGCCCGGCAAAGGCCTGAACTGACGTCAGGTTCGCGCAGCCTTCAGACGGGATTGGCAGTTTCCCCCCATTAACGACAGAACTTTATTAACATCCGAACATCCGCCAACTGTATTATGAAACGTATATTGACCAGCTTCATCGCCCTGCTTTCCATGGCCTTTCCGATGTGGTCGGCAGTCGATGGCAAATTCTCATATTCCTACCCGGCAGTAGAAGACCTCCCTTATAACTTGGGTTATCAGTATTCAGTCTACGACCTGAAGGAATCGGAAATCGAAGGTTGGAAAGTCATGACCCTGACATCCCCTGTCACCCTGACCTATCAGATTCTCTCTGAAGAGGAGAAGACTGTGGAGGTCGTCTTCGACCCTTCCTATCTGGAATTGGAGGATATCGTTATCCCGGATATTGCCATAGACGAGACCACGGGAGAGACATACACCGTGACGACCATCGGCAAGATGGCCTTCGACGACTGCCCTGCCATCCGCTCGGTGATCATGAGCGACTCCATTACGCGCATTGAGGATTATGCCTTCAATATGTGTGAAAACAAGATTTTGCATAACATCGGCGTGATCCGTTTTTCCAAAAACTTGGAGCACATCGGCAACTATGCATTCAGAAATTGCCATAACCTGACCACGGGACATTTCACCGAGGGCGACCAGTGGCCTCTCCAAGCCGTTGACTTCGTGAGGAATCCCGTGGATCCGATTTATGGTTATGGCGGCCGTTTGACCGGCTTGGAAAACTATCTTTTACTTCCTGAATCAGTAAGTTACGTCGGCAAGCACGCCTTCGAAGGCTGCTACTTCCTTAAATTCGATGATAAGGGCCGCTGCTTCACTTATGGCCTCTCAAAGGTCAAGATCCCGAATCCGAGCTGTGTCATTGACGATTACGCTTTTGCCGGATGTGAATTCTTGGAATTGATCACCATCGGCCCGGAATTGCAATCCAAAGGCCTCACTGACCCGACCCCGGCCGTGGCTAAAAAGGGCCGCATCGGCGCTTATGCCTTTGCCAACTGCAACCTGATGCGACTCGACATCCCCTCTTCAATCGAAAGCATAGGCGAAAATGCCTTCAGCAACTGTTTCCACAGAAGCACCGAACACACCCCTCACCAGGATGTGGGCCGCGTCTACTTCGACAATCTGAAATGGTTCTATCCCCGCTCGCTATTTGACAACTATGAAAGTTTTTGGGCAGGTTGGGAGATAGGCAGTATGGTTGAGACCGCCATTAAGCGGGCTGAAAAATATTTGGATGCATGGCACA
Organism: uncultured Sangeribacter sp.; assembly: GCA_964480745.1. Classification (GTDB taxonomy): domain Bacteria; phylum Bacteroidota; class Bacteroidia; order Bacteroidales; family Muribaculaceae; genus Lepagella. Next base: position 7,463 of record CAYZQA010000051.1, on the reverse strand, counting down.
CGAACACCGTGACGATCCATGCCGACAACATGACCATCGGCCTCAACGCCTTCGCCAATAATCCGCATCTTAACCAACTGATTATTAACGGCACAGTCGATGAGATCCCTTCGGCTGCGTTCAAGGGTTGCTCTAATCTCAAGGAGGTTACGCTCCCCGAGGGGCTGAGGAAAATCAATAGCAGCGCCTTTATGGATTGCTCCGAATTAGTCAACCTCGTCATCCCCGACAACGTGACTGAAATCGGCGATTCCACTTTCTACGGCTGCAAGAACCTGAAGGAGATTCAGCTCCCCGCCAACCTTCAGAATGTCAACCCCTACCTGTTCTACGGCTGCAAGTCGCTCACCCTTTCTGATCTCCCCTCCGGAGTCCGCTCCATCGGCAACAATGCATTCCAGGGGTGTAACGACATCGAAACATTCAATATCCCCGACAATGTGACCGAAATCGGCGATTACGCATTTGCCGACTGCTACATCCATGAAGGCTTACGTGTATCAGACGTATATAGGCTTAGGGTAGGCTTAACTCAGGTCTCCATAGGCAACGGCGTCAAAACCATCGGCGCCCATGCCTTCGACGGCGACCGCCACCTCGGCGTGATAGAAATAGGCCAAAACGTCACCTCAATCGGCGAATATGCCTTCCGCAATTGCATGAGCTGTCCGGAGAATAACTGTGGCACGGCAAATAATGAGGTAATCTTTCCTGACGCCCTCACTTCCATTGGGGTCGGCGCCTTTGAGGGGTGCACCCATCTGCCCTCCGTGACCCTCGGCGAGGCCATCACCTCGCTGCCGGCCTATGCGTTTGCCAACTGTGCCGAACTCAACTGGGTCGAAGGCCTGGATCACGTAGAGACCGTCGAACTCTCAACCTTTGCCGGCTGCTACAGCCTTGAGGAATTCGGCGACCTCTATTCCGACTTGGGCACCATCGAAGATGGCATTATATATAATAGCGACTTTACCGAAGTCATCGCAGCCCTGCCTTCCATCTGCGAGGCCATTATCCAGCCCACGGTGACCCACATCCGCGAAAGGGCGTTTGCCGACTGCGGCTTGCTCTCTTATGTCGAACTCCCCGACGACCTCGTCTCCATCGGCTCCCGCGCCTTTGAAAACTGCGTCATGCTTGACTATGTCGACCTTCGCAACATCGAGATGGGCGACTCTATCTATGCCGGCTGCACAGGTATCGTCGGCGTCTTCATACCCGCCGACTTTAACCAGCCCCTGCGCGATAACTGGTTCGCCGGATGCTATAACATGCAGGAAATTGAAGTTGAGCCCGGCAATGAGCTCTACATGTCCCACTACGGTTTGCTCTACGACGCCGAGGGCACGACCCTGTTGCGAGCCCCCTCGGGAATCGACTATATCGAGATCCTTGACACGGCCACTGCCATTGGCGACTATGCCTTCTCCAACTGCATCTTGTTTACGAGTGTAGATATCCCGGCTTCCGTGACCCGCATCGGCGCTCACGCCTTTGACGGCTGCTATGAAGAATACCATGGCAGCTATTATGGCTTCTCCGAAATCTATTTTGGGAATCCGGCCGTTGAAATTGGCGAATACGCCTTTAATAATTGCAAGAATCTGAGTGCCGTGGTGTGGGACAACGTCCCGGTTGAGCCGACGGGGCGCATCGGGAAATATGCTTTCAATGGCTGCGAAAGCCTTGAAGCTAATTTTGACGAATACAGATATTTTAACCTCGGCGACGCATGCATCTCCGAAGTGGATCCTTACGCCTTTGCCGGCTTCTCCGGCCTGCAGCAGATTGTCCTCCCGCCCTCGCTCCAAACCATCGGCGACCATGCTTTTGCAGACTGCGAAAACCTCTACGAGGTGGAATTCCAAGAGGGCCTGAAGACCATCGGCAACTCCGCCTTCCGCTCTACGGCTCTAAAATCGCTCGCCAATCTCCCGAACTCTGTCGTCGAAATCGGCGACTCCGCATTCATGGATTGCACCGACGTCATGGCTATCCACATCCCCGAAAGCCTGAAAAAGATCAATCCCTACACGTTCTATAAGTGTTTCTCCGGAACCCAATTCAATGAAAAACCCGAAGAAAACTTTGACCCCGCAATCGTAATCCCCGATGCCGTGGAATCCATCGGCGACTACGCTTTCTATGGCGGCGCCGTCGACTCCAAGAAGTACTACGGCGACAGCGGCCACTCCTATTCCGAATTATACTCCTTCTATGAATATGGCCTGCAGTCAGTCACCATCGGCAATAACGTCACCTCCATCGGCACCCATGCCTTCGACGGCTGTTCCCACCTGGTGGAAGTCAACATGGGCAAATCCGTCAAATCCATTGGCGACTTTGCCTTCCGCGACTGCTTCAAGAACACGTTTAATGGCGTCCGGATCGTCGAGCTCACCCTATTGGGCAAGTTTGAAGATAAGTTCAGAAACGAAGTCTACTGGCAGTTTGACCCCTTCACCCCCGCGCCCCTGACCCTCCCAGAGGGCCTGGCCTCATTGGGCGAATATGCCTTCAGCGGATGCGCCAATATGCCCGGACTCACCATCCCTGCCTCTCTCTCTGAAATCCCCTATCAGGCCTTCTACGGTTGCGCCTCTATCCCTGAACTCATCCTTCCCGAAGGTCTGACTGCAATAGGCGACGAAGCCTTTGGCGGATGCTCCGGCGTCAAGGTAATCCGCATCCCCGCCTCGCTCCAACGCGGCAGCCGCGCCTTCGTTGACTGCGACCAGGCTTTTGAGGTCTATTACTACGCCGAGACTCCCCGCGAGTTCGACGAAGGCTTCTTCTCGCCCAAGGTCTATGCCAGCAAGACCGCCGACCTCCATGCGCCCAACGCCATCATTGCCGACATCAAGGGCCTGACCCCCTGGGCACTGTTCTATCGAATCATAGCTAAAGACGAAACCCTCGTCCACCTCGAGCGAGCTCTCGAAACCAAAAATGGCCTCAAATTCCGCATCCTCAGCAATAAGCCCTCGGCCTACTGCGAAGTTGCCGGCCCCGCCGAGCCCGCCACTGAGCCCACCTCTTACGTGGTGCCCGAATATGTGCTCAACACCGACGAAACCAGCGACTACTTCAACGTCCCCTACAAGGTCATCCGCATCGGCAATGACGCCTTTGAAAACGACCTCAACCTCGTCGGAATCACCATCCCCGACAATGTCTACGACATCGGCCAGGAAGCATTCAACGGCTGCAAAAACCTCCCCGAAATCAACCTCCCCGAGTCGATCACCAACATCGGCGAACGCGCCTTTGCCAACTGCTACGCCCTGACCTATTTCGTAGTGCCCCCGCTGGTGACCCGCCTCAATGCCGGGGTGCTTCAGGATTGCCGCGGTCTCTACTCAATCCGCATGCACGACAATATCGAAGAGCTCGGCAAATACTCCCTTATGGACTGCCGTCATCTCCGCGCATTCGAACGCTCCGAAAACTGGCGACTCAAAGTCATCGACGATTACGCCCTTAAGAACTGTATCGAGCTCGAAGTGATCAACATCCCCGAAGGCGTGGAGAAAATCGGGAAAGAGGCCATGTATTACTGCCAGAAGCTGAACACGACCTCCCTGCCCACCACCCTTCTGGAACTGGGTGAAAAGGCCTTCGACGATTGCGAGGTGCTCGCCACGATCAAGGTCTACACCGAGACCCCGCCCAAGATGATCGGCGAACGCCATCTAACAGACCAGAACTGCAAAATCTACGTCCAGGCCAAGTGTCTTGACGACTATCGCGAGCTCTGGAAAGTCCACGAACACCGCATCGAACCGGGCATTATTATCACTCAGCCCTCCATGAAGGAAATGCCTGAATATGTGCCCGGCACGACCTATCTTATAAAATCGGATTGGCCTCTGGCCGGCCAGACCATGACCTGGAAAACTTTCAATCCCAAGGTCGTCACTCAGGATGAGGCTCACGACGGCACGCTCCACATCAACGGCGTCGGCCCCTCCCACATCAAGGTCCTGACCGATCAGAAATTCTATCATGAATGCGACCTCGACGTATATCCTCAGCTTTCGGATGCCAACTGGGACGGTCGTTTCGACATCTCCGACGCGGTGAATATCGCCAGCTACGTCGTTGACAATCCTGAAGCGCTTAACAACTGGTGGAAGACGAACCGGACAGATTTCAGCTCGCTGGCGGAATGGATGCGATTCTATACCGTCGGAGCCGATGTCAACAAGGATGGAAACCTCACGGTAGCCGATGCCTCGGCAGGCGTCAAGATCATCCTCAATCAGGATCCGGAGTCGCGGCCTGCGTCCGCTCCCTCGCTTAAACGCGATGAGAACGCATCCGGAGACGCCCTCCTGATCGGGGCCGGCGACGGCCTCGCCTCGGGCGAGCATCGTGTCCCCGTCGGCATTGCCAACACTGCGCCCTATGTCGCCCTCCAGGCCAACATACGTGTGCCTGAAGGGATGACACTCAAATCCGTATCTCCCGGACCGCGGGCCGAAAGCCACGCACTCAGCACGCGCCGGATCGATGACCGCACTATGCGCATCGTCCTCTTCGACCTCAACTCCACGCCCTTCATCGACAACGGCCAGTCCCTGCTTGAACTCCTTGTCGAGGGAGATATCTCCGACGTCGCATCCATTGAGATCTTCGACATCGTCGCCTCCGACGAAGCCTCCACAAGCCACCACCTCCCCGCGAGATTCGGCTTCTTCGAGACCGGCATCGGCGGGGTCCGCGACAACGATGCCGACATCTTGGAGAATCCTGACGGCCTCATGATCAGCAACGCGGCTGGAAAGGCCATTGCCATCTTCACTCTCGACGGAATCCTGATCAGGCAATTTGTCGCCGATAGCGACTCCGTCAGCGTTGACCTCCACCCCGGAATCTACATCGTAGAGGTCGGCACGCAGGCCGTGAAGGTCGCCGTCAAGTGATAGGCATACCCCCAATGAACCTCCCCATAGGGACGCGGAAACCGCGTCCCTATTTTTGTCAAATATTTGGCTTAACATTTCATGCCCCCGCGCGTTATATAAAAAGAAATCTAAAAAAATGGAAAAATTTGCAGCCGAAATAGCCGCCGGAAACCCGGCCTACAGAAACATAATCGAGAGAAGAAGCGTCCGTAGATTCACGCCCGAAGGAGTCGACCCCGACCTTCAACGGGCAATCCTCTACGCCGGCATGTCGGCGCCGTCTGGCGTCAACCGTCAGCCATGGGAATTTGTGTTGATCGATGATCCGGAAATCCTCCGCGAACTTGCCGAGGCGCTCCCCTACGCCAAGATGGCAGCCGAAGCGCCGATAGCAATCGTCGTCTGCGGGAACCGCGAACGGTTCCTCGAAGGAGACGACTCGACGTTATGGGTCCAGGATCTCGGAGCCGCCTCAGAAAACATCCTGCTGGCCGCCCACGCCCTCGGATTAGGAGGGGTCTGGACCGCGCTCTATCCCCATGAAGACCGGGAAGAAGCCGTGCGCCGTATCCTTCGTCTCCCGGACAGCTACGTCCCCTACAACCTCATCCCCATCGGCCACCCCGCCTCCGACCATGACCCCATGGACAAATGGCATCCCGACCGCATCCACCT
>CAYZQA010000051.1:0-1781 GCA_964480745.1 uncultured Sangeribacter sp. | reverse complement strand
CTACCCATGCCAACGCCAAAACAGAGCCAGGTCGCTCCCCGAGTTGTTTCCTTCATCGCCGTTTTCTGCCTCCTGATGGCCCTCGCCCTCGTCCACAACGGCTCCCTCTTCGGCCAGGATGCAGCCGATATTTTCTCCTCCCGACCGGCCGAAGACGCCCAAGGGCAGACAGAGACGGTCGCCACCATCTCCCAAGAAGGCACCCAGCAAATCATCAACACGACCGAGATAGGCAAAGAAATCTCCGGCTATGCCGGGCCCGTTCCGCTCAAGATATATGTCTCCTCCGGGCGTATCGACTCAATCGTCGCCCTCCCAAACGCAGAAAGCCCCAAATTCTTCGGCCGGCTCAAAACGGGAGGACTTACCCATGCCTGGGACGGCAAGACGCTCGAAGAGGCTGAGACAATGCCCGTAGACGCCGTTTCGGGAGCCACCTACTCCTCCTCAGCCTTCATCGCCAACGTCCGCGCCGGCGCAGCCTTCGCCAAAGGGGAAAGCGCAAAGGGCAACGCAGGTCCCGTGTCGGCTGCCGCCATCGCCGCCCTCATCGTCATCGCCGCCGGAGCTATCCTCCCCCTCTCCATCAAAAAACCGGCCTACCGTCTGATCCAGCAGCTGGCCAACGTCGCCGTGCTCGGTTTCTGGGCCGGAACATTCATCGACTATGCCATGATGCTCAACTTCTTCTCCGGCGCCCCGAGGATGACGCTAAGCTTCATCGTCACGCTCCTGCTCATGATCGTCGGGCTCATATATCCCCTCTTCAACAAGCCCAACTTCTACTGTACGTGGATCTGCCCCTTCGGTTCCCTTCAGGAACTGGCCGGGAAAGTCTGCAAAAAGAAATGGAAAATGAAGCCCGGCCTCGTCAAAGGGCTCGATAACTTCCGTCAACTACTCTGGGTTGTCCTAATCACGCTGCTCTTCATCGGATGGGGAACGGCCTGGATCGACTCCGAAATCTTCACGGCCTTCATCGTCGAATCCGCCTCCTGGATCGTAATTGCCGTAGGCATCCTCTTCGTCATCCTCTCCCTCTTCATCACTCGCCCATTCTGCCGCTTCGTCTGCCCGACGGGCTCACTCCTCAAACAGGCGTGATCAATTCCATATAAACTCACCTAAACAGATACCGGAAATGAAACCTTACCATTGGATCATACTCCTTCTGGCCGCCGGACTCGTGGCAGTCTCCGTTCGTCTTGCAGCAGTATCCTCACCATCAGAAAAAGAAAATGGGGAAAACGGGGCCAACGCTGCGCTGGAATGCATAATGACGCGCGCAAGCGTCCGCAGCTATTCAGATCGCCAGGTCCCCGACAGTATAATCAACAAAATCCTGCGCGCCGGCATGGCCGCTCCAACAGCTGCCAACCAGCAGCCGTGGCACTTCGTCGTCGTCACCGACCAGGCGTTGAAAGACTCCATCACGGCCGCGTTTGAATATACCAAAATGGTCTCCGACTGCGGCTTCGCGGTCGTGGTGTGCGGCGACATGGACAACCTCTTCCAGGGAGACATCCCCGACGGCGGCTTCTGGGTAGAAGACTGCTCGGCGGCTTCGGAGAACATGCTCTTGGCCGCCCACGCCCTTGGACTGGGCGCGGTATGGTGTGGCATCTACCCGATGCGTGACCGTGAAGGGAAACTGCGGCAGATCCTCAACATTCCCGCCACGCTCACGCCGCTCAACGTAATGGCCTTCGGGTATCCCGCCGCCCCCGTCACGCCCAAACAGAAATGGGACCCCGCCAAAGTAACCTGGAACGCCTTCTGAC
>CAYZQA010000050.1:0-15249 GCA_964480745.1 uncultured Sangeribacter sp. | reverse complement strand
GAGCAGTGGTAGCTCGTTGGGCTCATAACCCAAAGGTCAGAGGTTCGAGTCCTCTCCCCGCCACCAACTAAGGCTGAATCGGTTTCCCCCGGCTCAGCCTTTTGTTTTACTCATCTATTACCGACCCACGATGGAAGTAGTCTACGAAGATAACCATATAATCGTCGTCAACAAACATGCCGGCGAGATTGTCCAGGGAGACAAGACCGGTGACCGCCCGCTTTCCGAGGAAGTCAAGGCATATATCAAGGAGAAATACGCCAAACCGGGGAATGTCTTCTGCGGGGTTGTCCACCGCATTGACCGCCCTGTCTACGGCCTGGTCATCTTCGCCCGCACGAGCAAATCCCTTGAACGCCTCAACAAAATGCTCCGGGAAGGGGAAATCCATAAGACCTATCTTGCCCTTGTAGAAGGGAAGATGGAAAAGGATGAGGAGTTGCTTGAGAATTATCTCGTCTCAGACGGACGAATCAACAAAACCTTCATCAGCAATCAGGATAACCCGGAAGCGAAACTATCAAAGCTGAAATATCGGACAATCAAACGGGGAGAGCGCTATTCGCTGGTGGAAATAGAACTCCTGACGGGACGGAAGCACCAGATCCGCGCTCAACTATCCGGCATAGGTCATCCCATCAAAGGGGACCTAAAATATGGGGCCAAAAGAAGCAACCGGGATGGGGGCATCTCCCTGCAGGCACACAGAATAGAGTTCATTCACCCCGTATCGAAAGAACCCATCGACCTGACGGCTCCTCCCCTCCCCGACTTCCTACCGTTCATTGAATAACATAGCTTCCAGACAAATTAAAAGAGCCATGCCTATATTCAGGGCATGGCTCTTTTTAATTGCATAAGGGACTTGGGGAATCAAGACCCTCTATTGTTGCTGAATGGATCAGATTCCGAGGAAACGGCGGATGCGGTCGGTTACCGTGTCGGCGGTATAACCGAATTTCTCTTCGAGGACTTTCGCTGGGGCCGAAGCACCGAAGCGTTCGAGTCCCATCACTTCCCATTCGCCTCGCATCAGCGGGAAGAGCGTTGTCGGAATACCGGACGTCAGACCGAAGATCTTCACGCCTTCGGGCATGACCTTCGAACGGTATTCTTCCGACTGGCTAAGGAAAAGGCCGATTGAAGGAACCGACACCACCTGAGCCTTCACGCCATCCTCTTCCAGACGGACAGCGGCCTTGACGAGCAGAGAAACATCGCTGCCGTTTGCCACGAGAAGGACATCGGGGTTTTTAGCCTCACGCACAACATAACCTCCATGCATGGCCTTCTTGGCCTCCTCACGACGCTCATCGCCGGGAATATCCTCAAGATCCTGACGGGAGAAGATCAGGACGGTCGGAGTGTCATTATTCTCCATGGCCAACTTGTAGGCGGCAATTGTCTCTGCGGAATCCGCAGGACGGAGCACCATTACAGAAGGCTTTCCATCGGCATTCTTGATTTGTTCGAGAAGACGCATCTGGGCTTCATGCTCAATCGGTTCATGGGTCGGGCCATCCTCACCTACGCGGAACGAATCGTGGGAATAGACAAACTTGACTGGAAGACCCATCAGCGCCGCCATACGGATTGCAGGCTTCATGTAATCGCTGAAAACGAAGAATGTCCCGCAGGCAGCATACATACCGCCGTGAAGAACGATACCGTTCATCAGGCAGGCCATCGTCAGCTCAGCCACACCGGCATGAATAAAACCGCCGGAGAAGTCACCCTTCACAATGGCCTTGGTGGCTTTCAGGAAGCCATCGGTCTTGTCGGAATTGGCAAGGTCGGCAGAAGAAACAATCATATTGCCAACTTTCTCGCCAAGATAACGGAGCACTTCCGAAGAAGCCGTGCGGCTTGCCATCCCCGGTTTGAGAGGAATGGAATCGAGATCGAGCTCCGGAAGCTTCATATCGATATAGTTCTGGAGAGTCTTAGCCTTATCGGGATTCTCCTCGGCCCACTTCCTATACTCCTCGCGACGGCGAGCAACAATCTCCACGAGTTCGCGTCGACGGGCCTCATACAACTCGGCAACCTCCGGACGGATAGCCCATGGATTCTCCGGTTCGCCACCGTAATTGCGGATAGTAGCATCAATATCGGCTCCCGCCTTGGAGAGCGGCTGCCCGTGGGTAGAGACGGCCCCTTCGAGGGAAGAGCCATCCTTATGGATCACTCCGCGCGCCATAATCGTCCGGCCGATGATCAGGGTCGGTTTTTCCTTCTCGTTGATTGCCTTCTCAAGGGCGTCAGCGATCTGAACCGGATCGCAACCATCAACCTCAAGGACATTCCAATGCCACGCGCGATATTTGGCAGCGACATCTTCATCCGTAACTTCGTCGACGCGCGTTGACAGCTGGACATTGTTGGCGTCATAGAACATGATGAGGTTGCTCAGGCCGAGCGTTCCTGCAATACGTCCCGCTCCCTGCGAAACCTCCTCCTGGATACCGCCATCGGAAATGAAGGCATAGGTCTTATGAGCGACCACTTCCCCGAAACGGGCAGCGAAAAAGCGTTCTGCAATCGCGCATCCGACTGCCATCACATGGCCTTGGCCAAGCGGACCGGAAGAATTCTCAATTCCCCGCATCACATCGAGCTCGGGATGACCGGGAGTGACGCTCCCCCAAGTCCGGAACGCCTGCAAATCGGCGATGCTATACTTCCCTGCCAAGGCAAGGACAGAATAGAGCATGGGCGACATGTGGCCGGGATCAAGAAAGAAACGATCGCGGGCAAACCAGTTGGGATCCTCCGGATCGTAGACGAGAAACTTAGAGTAGAGCACGTTGATAAAATCGGCCGCACCGAGCGAACCTCCGGGATGACCCGATTTCGGTTTCTCGACCATGGCTGTGATGAACACACGCAGATTGTTTGCTGCCGAGTTCATTGTGTTCAGATCCATAATAATAAATTTAGGTTAGTTATAAGACGGGGTCTAAAATTGGAAGGCAAGGTTCCGGTCAGGGAGCCTTGCCCAGGAGCCGGTATTAACCGGCGTTGATGATTTCTTCTTTTGTATTCTCCTCCTCAACTTCTTCGGCGACGGGAATATCACGATTGACATTTTTAGATCCTGAGATAGCATAGAAGAGAAGATAACCGAGCATTGCGATGACCAGCCAATAGGAGGTCATATAGCCGGCGGAATCAGCGATTGCATTCTGGACGAGCGGCATCACACCTCCGCCGACGACCATCATCATGAAAATGCCGGAAGCCTGGGTTGTGAAGCGTCCGAGACCCTCGACGGCAAGGTTGAAAATTGAGCCCCACATGACGGATGTGCAAAGGCCGACAAGCACCAGGAACAGAGCTGAGATCGGCACCCTGGCGACATCAAATCCGCTTTCGACAGAATAGGAAGGCATCGAGATGCGGATCGAAGAAGGCATGAAGATTGCGAGAAGGACGAGAATAATCGCCACAGACGCGGCCACTGTCAGCTGAATCTTGCTGCTGACCTTTCCGGAGATAACCGAAGAGGAAAGACGACCGACAAGCATGAGAAGCCAATAGACGGCAGCCACCGCTCCGGCGACGGCAGTGGCGTTTTCCGTGATTCCGGACACTGCACTGTCACTCAGATAGAAAATCAGCACTCCGGGGGTTCCTACCTCAAGACCGACATAGAAGAAAATTCCGATGACGCCCAAGACTGTGTGACGGAAACTCCACGCGCTATAACGGCTCTTCGTTTTCGCCACAGCATTTGAGGATTTGTGGAGATGGGGTTCGGGGATATGGACGAACGAGATGGCCACGAAAGCCACGACGAAAACACCTATTGCAATCCAAAGCAAGGGGGCGACGTCGCCGATGGAAGTGCGGTCAGTGATCGTTCCGATAAGCATTCCGACGAAGAGAGGAGTAAGCGTCCCTGCAAGGGAGTTGAGCGATCCGCCGAGCTGCATCAGCTGATTCCCCTTGTTGCCACCTCCGCCGAGGTCGTTGAGCATCGGGTTGACAACCGTGTTGAGCATGCAGACGCAGAAACCTCCGATGAAGGCGCCGAGGAGATATATGAGGAAATTGAGCTTCACCATCTGGGAGCCGACCGAGAAAAGATCGGTTTCGGCGCCGACCACTCCCGATAGCCATTGGATAAAGATACCGATCGCACCGATTGCCATTGCAAGAAGTGCGGTCTTCTTATAGCCGATCTTTGTCAGAAGCGTACCAGCCGGGATGCCCATGATCAGATAGGCGAAGAAATTCATGAAGTTACCGACCATTCCGGCCCATTCATACTGGCCTTTCCAGATTGTGCCGAGAGGCGCCGCCAGATTCGTAACGAACGAAATCATGGCGAAAAGGAAGAACATCGCGATGATTGCCACCGTGTTGCCTCCGCCTTTAGATTGAGATGATGTGCTCATAGTTTTAATTTTACGTTAAGGGTATGTTAAGGTTTGTTTTCAATAGACTCTTTCTCCAAATATACGCGTCCCGATCCTGACCATCGTCGAGCCCTCTTCGACAGCGATCGGCCAGTCATGGCTCATTCCCATCGAGACCGTATCGAAACCCCGAAGGCCAAGCGCAGGGTCTGAGTTCACCCGGTTGAAGAGACTACGGATTTCATGGAAATCGCTACGGACGCGGGACATGTCGTCGGTATTTGAAGCCATCCCCATCACGCCGCAGATATGGGTGTTGGTGAGGCGTTCGAACTTTCTTTGGTTGAAATAATCCAGAAACTCTTCCGGAGAGAATCCGAACTTGGTTTCCTCGCGGGCGACATGAATCTGGAGCAGCACCCTGGAGATGACCCCGGCTTTCCTCGACTCAGCATCAATGAGGTCAAGAAGTCTCTCCGAATCGACACTCTCGATCAGGGAGACTTTCCCTACGATCTGGCGGACTTTATTGGTTTGCAAATGACCGATAAAATGCCACCGGATATCCCCCGGACAAAGGGGGATTTTGGCAAGCAGTTCCTGGACACGGCTTTCCCCGAAGCAACGCTGGCCGGCAGAATAAGCCTCCAGGATAGCCTCCGCCGGATGGAACTTGGAGACTGCCACAAGCGTCACTCCCTGCGGAATTTCCTCCTGGAGGAGTTCTATTTCCTTCCTGATATTATTTTCCATCTTTACTGCTCGATAAAACCGGGTTGCGCGTCAATGACAATTACGCATCCTTCTCCGGGACACTCAGATTAGCCGTGAAGACATCCATGATCAGGGTCTCGGCAATCGACTGAATTTCATAATCGGCGATTGTCCCCTCCATTCCCTTTCTGAAATTGGAGACCGCGCTGTCGAAATCGAAAGCCTGGACAAGAATCTGGGAGACGGTCTTTTTCTCGGCTCCGCTTTTCTCATCAAGAGTCACGAAAGCAACTTTGACAAGATACCAACGGTCGCCTCCTTCATTGAAGAATATTTCTGAGATCTTGGTCTTTTTCTCGGATGCGATGGAATATTCGCCGGAAATGAAAGGCTTCATCTCCTCCAAGATCCGGGCTTCCGCCTCAGTAAAGGTAAGGGCATCAACGAGGTAAGGCTCATTGACCTTCTTGACCATTCCATTTTCCTGCATCTTGTCGTAACGGACTTTACATTCGAACCAGAGTGCCATCTATATCTTAAAATCTTATTGTGAGGATATCTTAAATGCTTGTGACTATATCTTAACTGCAACTTTGGGGGAGTCTGCTGAGGAACGAGAGCCATCGGGAAACACCCCCGGTTGCGTATGCAAAATTAGTAAAATTGGCGGGGTCTCAAAAGAGAGAAAAGATATTTTTTAAAATCGGGTGAAAGAATGAGGATTTTTGAGAATAAATGTTAATTTTGCAATTCAGACTCCGCTCCCTCCAATTTAGTCTTTCTTCCAAATGATGAAAGGGAAAGGCGGGGAAAGAACAGGGAAACACACTAAACACAATAAATCCCAAGCTTTATGGAAAATCTTACCTCGGTGGTCGATTGGTCAAGACTTCAGTTTGCCTTGACAGCGATCTATCATTGGCTCTTCGTTCCGCTTACGCTGGGCCTGTCGGTGCTTGTTGCCATAATGGAGACACTATGGCTACGCACGAAGAAAGAAAAGTGGCTAACGGCCACAAAATTCTGGATGACCCTATTCGGGATCAACTTCGCAATCGGGGTTGCGACGGGTCTTATTCTGGAATTTGAGTTCGGAACCAACTGGAGCAACTATTCCTGGTTTGTCGGCGACATCTTCGGGGCCCCGCTCGCCATCGAGGGCATCCTGGCCTTCTTCATGGAAGCGACATTTGTTGCGGTCATGTTTTTTGGCTGGAACAAGGTTTCGCCTCGGTTCCACCTTGCCTCAACATGGCTGACTGCAATCGGTGCTTCGATCTCCGCTCTCTGGATTCTGGTGGCTAACGCGTGGATGCAGTATCCTGTCGGAATGGAATTTGATCCTGACCAGATGCGCAACGTGATGGACAACTTCTGGGCCCTCTTCTCGGGCATTGCGGTCAACAAATTCTTCCATGCCGTCTTCAGCGGCTGGGCACTTGCCGGAGTGTTTGTGATCGGAGTGAGCAGTTTCTTCCTCTGGAAAAACCGTAACCGCGAGTTTGCCATCCTCTCCATCCGGGCCGGATCATGGTTCGGACTGATCGGTCTGTTGTTGACAATGTACACGGGCGACGGATCGGCAGTAGAAGTGGCGCGCCATCAGCCCATGAAGCTTGCGGCAATGGAAGGACTATACGAAGGACATGCCCCTCAGGGGATAACAGCGATAGGCATTCCCAATCCGGAAAAGAAATGGGATAATGACGAGCCCGAGTATCTTTTTGACATCCAGATTCCCTACGGACTCTCTCTTCTTGCCCGCCATGATGTGAGTGCATTTGTGCCTGGAATAAAGGACATCATCGAGGGCCGGGATATAATTGACGGGGACACAATTTACACCGTCAGCTATGCTGAGCGCATCGAGCGCGGGCGTGCAGCCCAAGCTGCCCTTGCCGCCTACGGCGAGGCCCGCAATGCCAACGACAAAGCGGAGATGGAGAAAGCCCTTACGGCTTTCAAGGCAGACTATCCTTATTTCGGATATGGGTATTTCAACAGCGTGGATGAAGCCATTCCCCCTGTCGGCGCTACGTTCTGGACCTTCCGCATCATGGTTATCCTGGGAAGTTATTTCATATTGTTCTACCTACTGACAATTCTTCTGACCTATCGTCCGGCCACGCTTGAAAAGGCCCGCTGGTTCCAGCTTCTGGCAATGATTTCAGTGCCCTTTATGTGGGTATGTTCCGAATCGGGTTGGGCAGTTGCTGAAATTGGCCGCCAGCCTTGGACTATCCAGGATCTACTTCCGACGTGCGCAGCGATTTCGGACATTCCGGCGTCGTCGGTGGTCGTCACCTTCTGGCTCTTCGCAGCCGTGTTCACCATCCTTCTCATAGCGGAAGTCACGATCATGGTGAAATATGTGGAAAAGGAATCTCTCAAACCTCTAAACGTATAAGACGATGGAATTAGAATATCTTCAGAATTATTGGTGGCTGATCATATCCGTGCTCGGAGGAATCCTTGTGTTCCTGCTGTTTGTGCAGGGAGGTCAGTCAATGATGTATACGCTTGGCAACACTCCTGAACGGCGCAACCTGATGGTTGCGGCGATGGGGAGCAAATGGGAGCTGACATTCACAACGCTCGTCACGTTCGGGGGCGCGATGTTCGCCTCCTTCCCCCTCTTCTATTCCACCAGCTTCGGCGGGGCATATTGGCTTTGGATCCTGATTCTTTTCAGCTTTGTCCTTCAGGCTGTCAGCTATGAATATCGACGCAAGAAAGGGAATGTCTATGGCAGCAAGACATACGATGCGTTCCTTTTCATCAACGGATGTGTCGGCTGCGTCCTGCTCGGAGTGGCCGTCTCGATGTTCTTCTTCGGGGGAGAATTCAGCGTGAACCGTACGAGCATCCTTGTCGGCGGGAATCCCGTGATCTCCCGCTGGGCTCCGACCCACGGGTTCGAGGCAATCTTCAACGCGCGTAACCTTGTGCTCGGCGTTGCGGTCCTATTCCTGGCGCGGACCCAGGCCTGCTTCTATCTTATCAACAAGATTTCGGGCAATGAGCAGCTTCGTTCCGACCTGCGCAACAAAGCGTTTATCAACGGCTGCATCTTCCTGATCGCCTTCCTGACCTTCCTCACGCTTCTTTGTCTGGCTACGGGCTACAATGTGGTGAGCGAGGATGGCCGGACAGTCACGATCTCCGAGGAGCCTTACAAATATTTCAACCAGATAACCAATATATGGTGGATCGGGGCGACGATGCTGATCGGCGTTGTCCTCGTGCTCTACGGATGGTTCCGCGGATGCTTCTCCAAGACGTTCAACGGGGCAATCTGGCTGACCGGAATCGGGACGTTCCTGACTGTGGCAGCATTATTCTGGGCAGCCGGATATGGCGACACGGCCTTCCTTCCCTCAATCACGGATCCGATGAGCTCGCTGACCTTACGGAATGCATCTTCTTCCAAGTTCACTTTGACAGTCATGAGTTATGTTTCAATCCTTGTGCCTTTCGTAGTTGCCTATATAGCTTACGTATGGTATTCTATGGATAAGAAGAAACTGACTCCGGAAGAAGCCGAGAACGCACATTAAACCTGATCCAAACAGCTG
The DNA here is from genome assembly GCA_964480745.1 of uncultured Sangeribacter sp. Taxonomy (GTDB): domain Bacteria; phylum Bacteroidota; class Bacteroidia; order Bacteroidales; family Muribaculaceae; genus Lepagella. Next base: position 6,599 of record CAYZQA010000050.1, on the reverse strand, counting down.
AGGTCGTGTCAGAATATTCTGGCACGACCTCCTATCTCAATATGGCAGAACAAACAACCAAGGAGCTGGAGACCGAGGCTCCGCTTCACCAGATATTCCTATCCTTTTTCAAAATCGGGGCCTTCACGTTCGGGGGAGGCTGGGCGATGATTTCGATTATCGAACGGGAGATTGTCGACAAACATCATTGGATAGAGAAAGATGAATTTCTTGATCTCCTGGCAATCGCGCAGTCATTGCCAGGGATATTGGCTGTCAATATCGCCACAGCCGTGGGGGACAAACTTCGTTCAACCCGCGGCAGTCTCGTGGCAACCTTAGGTTCTATCCTCCCCTCCTTCCTGATCATTCTGGCAATTGCAATCTTCCTGACGCCAGACATCATCAAATCCAACCGCGTCATTTCCTCCATTTTCATGGGGATCCGCCCTGCGGTTGTCGCGCTAATCATCGCGCCAGTGATCACATCGGCCAAGGCAGCGAAACTGAAGTGGCAGACGGTCTGGATTCCTCTTGTTGTCGCTCTTCTGATTTCTCTTGACCTGGGAGTCATATCCAACCCGATCCTATACATTGTTCTCGGAGGATTGGGAGGCTTCTTTATCTGGTGGATTCCACAACGAAAACTAAGGAAGTCTAAATAATCACGTCATGCAATTATAATTTACGCCATGCAATTTTATCTCAAGCTCATCTGGAGCTACCTCAAGATCGGGATATTCGGATTCGGAGGGGGGTATGCGATGCTTTCCTTAGTGGAAAAATCTGTCGTCGGTCCCGGCTGGATCACAGAGCAGATGTTTACGGATATAGTTGCCATTTCGCAGATGACGCCCGGCCCTATCGGAATCAACTCAGCAACCTACATCGGGTATGTGGCACCCGGGGAAGTTGACCCGGCCCTCGCCTCCCCCATCTTCGGCATACTGGGATCAATCCTTGCAACATTGGCAGTCACTGTCCCCTCCTTTCTTCTGGTCATCTACAGCTCGCATTTTATCCGGCGCCATCATGAGAGCGGCGTAATAAAGGCTATTTTTTCCGGGCTGCGTCCGGTAGTGGTCGGGCTAATCGCCTCAGCAGCAATTATGCTGATGAACGGCGCCAACTTCTGCCCATCGGGGGAGACGCTGCAGCTAATCACGAGCATAATTATCTGTATTATTTCTTTTTGCCTCGTGTTTTTCGCCATTCCCTTCAGAGGAAAAAAGATTAAACTCCATCCAATTCTTGTTATCTGTCTGGCCGGGCTTGCCGGCTATCTTATCTATGGAATCTAAAAATCCTACAGACCTCACCTCCGACCTTGAACAGAGGTATCAAGAAGCAATTGCCTATCTCTTCTCTCGCCTCCCGATGTTTTCCCGCACGGGAGGGGCGGCTTACAAACCCGGCCTGGAAAGAGTCGTCGAGCTGGCGCGTCATTATGACAATCCAGAGAAAAAATTCAAATCGATCCATGTGGCAGGGACTAACGGGAAAGGTAGCACCTCCTCGCTGATAGCAGCTGTCCTTCAGAGCGAAGGATACAAGGTAGGGCTTTACACGAGTCCACACCTTGTTGATTTCAGGGAACGTATCCGGATAAATGGCGAGATGATTCCGAAGGAGGATGTCATCAGTTTTGTCGACAATTGGAAACAGACAGATTATACAGGGGATAATCCCTCCTTCTTCGAACTGACCATGATCATGGCCTTTGATTGGTTTGCCAAAGAAAAAGTCGATTATGCCGTGATAGAAGTCGGAATGGGTGGACGCCTGGACAGCACGAACATAGTCACCCCGATATTAAGCGTAATCACCAATATATCTTTAGATCATACGCAATTTTTAGGGGAAACGCCGGCTAAGATAGCCTTTGAAAAGGCTGGAATAATGAAGAAAGGGGTAACTGTTGTCATAGGGGAAGCTGAAGGAGAGGTCGAGGAAGTTTTCCGTCGTCATGCCTCCGAGATTGGCGCGCCCCTGCGCGCAGCTTTTGAGGAATATGACGAATCCGAAAATGCCTCCTTGGAATGCGCGCTGAAAGGGTCATATCAAAAGAAAAATATCAACACAGCGAGAGTTGCGATCGACCAGCTTAGGAAAGAGGGAGTCAGGATTTCGGACAGCAGTATCCGAAATGGTTTCCGGGAAGTCGAGGAATTAACAGGATTGCGGGGGAGATGGACCGTGGTTTCCCAACAGCCGCTCGCCATTTGCGATACGGGCCATAATGAAGCGGGCCTGCGATACAATCTCAGCCAACTTGCCACGCTCCTTAAAGAGAGACGGCTTCAAAATGAAGAGGCAAAAATGCGGTTTGTCATTGGCTTTGTCGCGGATAAAGACGTTGAGCATATTCTGCCAATGTTTCCCAAAGATGCGGAGTATTATGTCACGCAGGCGGCCATTCCCCGGGCAATGCCCGGAGAGGAACTCCTTGCGAGATGCAGAAAGCTGGGTCTTCATGCCTCTCTCTATTCATCTCCAAAGGAAGCGGCGGCCGCCGCAGTCAGGGAGTCGGGCAAGGAAGACATAATTTATATCGGAGGGTCGACATTTATAGTTGCTGATTATCTGGCAGCGCTCTGAGATCGGAAGTCGGCGCCGAGGAAAGAAGGGAGGGTGAAACCTACGGCGGTTTCACCCTCCCTCATTATAGAGTAATGACACTTCCCTCGCGGGAAACGTCTCCAGAATCAGCTTTCTTCTTTATCTTTATCCTTGTCCTTATTGCGGGCATTGACCTTAGCCCTTGTCTTGCTATGGGAGGAATTTACATCGCTCTCCTCTTTCAGGTCGATTTCCTTATTGGCCTCGTCATACACCCGATATTCGAGATAGGCAAGGGATTCATCGGCGATGACCTTGAAACTACGGCCAAACCGGCGACGCCACTTACCATAAATCGAGAATACGCCTTTTTTCACGTAAGCCTCCACAAAGGGATGGATATACATCGTGAATTTCTTGACCTTTAGATTCTCAACCAGATAGCCAATCTTTTCCTCTAATGTATCAGTGAAGAGGATGGAGGCCTTCACCTCCCCTTTCCCGAGACAGGAAGGGCATGTTTCGCTCGTTGTGATATCAAGGGCCGGGCGGACACGCTGGCGCGTGATCTGCATGAGGCCGAACTTGCTTAAGGGTAGGATGTTATGTCGGGCACGATCGTTGGCCATCACCTCTTTCATGTGGTCGAAGAGGGCCTGACGATGCTCTGCCTTACTCATATCAATAAAATCGACAACGATTATCCCTCCCATGTCGCGCAGGCGTAGCTGACGGGCAATTTCATCGGCGGCTCGGAGATTGACGTCCAGTGCATTCGTTTCCTGATCCTGACTGGCCTTGCTTCTGTTGCCCGAGTTGACGTCGATCACATGGAGAGCCTCTGTGCTTTCAATGATAAGGTATGCACCGCTTTTGAAAGAGACGGTCTTCCCGAAGCTGCTCTTGATCTGACGGGTGATGTTGAAATGGTCGAAAATCGGGATCTCCTTGTCATAAATCTTGACGATATCCTTCTTTTCGGGGGCAATGAGGGAAACGTAGTTCTGGATCTGGGTAAAGGTCTCAGCCTCGTTGACATAGATATTCTCGAAAGCAGGAGAGAAAATGTCGCGGATGACACTGACGGTTCTGGAATCCTCCTCATAAATAAGAGCGGGCGCATGGCTGCGCTGCATCTTGGCGATAGACTCCTCCCAGGCCTTGACGAGGGTCTGGAGCTCATTGATCAATTCGGCAACACGTTTATTTTCAGCCGAAGTCCTGACGATGACGCTGAAGCCCTTTGGCTTGATCGAACCGATCAGCTGGCGGAGGCGAATTTTCTCTTCCGTGGATTTAATTTTTTGGGAGACGGAGATTCTGTTGCCAAACGGCATGAGAACCATGAAGCGTCCGGTGAGGGAGATTTCCGTTGTCAGTCGGGGGCCTTTGGATGAGATCGGCTCCTTAGCGATCTGGACCAGGAGCTGGTCGCCGGGTTGAATGACATTCTGGATTGTGCCCTGTTTGGGGATGTCAGGAAGAGGGGTGATTTTGGATAATTCCGGCACCTTACGTTTGTCTTTCAGCGCGAGGTCGATATATTCCTTGTATGTGCTGAACTGAGGACCGAGATCAAGATAATGAAGAAAAGCATCCTTTTCATAGCCGACGTCGACAAAAGCGGCGTTAAGACCCGGCATTATTTTCTTCACCTTTGCCAGATAGAGGTCGCCGACAGCGTAAGCAATATTACGGCTTTCTTTCTGGAGGGAAACAAGGCGCGAGTCTTCGAGAAGGGCAATTGAGACCTCCTCGCGGTTAACATCTACTACTAATTCGCTTTTCATAACAAAAAGAAGTCCGCTCGGGAGGCCGGCCAAAGCGGCTCCCGGCGGAATGTGCTGTCCGGAGTCCATCGGGATGGACATCCGGCGTAATCACTTATTTCTTCTTATGACGATTTTTTCTCAGTCTTTTTTTGCGCTTGTGAGTAGCCATCTTGTGGCCTTTTCTCTTTTTTCCGCTGGGCATAGTTGTAAAATATTTATAGTTAACAAATGGCGAAACTCACCGGCCGATGCCACCTTACTCATCAAGGGCCAAGGCCGGGGAAGCCGTTGATTTAATTATCCTTCACTTCGTCGAGGAAGACGCGGGAGGGCTTGAATGTCGGCACCTTGTGCTCCGGAATCTTGATTGTGGTGTTACGGGAGATGTTGCGTGCGGTCTTCTCCTTGCGAACTTTTACGACGAAGCTGCCGAAACCACGAAGATAGACATTGTTGCCGTGGGCCATAGAATCCTTCACGACATCCATGAATTTCTCTACCGTAGTGAGAACAGCTGCTTTTTCAAGACCCGTGCTGCGGGAAATCTCGTTTACGATATCTGCCTTTGTCATTTTGAGTAAGTAGATAAATTTGTTTAGAGTATATTTTCAGGTTGAGTATTGGGCGCTGAAACATAAGAGTCTCAGGAGATTAACCTCCCCCATAGGCTTCTATGCCGACATTCGCGCACAATTGCGGTGCAAATATCGGAAATTTTTTTCAATTTCCCGTTATGCTCGCTGGAAAAAGTATGAAATTTATCGGGTTACAAGTTAGCCGGCAGATCGGAAGGCCTACGTTTTACCTACTCTTCGTTTACTTCCACGCTGACGCCGTCAAGGGCACCCAGACGGCCGGACAATTCAGGCAAGAGGTCAAGGCCAACCCTGACACGCAGCGAACAAAGGTTGTCGAAGGTCTTCTCGATTATTTCCACTTCGGGACGTTTCACGAGCTTCATCACTCCGTCGGCCGCCGCGTAACTGAACGACACGGACAATTCCCCCATCCTCAGACATTCTTTCTTTCCGGCATCATCCAGAGCCTCGGAGGCTGCTTGCTTATAGGCGGCAATGAGTCCGGATGTTCCCAGCTTTATTCCGCCGAAATAGCGGACCACGATCACGAGCACATCGGTCAGTTCCCGGCTGTTGATCTGGCCCAAGATTGGCTTTCCGGCAGTGCCGGAAGGCTCGCCGTTGTCGTTCAGCTGCCACTCCTTCCTTTCGGGACCGAGCATATAGGCCCAGCATACATGGCGGGCGTCATGATATTTATTCTGATAATCCTTCACAATCTGACGCGCCGAATCCGCATCCGCCACGGGAATGGCGAATGCGAGAAAACGGCTCATCTTTTCAACATACCGCGCCTCTCCGGGGCGACAGATGGTAAAGAAGCTGAACTCCATCAACCGAACATATTGTTGAGGGAGTCTGAAGCGGCGGGATAATAGAGCATACCGGCTGCCACTTCACGGCTCTTGTCGGCGCCAAAAGTCTCTTCAACAATGGCAAGCGCCCAGACCATCGCATTTGCAGGGCCGTTGCCAAGGACAAATTTACGGTCGACGACGACCGGCTGGTCTACATATTCGGCTCCTTCCAGATCTTTTTCAAAGCCGGGATAACACGTGGCCTTATGTCCTTTCAGGAGACCTTTCCGTCCGAGGACGACAGCGGGAGCGGCGCAAATCGCTCCTATCCGGCCTGTGCGTGAAGCAAGCTGGTTGCGAAGCAATCCATCAAGCGGGGCGAAGTTAGCCAGATTGTCTGCGCCGGGGAGCCCGCCGGGAAGGATAAGCCAGGGAGCATCGCGGAAAAGCGTGTTGTCGTAAAGGACATCGCAAGTCACCGGGATACCATGCGCCCCAACAACCTGGAGGGAAGCTGTGATGGAAACCGTACGCACGGGGATTCCTGCCCGGCGAAGAATATCGACAACAGTCAGGGCTTCGATTTCTTCAAAGCCAGCTGCCAAGAAAACGTAAGAGTCTTTCATAATTTCGTGTTTTATATCGTTTCGGTTTTTAATTAACCACTTTACCGAAAAGTGAGAATTGATGAGTTTGAAAAAATCCCGTCACTCCCAACTTTTGCTAATGCTAATTTATATTAAAAAGTTGAATGCTGCAAGAAATAATTAATTTTTTTAATCTTTTTGTCAAATTTGGTTCTCGTTCCATTATTTTGACCTTCCGGATATTTTGGATAACTTCAACCCCGGATAATCTTATTCTCCCAATAATATTATTTCTTTAACCCCAATATTATTAATTGATTATTTTGA
>CAYZQA010000049.1:0-16390 GCA_964480745.1 uncultured Sangeribacter sp. | reverse complement strand
GCACAGGGGGTCAAACAAACTTAGTCTCCGGGGGCATCCGCGCTTGGGTTTTCCATATGCTTCCAATTTCGTAATTTTCAAAATTATAACTTAGGCCATGTGAACAACGGCCAAATTTGATAAGAAATTGTAAACGTCCCAAACTCCGCCCCAGCTGCTCATTATATCCGCTAAGGTATAATTTGAATCTGATACATATTTATTATACCCTTAATGGTGTAATTTGAAATAATTGAATTATCTTTGCACCCAAAAGGGTATATTATGACTATATTAAGCAAATACGTAAAGGAGAAGCGCAAGGAGTATGGGCTTACTCAGATTGACCTTTCCCAAAAATCGGGAGTAGGTCTTCGCTTCGTGCGTGAACTGGAACAAGGAAAAGAAACCCTCAGGCTCGATAAAGTTAATCAGGTTTTGGCTCTGTTTGGTGACGAAATGATTCCCGGAAAAAAGCCTGAATTATGAAACGAGCAAGAGTTTTTATCAATTCTACGTTGGCAGGCATACTTACTGAAGATGACATGGGTTATGAGTTTCGCTACGATGCCGATTATATTGGATCCGGTCAGGCGGAGCCGATAAGCCTTACTTTGCCGTTGAAAGAAGAAGCTTATAGGGACAAAGTGTTGTTCCCGTTCTTCGATGGATTGATACCTGAGGGATGGCTTCTTGATATAGCCGAACAGAGTTGGAAAATCTCTGCTCGTGACAGGTTTTCATTGTTACTTGCTTGCTGTAAGGATTGTATCGGAAACATAAGTATAATTCCTGAAATAGAAAAAGAGGTGGAGAATGAATAAATGCCTATATTGCTATAAGCCGCTATCGGAAGAAGAAAAAGATTTCCATAAGAGCTGTGCCCGAAAGATATTTGAAACCACCTCTGTTCCGGCACTTCCTTATACACGAGATAACATAAAGGAACTTGCGAGGGAAATCGTGAGCGCCAGTACCACCGTTACAGGAGTGCAGGCTAAACTGTCCTTGGATATTGCAAGGGGGACCAAAGAGCTGCCTCAACGGTTCACCATTGTCGGACTTTGGGGAAGGTTTATCCTAAAACCTCAGACTGACAGATTCGCTAATCTTCCTGAAAATGAAGACGTGGTAATGCACTTGGCTGAGACGGCTGGCATAAAGACCGTGCCACATTCGTTGATTCGCTTCGCTGATGGTGAGTTGTGCTATATAACCCGAAGAATCGACCGGACCAAGAAAGGCGAGAAGGTAGCGATGGAAGATATGTGCCAACTTTCAGAGCGACTGACCGAGGATAAATACAAAGGTTCCTACGAGCGTATTGCTAAACTAATAAAACAATACTCTTCGGCTCCGATGTTGGATGTGGCAAATTATTGGGAGATCGTGGTATTCTCTTGGCTGACGGGTAACGCTGATATGCACTTGAAAAATTTTTCGCTATTTAAGCCAGCGGCTAATTATATGCTTACTCCGGCATACGACCTCCTATCTACATCCATAGTCATGCCGGAAGACGATGAAGAATTGGCACTGACTCTGAACGGAAAGAAGAAAAAGATAAAGCGCGAGGACTTTGAAAAAGCGATGAGTGATTGTGGTATGGACGAAAAGGCTATTTCAAATATCTTTACCAAGTTTTCAAAGGCATTTCCCAAATGGACGGATGTGATAAGAACATCCTTTCTTCCTGTAGATATGCAAGAGAAACTTCAGGGGCATATTGAGCGAATGGCTTTGCGTCTACGGCTCATTAACACTTGAACGTAAAAAGGTTAAAATGAACCCTCGGACTGGTGAAGTTGCTTGATTGCATTCTCGAAGTTGACGAGTTATGATAATATTGAGTGGTGACAGGAATTAGAACATTCCGATAATTTGTTAATTGTGCCCTGATTAATATTTGCTTTATGCGTTAATAGATCTCCCTGCTCAATAGAGTTTCAGCGAGCCGTTTTCTTATGATAGTGGTCTCGCTTTATTATTTCTCAATGATGTGTAAATTTTACGCAAATTAGTTTGAAGATTCAATTCTTTGTTGTAATTTTGTGGTGTTAATCATACACAAGCGAAAAGTGCATAATTTCATTTACCTTTTCGCTGCGAGCAGTATCATAATATATCTAAAACATACGTGAAAACCTTTAAACCCGATAACCAATGAGTATCTTAGACTTATTCAGAAAGAAACGGAAGGATGTGTACATGAAGGCATGTCCAGACATTGAGACTTCCATGAGCGAGTCTGCAAGTCCCAATAAGGAAGAGATTAAAAAGGAAGAGATCTCGTCATCTGAGAAGGCAGCCAAGAAGACGGAAAAGACATTCCGTGAAATTGCACCCAAGAACATTGGGAAGCTGGATATGGTCATTGCCTTCGATACCACCGGTTCCATGGCTCATTATATCGGAGCAGTACGAAAAGAGGTATCAGACCTCATCCCTCAATTATTTAAGGAAAATGAGGATTTGCGTTTGGGCATCGTAGCCTTTGGCGACTATTGCGACATGAAAAATCCGCAGGAGTTTGGCGATGCTTATCAAGTGATTTCTCCGACTGACAACGTCAATGAGTTGATAGGTTTTGTTATCACATCTAAGGATACTGATGGAGGTGACAGTCCTGAGTTCTATGAATTGGTGATAAAGAAAATCGTCGAGGAAACTCCTTGGAGAGAGGGTTCTACCCGGTCAATTCTATTAATTGCGGATTCCGAGCCTCACGAACTTGGATACAGCTGCGAAGATTTTGTAAAAGACAACAAAATTGACTGGCGAGAGGAAGCTTCCAAGGCAGCCGAAAAGAACATCAAGATCGATACGGTCACTATTACTGACGAGCCATGGTTCAAGGAGTTGTCTTCAATGACCAATGGTATTAGTGTGCCGTTCCGGACTGGTTATAAGACGGCGGATCTTGTGAGAGCATCAGCAATGGCCAGAGGTTCAATGAAAGCACGAATGTGTTTTGATGAACTCATGGGTGCCTATGAAGATAGTGAAGATGAGGAGATGAAACAAGTTTTCCGGTCTTATAAGAAAGAGCGTGATTCCTTTGATTAGAAAACCACTATGAGAATACCCGGACTCAGCTTCTCTTGGAAACGCGCCATAGGCGTTTCCAAGTTGAAGCGGAATTTTGCCAAAGCCACCTACCTCTTTCTTTTCTGCAGCTTCTAAAAAAGCAGCTGCATATTTTGAAATTTCATCAATTATTCAATCGCTAAGAAACAACAGATGAATTATTACTGTCCGCTAAAAATTTTTTTAGCGGACAGTAGTAATTTTTAATTATCTTTGTCCGGTCGGAACCAGGCTGCGGAAACGCATCCGAGTCCCTTAAATCTGATACACCAATGAAACAGGCTATATCGACGGACTCCATTCATGGAAGGATGCCCGCTGTGCATTATGGATTTGTGATTGTGGGATGCTGTTGCCTTATCATGGGCATTGACGTCGGACTCGTCTTCAGCTGTGCCGGTATCTTCTATGATCCAGTCAGTGAGACCCTGGGTGTCCCGATCGGGAAGTTCGGCCTGTATATGTCAATCTCATATATCGCATCCACTGTCATGCTGCCCCTTGCCGGGAAACTGATGGATCGTTATGGCGCAAGATTACTTCTGACCTGCAATTCCCTCTTGCTCGGTCTCACTGTTGCGGCCATGGGTATTTTTGATACCGTCTGGGAATTTTACATAGCCGGAGCTGTAATGGGAATCACATTGGCCTTTCTCCTCTATTTAAGTTTCCCTATTTTGGTAAATGCATGGTTCCGGACAAAAGTCGGCCTCATGATCGGAATATGCAGTGCGGCATCCGGAATCGGAGGAATGATCTTTAACCCGATGGGAGGCGCGATAATATCCAGCTACGGGTGGAGAGCGGCTTACCTGACCTTTGGAGGGATGATTCTTATTATAGTAACTCCTATCCTCGGATTGCTGCTTCGCAACCGGCCCGAGGATAAAGGCCTCATGCCTTATGGATATTCAGGGGATATTGACGCTAAAAAGCCCGGACAGCAGGAGAGGGGCACAGCCTACAACCTGGCTGTAAAAAGCGGAGCCTTCTATGCAATCCAGATATTCGCCTTCATAATGATGGCAGTATCGACCCTCAATCTTTTCATCCCCAAGTTCATCAGGATATCAGGGTTTACGGAAGTGGAGGCATCACTTGCGGCTGCCGCAGTCATGGCTGGCGTCACGGGTGGCAAGCTTCTTCTGGGCGCAATCAACGACCGAAATTGTCTCTACGGAGTACTGACATGCACACTCTTCGGAGTGGGTGGAATCAGCCTTCTTTTGATTGGAGGGGAGTCGCTCTGGATTTTGCTTACGGGTTGCTTTCTTTTTGGCTGGGAATATGCCGGAGTTACCGTGCAGACTGCGATGCTCACCGGGCATGCATTCGGCAAAAAAGACTACACGCGAATCTATGCCTTGATCTCCATAGCCTTGGCCGCCGGGGGCGCCGTGGCTTCAGGAGGATGGGGACTCCTGGCTGACGCCACTTCTTTCGCCACTGTTTTCTCCGTGGGAGGAATCACCCTCCTTCTTGCCACTTTCCTTGGCCTATTCGCATATCGCAAACATCCTGCCTGAGTTTCTGTCCTGACTCGAAGCCAATTATTGCCCGTACGAAAGAGAGGCAAAATTTGTTTGTAAGGTTCTCTCTTTATTTTTTCTTAATGATGTGTAAATTTTACACAAATTATTTTGGCGATTCAATTCTTTGTTGTAATTTTGTGGCTTAAATATTACGCGAGTGAATACGAATTCCGATTTACCTTTTCGACTCCTTGCGTATTATATATCTGACAACATATCATTTTAAACCCATTTAAAACCACAAAACCATGAGTTTCACTGATCTTTTCAAGACTAAGAAAACAAATTCTCACAAACCTTCGGCCGTCGGCAATCCCCAAAAACCTAAGCGTTCCCCTGAAAATGGACCGCAGGATTCCCCGAAATCCGACAATCCGTGTAAGCCCTCCTTCCTGGATGCGGCTACTAACGCTGAAACGTCCGGAGCCCCGGCCGGAAAGGTCTTCAACCTGATTATCCTTGACGAAAGCGGTTCGATGTGCTCGATCTATCATGCTGCTCTGAACGGTGTCAATGAGACTCTACAGACCATACGCGAGGCTCATAAGCAATATCCCAACCAGCCTCAATTTGTGTCGCTGATCTCTTTCGACACGAGCCATTACAATGAAATATATCGCATCGCTCGGGCGAAAAATGCCATTGACATCACAACGGCTCAATATCGCCCGAATGGCGGGACTCCTTTGTATGACGCCATTGGTCGCGCCGTCAATGAACTGAGGGATTTGGTGGGCCCTGACGACATTGTGCTCGTGACCATCATCACCGATGGCGAGGAAAATGCCTCGCGGGAATATGACGGCCGCGCAATCAAAGCTTTGATTGAGGAAATGAAGACAAAAGGTTGGATTTTCACCTATATCGGTGCCAATCAGGATGTCGAGGCGGTGGCTGAGGCCATGGCCATTAGCAACCGGATGAGCTTTGACGCCACTGATCAGGGAACGAAAGAAATGTTTGAAAAGGAGCGCTTATGTCGCAGAAATTTATTCCAAAAAAGGGCAATGGGAGCGAAGTTCGATGAGTTGAAAGAAGATTATTTTGATTAGTAGAATTTTTATTCCTCCCCACACATTTTTCTTCCCTTCATCCGTTTGAAAATAGAAGTCGTTTAAACTTATTTTTTCATTAAGATTTCGTCCCAGCTTCGAGTGGATTTTTTCTACTGAAGAAGGAGCAATGCGGGCATTGCGACTGATGAAGGAGGAAAAATACGCCGAAGATGGGGCGGAAGATTGATGAAAAAACGACTTTAATTTAATTTTGATTGTATTTTTTAGGAGTTGTAAATAAGTTTAAACGACTTCACATGGAGGAAAAGAATTATTGCTATAAATATCCGCATCCCGCTTTGACCACGGATTGCGTCATATTTGGTTTCGACGGCGAGCAACTGAATGTGTTGCTCGTCCGTCGGGGCGGGGAGCCTTTCCTGGGCTGGTGGGCTTTCCCCGGCGGTTTCGTAAGGATCGACGAGAGCGCGGAAGAGGGCGCGTTAAGGGAGCTGAAAGAGGAAACCCAGCTCACGACAAGCTACATGGAGCAGCTGCACACCTACTCCGCCCCCGGCCGCGACCCCCGCGAACGGGTTGTCACCATAGCCTATCTCGCATTGGTAAAGATTTCCGAGGTGAGGGGAGGGGATGATGCGGCAGAAGCCCAGTGGTTTCCGATTGAAAAGGTGCCTCATCTGGCTTTTGATCACGATGTCATACTCAGGGATGCCCTTGCGCGGCTGCGCGAAAGGATCCATTTCCATCCGATCGGCTACGATCTGCTGCCCGAGAAATTCACGATGAAAGAACTGCAGGCCCTGTATGAGGCCGTATTGGGAGTGCGGTTTGACCGGCGCAACTTCGCCAAAAAAATGCTTCATCTCGACATCCTGACACAGCTCGAAGAAACCGTCTGGCCGACGCCAAAGCGCGAAGCCAACCTATTCCGCTTCAACCTTGACAAATATCGCGAACTAAAACAACGCGGCTTCCGCCTCGAATTCTAACTATGGAAGATAGATTTAACCTAACCCGATTCATAGAGGCACAGTCATATTCCTATGACAATGCTTTGCGCGAACTCCAAAACGGGAGAAAAACGTCGCACTGGATGTGGTACATCTTTCCCCAACTGAAGGGTCTTGGTCACTCATACAATTCAAATTATTATGGATTGTCCGGTAAGGATGAGGCTATAGCATATCTGGAGAATACAATCCTTTCCGAACGTCTCAGGAATGTATGCGAGGCCATTCTTGGGCTCGAAACCTCCGATGCTCGGAGCGTGTTTGGTGGGATTGACAGCAATAAACTTCGCTCATCTATGACATTATTTGATCTGGTGTCACCAGGCGATATCTTTGCCGCTGTTCTCGATAAGTTTTATGGTGGCCGCAGGGACAGACGTACTATGAGTATAATATAAAAAATTTACTAACATCATGAATCTCTTCAACTTTTTCAAACCCAAGAAGGGTCCAACTCCGCAATCTGAGAAGGATATGGCGCCCCAAGGACAGAACTTTCCGGGAGTTTGTAATACTCCATTAGATTCACAATTCACGCCAGATCAAATCAATACGCTAGGCAAGAGGGACATATTTGTGTTCGGAAGTAATCTCGCTGGCCGCCACGGTGGCGGTGCGGCCCGATTAGCAATGAACCGCTTTGGGGCTGTATATGGTCAAGGCGAGGGACTACAAGGTAACTCATATGCAATCCCAACTACGCAAGGGGGAGTCGAGGCAATACAACCTTATGTAGACCGATTCATTGATTTTGCTAAACATGAAAAAGCTCTTACATTTTATGTTACTAAAGTAGGATGTGGCAATGCCGGATTCCAGCTGACCGAGATTGCTCCCTTGTTCAAAGATGCTTTAGCGGTTCCCAACATCCGTCTTCCAAAGGAATTTATAGATATCATAGGAAAGGATGATGAAGCCCTAAGGGAGGATCTTTTGATTCACACTCATGGGGTTACAAGGACTTTTGCAGATTTAGTCATAGCTCGAAATAATGAAATTGGATTCCAATCTCCGGGCGAAGTTATGTCATTCTTGGAACAATATTTCAAGAGGTTTCAGCTTACTGGAGACGATGTTGCCTTCATTGCTATACGTATCCTCTGGAATATCATCCATAGGGAGGAACTATTTCAAAATGGCAACCTTAATGTTGAAGCACTAAAAAAACATATGCTGGATTCTAACTCTTATAGTAATGAGATGGATAAAGCGTATGAGTTTTATTGCAGAGAGAAGCTCTTTAACATCATCGTATATCTAAATCAATTCAGAAAATATCGTTCTTCCGACGAAGTCATCAAGGACATTAGTCGTTCTGGAATCACTCATTTCTCCCATTGTGGTGCGAACTGCGACTATCTGATGTCTCCAATCCGAGCCGGACATGGGTATCCATTATTCTATTTTGAACGATTCCTTAAAGAAAACTGGGATAAACTCCAAACAACCGTGGGAACATTAGATCCTCGACGTCTAAACGAACACATGTTCAATAAACATGAACGCGGGATTCGGAAATATGGTCTTGAAGCAGTGCTGTCTCACGACTATGATCCATATCCATGTTGGGGGGCATTTATACCAAAGCGAATTGGTTCAGGCCCTGTATATATTGAACTTGAAAAGGGAGGGTATGCCACTTCATGTGGAGAGGGTGCAGGCCCCAATAATATTCCACACTATCTTGAATATACCATAACTGCCGAGATATTAGAAACAGATTCTCGCTATGAACGTATTCAAGGTTACTACATTCCAAGGGATGATATTTCTTTACCAATTCTTGGACCGTGGAGAGATGCGGGAATAATTAATTTTAACAATCTTGAAGAGAAGCGGAAATTCATTGCAGAGTTAAGAAAAAAACAAAATTCTAATTGGTAACGCTATGGGATAGTTTTTTTCAGCAACATTGTATCGTCAGAATAGAATGGAGTCAAGGATTTTCGATAAGAAGATACAATTAAAGTCGATGAGTTGTGCTCATGGACAGAGCCGACCTCAACCCATTCCCCCAGCAGTCAATCTTTTTGTAAAGGTTACTGATTCTTGCAATGCTCGATGTGCGTTCTGTTCGAATGGTGGTTGCCACAACGACTCGGCGGTTTTTAACCATAACAAACTATGGGTGGTGGTCGATGAACTGCGGAAAAACGGCATTTTAATTAACCGCATAAACATAACGGGAGGTGAACCGGCCGTAGTTCTAGCTGTCGTTAATCGTATTCTTGAACAAGCATCCAACGATCAATATAGAGATATTCATTTGCATTTGAATACTAATGGACTTCTCCCATCCTCTCAAGAATTGATGCGTCATCCCCGATGGAACTCAATCTCAATGTCGCTCCATCATTATGACAGAGAAGTGTTATCAGAGATTTATGGAGTTAAAATTCCGGTCAGTGCATTTTCTTTTGACGGAGTGAATATGGATATAGTAAATGCAAGTTGTAACCTTATACGCGGATATATTGATTGCAATACAGAAGTGGAAAAGATGCTTAAATTTGCCATTTCACTTGGATTACTGCGGCTCGGTTTCGTATCCTTAATGAAAGTCAACGATTATTGCACAGACTACTATGTTGATTTTGATGAAATTGATTTTGCAGCTATGCCTCATCTTTACTTTACAGAGAGTCGTAATCGCGGGGCAGACTGCAAGTGCACCAACTACCTTTTCAATCACAATGGTAAGATATTAGAGGTCTATATGCGCAACTACGCCAACCCCACCTATTGCGAATCATCTCTAATGTATGACGGACAATTTTTAAGACAGGGTTTCCACAATGACAACATCATATACTGACTTACATGGCTTGTTGGAACAACGGAAAAATAATCCACTGTTCAACACGTCATATCCTTTATCCCCTGATGATTGGGCAAAATACTCAACGCGGGGTACTTTGCCATTTGACCAGTCCAAACCGATTGCATTTTACCTCCATATACCCTTCTGCCGTCAGATTTGCTCTTTCTGCGAGTACACAAGAATGTGTGTGCCTGATAAAGAAAAGCAACAAAACTACTTAATTGCTCTAAAACGAGAATTTGAGCAATTCATTGACCAGTACCCGGAAATGACTATTTATGGATTCGATATTGGCGGTGGCACCCCAACTTCTTTAGACCCCCATATTTTTTGCTCACTTATGGACTGGTTTAGTGATTATTTTATGGATTATAAAATGACTACCACGGATTTTGAACCGAGCATCGAGGGAACGTTCGAAACACTGGTTGAGAATCACTGGGGTCCGCATAAAAGTTCTCATATCGCTAAAGCTGGTATTAAAAGATTATCATTGGGTGTTCAATCAACATCTGACAAACTACTCCGGCCTCTCCATCGCAATACAATTTCAGTCAAGAAGATGGCATCGGCCATTGAAGAATTCCATCGACTTGGGATATCGAAAATAAATCTGGATTTAATGTATGGCCTGCCCGAGCAGACGATAGAAACGATCCAAAAGGATGTCGAGGTCATAGGCCAATTAAATCCTGAACAAGTAACGGTGTACGAATATCGTACCAACCAGCTCACATCTAATTATACAATAAATCAGGAAAGTTGCTTTAACCAGTATTGCGAATTATTCAATGGCTTGACTCGTTTGGGATACTTCGGAGAATTCGGGCGCAATACTTTCAGTCACGATCCCCAAGATTATGGTCTGTCCTCCTATCTCCGACATCGAATGTTTGACGGTTGGCAGTATAAGGGGTTCGGTATTTCAGCACAAAGTATGTCTCCGTTTGGAATCTCATATAATATCGGGAAAAATGAATCTATTGGTAAATTCTTAGACAAAGAATGGCTTGTTGAAAACAATTTCTCTTATGAGTGCCTAACTTACTACAAGCTGCCACGTCAAGAAATATTAAACAAGTTTTTCGCAATATCAGGTTATTCGGGGGGATTCTCTCTTTCCGCCGCCAGACAATCATTTGGTATGGATTTTGACACCCTCTATCGCCCAGTGATAGAGTTTCTCGTAAATGAAAACTTAGTAAGGATACAAGGTGATCGGCTCCAACTTACCGAAACAGGCTTCCGACACTACGGTGCCGTTAATTCTTTATTCTATAATTGCCACAAAGGAGTATGAAGATAATATTCCTCGACTTCCAGGGATTTTATTAATACAGCCAGGGTGTAAACATCTTATTTCAGCCTAAACACAACAGGAATGTTGAAGTAGGAGCGAACTATTTGGCCATCGATAGTTGCCGGCTGCCATTTCTCCGGCAGTGATTCTATGAGTCTCGTGGCTTCTTCATTTAATTCTTTGCTGACACGCTTGGTGAGGTGAATGTGAGAGATTGTTCCATCTTTCTCAACAACAAACCTTACTCCTACGTGTCCTTCTACGCCATTTAATCTCGCTGTCTCCGGATAGCGTAAATTGGCGGTGATCCATGCCTTCACGGCTTCTCCCCCTCCGGGATATTCTGCCGGCACCTCGACAGCACTGAAAATGGCATCGCCTGCTTCAAATGGCGGAGGGATTGATCCCAATCGGTAATCTTCTATTTGAGCGGATGCATAAACTCCTGCCATGGAGAGTATGATAAAAAATAAATATTTCATAACATAAGATTATTAAAACCATTGAAGGGATGTCCCTCCTACACCCTATTCCCATGTCATATGAATACAGGTGGTCGCCATTAACATTGCCTTAGTGGTAATATAACGTTCTTTTTCTAACTCTGATTGTGTTTTTAACTGCGATAGAACAAATCAAGGTTGCATTGGCCACTGCTTATGTGTTGTTTGCCAATGGGAGGAATCATTCTTCGGAATAAAGCATTAATTTAGCATACCGTCAACTGCAATATTCTATGTTTGGTCGGATTCTTGGTCCCGATTGGATTCATTAGAATGTGATCATCAGATTGAAATCTCAGGTTCCGCTGGTCGGAACCTTAATTTTAACCTGTTTTTTATATAACCCGATTTTAAAATATAACCCGCTATGATAAATAAAAGTATAGTCCTGAAGTCTGTTTTGGCTTTGGCATCCATTTACGCCCTTCCCGCTGTTGCCCATGCACAGGAGGCAACCGGGTGTACCGATAATTGTCAAGAGTAGAGTCTTCCTGTCCCTGAGGCAAAAAAGGGAAAAGTCGGATGCCCTTTGCCGAAAAAGGGGAGTAGCCGGAAATTGGTTATCTTTGCAGTCCAATTCAGCCGATTATGGGAAATCTTCCAAGATATATTGACATAGTGTTCTGCCTCATCGTGTTTCCTGTGATGGTGCTGATATTTCCCATGGAAAGATGGTTCCATAATTTCCAGTGGTATATCGCTACGGTTGTGGCCTGGCTCTATATTATCTACTTCCTGAACCGTTCGCTGGCGGTCCCTCTATTGTTCGGGACGCGTAAGAAAAGGTGGATTGGGGTTCTACTGATTCTGATCACGTTCCTGATAAGCTATCAACTGTTCAACGTCACCCTCTTTATTCCCAAGCCCAGCATCTACGACGAGGGTTTGGTCAGATTTTTCCCCCATGTCCTTCCTTATCAACAAGCCGAATGGTCGCTTTTCATGATAGTCGAGGCCTTTAGCTTTGCTATTTCATTGCTCACCCAGGCCAATCTCCAGCGAGCGCGTCGTCGCGCCGTGGAGGCAGAACGCGACAAGGCCGAGATAGCGCTTTACCGCGCCCAGATAAAGCCCCATTTCATGTTCAACACGCTGAACTCCCTATATGGTCTTTTTCTGACCCACGATGAAAAGGCACTGGTCTCGCTTGAGAAATTCATCTCAATGTTGCGTTACATCCATACATCGGCCCAGAACGACTTTGTTCCGCTGGCTGAAGAAGCGGATCATATCAGGGAATATGTAGAATTGCAGTCGCTCCGCCTGAATGAAATGACGGAAGTCGACCTCGACGTTGATATTGCGGATGCGGCTCTGAGGGTCCCTCCTATGTTGCTCGTGACGTTCGTGGAGAACTGTTTCAAGCATGGCGTTTCGCCGGTTGAGAAAGGCCGGATTTCCATTTTCTTGAGCGAATTCGGCGGGAGACTCATTTTGAAGACACGCAATAGGATCTACCCCGTCCGGCGTGCGAGCGAGCACATGGGGATTGGCAATTGCCGAAAGCGTCTCGAGATGCTCTATCCTGCTGCCCATAGCCTTGAGATTGCTGACGATGGGAACGCGTATGAAGTTAAACTAACGATCGATCTGAAGAAATGATAAAGTGTATCTCCATAGATGACGAGCCGATTGCGCTGAGTATACTTCGGGAATACTGTTCGCGATACGGCGGAATCGAGTTGGAATGTTTCTCGTCCCCAATAGCAGGGATGGAACGGATTGAGTCCGTGCACCCTGATGTTGTCTTCCTTGACATTGAGATGAATTCCCATAACGGCATTGAGATGGCAGGGAAACTCCCTCCCGGAACATGTCTGATCTTCACTACCGCTTACGCCAACTACGCCCTCGAAGGATTCAATGTGGATGCGGTTGATTTTCTACATAAGCCGATTTTCTATCCCCGTTTTGAAAAAGCGATGGAGAAAGCCAGGCGCTTTCTCGGGAGCGCGGTTCAGAAACCCTACTCGCCGACAATCACTCTCAAGGCGGATTACAAGAATGTTGTCGTCAACCTTCAGGATATTCTCGTGATAGAGGCGATGGACAATTATGTCAAAATTCATCGTAAGGGGAAGCCGATGATTGTCTCGCAGATCACAATGAAAGAAGTAGAAACGATGTTGCCGGAAGATAGTTTCCTTCGTATTCATCGGTCGTTTATAATTGCCGTGCGCCATGTGGAGAAATATTCCAACCGGACTATCTATATCAATGGTTATCCGCGCCCGATCCCGGCTGGTCGCAAATACCTCGAAGCCTACAACCGCCTGACCTCCCTCGTCCACTAACGGAGTGGTGGATTTCAAAATTATTTTAAGATAAATAGAATAGGAGTTGTAGAGTCCAGGAATTTTTCGTATCTTTACAGATAAAAGTAATTCGCCATGATTCGTTCCATCCCCAACCCCCCTATGGGAAGCGATGACGTTGCCCGTTTTCGCCGTAATCTGGAAAAGCATTTCCGGAACGACTTTAGTGCGCAGGAGCGTCATAAAATCGAAGAACTGAAAGTTCGAGCAGAAGCCAATGCCAAACAAATAATTTCAAATTGTGGAGGAAAAAACCCACTTCTCGGAGATTAGATCTAAACTCCGGATACGTTTAATGACTTCCTCCGATTATGAAAATATAAGTTCGTTTTCATGCGGAGTGAAAGAACTAGACGACTTCTTTCATTTTGAAGTCGAAGAATGTGTTATAAGACGATACCTGTCGGCTTACTGCGTACTGATTGGCGACGGGGAGATTGTGGCAGCCTTTACGCTTATGAATGACGCCTTGATGATTAGCAGCCAAACAGAAAAAGAGGATTTCATTGAGGACTTGGTTTGGGAAGCCGGTGAAGAAACGGCTTCTTTCTTGAACAGACAATCTTCTTATCCGGCAATTAACATTGGCCATCTAGGCACATCTACGACTTATCAAAGTATGGGCATCGGCACGATGGTAATAGATTTAGTCGCAGATACATATAGTAAACTTAAGCAGGCAGGTTGTCAGTTTATAACGGTAGATGCGCTCAATAACCTTAACACCTTAAATTTTTACCGTAAGAACGCTTTTGGTTTTCAAACAAACAGAGATTCTACCTTCCCTACAAGACGAATGTATAGGATATTATGACCGCTCATCAGCCGTCTTCCGGGACGGGAGTCTGCGGAAATTGCCGGATCAGTTCTATGGCTCTGCGGATTCTTGGTTCGTAGTCAATAAGGCCTGGTCGACAGCTTAGATAATCGGGTGATCCCGGATGGGCAAGAACCCGCTCAAGCATCTCTATCTTCGCTTCGCACATCGCCCGGCGTATGATCTCCGCATCGCGATTGAGTTTCCCATAAAGTCGAACCATCCGATAAGCTCCCTTCTCATATCCCAAGTGGCTCACTCCCCTGATAATCCGACTCACGAACACACTCTTACCCGCCAGCGCCTCTACATCTTCATCGCTTTTCAACTGTTTCTTTCCGAGCCAAGAGCGTTCCCTCCGAACAGTGTCATTAGCCGTTACGCCCCATGAAAAAATACTTTTATTTACGGCCCATTCCTTGGGATTGTCTCCTACTGTCAGATAAATGACATCAAAACGCCGCCAATCCCCGGTGGGCCGTAGACGCTTGAAATGAAGAATGACCATCTGGGTCAAGTCAAGCCGGTCGCCCCAGCCAACAGTGGAGGCCAGCTCCAGCAGGCGGCTGTCGGAAACTGTGTACGGATTGAAGCGAAGTCGGTCGCGACTCATGATTTCGTCCAGCCGCCTGCGGCTGAACTCCGGATCATTCTTTGGAGCTACATACATAATAATGGGCTATATGAAGGGTAGGGGAGAAACCCTCCGCAAATTTACTGATTAACCTCCAATTCTTCCCTTGAAAATCCTTAAATTTGCACTTGAACCCCGGAAACTCTGAAATTTTATGAGACGGGGTCTAATCAGTCATGAAGAAGCAAAGCATACAGATATTTGAAGAGAGAAAGGTTCGTACAATATGGGACGAGGAGACGGAGGAATGGTATTTCTCTGTCGTTGATGTCGTTGCTGTCCTTACTGAAAGCGTTGATCCTACCGCCTATTGGCGAAAGCTTAAGCAACGTCTTATAAAGGAGGGAAATGAAACCGTGGCAAATTGTCACGGTTTGAAAATGCTGGCGCCCGATGGAAAGATGCGAGTCACAGATGTGGTTGACACCCAGAATCTTTTTCGGTTAATACAATCTATCCCTTCGCCGAAGGCCGAGCCATTCAAACAATGGTTTGGTAGGAGTGCCGGATAAATAATTCAGATAAATTTTAGCTTCTGCCGCGTAATGGCAAAAGGTGTCGTTAATTTTGCGCTCAGAATCAAAAACAGCTGTATATGGCAACCTCAGTAAGATTGATGCGCAGATATGTTTGGCTTGTGGATACGATTCGTCGGGCCGGCCGGTTGTCGCTTGATGAGATCAATGACTGCTGGCATAGGAATTACGCCCTCAATCCGGATCATGAAACTGAGATCCCGGAGAGGACATTCCATCGCCATCGTGAGGCAATAATGGACTTATTTGGCGTTGAAATAGCCTGCGACCGGCCTACCAATACATATTACATTAAGGATTCCTCTTCGCTCGACAGGCCATCCTTTACGAGCTGGCTCTTCAATGGCCTTGCTCTCGATAACCTTCTGATGAGTAACGAGGCGGTAAGGAATCGGATTGTATATGAAGACATTCCCGGCGGGGTGGGATTTATCCCCACAATAGTAGAAGCAATATCGGCAAATAGGGTTTTGTCGATGTCTTACCGAAGTTATAACAAGTCTGATCAGCCGACCCATTGGGAGATTGAGCCTTTAGGACTCAAGCAATATCGCAGACGTTGGTATCTGATTGGATCCCCTCAAGGGAAGAATCATCCCTTGACTTTCGCTCTTGACCGGGTGGAAAATCTCCTTATCGCAGACAAAACGTTTGAGCCGGCCGATAATGTGGATTTCAATGAGATGTTCTCAGAGGTGGTGGGAGTTTACGTAGACCCGGACCTTGATGCGGAAGAAGTGGTGGTCAGAGTCTACGGCAAGCAGAGGAACTATTTCGAGGGAACCCCTTTGCATCATTCCCAGACCAGGATAAACTCCACCAAAGAATATTCGGACTATC
>CAYZQA010000048.1:0-16783 GCA_964480745.1 uncultured Sangeribacter sp. | reverse complement strand
TGGCACGGTATTTTGCCCATTCTCTATTATATATCGAATAGGTCAATTCCGATTATTTCAGGAGGATTTTGCGCGTTCGGGGTTGGTGGAGGGCGGTGTGGTCGGTGAGGCGCAGGAGGTAGATGCCTGCCGGGGCGGCGAGGGTTACGCTGCCGAAGATTTCTCCATTTTCATGACTTTCCATTATCCGGCCCGTGAGATCCAGGACGTCCAACCGGGTCTTCATCCCGGCCGGCTGCATGATCGTCACCTCCCGACCGTTGACCGCAAACTGAGGGCCTTCGGCTTCGCCCGCCGGCACACAGCCCGTCTCGACGTTGGCAAGCACTTCCTTGAACCCGGCTAAGGGATCAAACCATCCCTGCCCATGCCTCGGATTCGTCGGATCCGGGTAATCGTGACGGTTGGTCTTCGCTATTATCTTCTGAATATCCTCGGCGGTCAGTTTCGGATCGGCCTGAAGCCACGTCGCCAAGCAACCGGCCACGTATGGCGCCGACATCGATGTGCCGTCAAGGCGAACCCAGTGATACTTCTTGCCATCGCGCTCTTCCTCATGACTGCATACGGTCGCCGTCTCCGGATACTTTTCAACATAATGACGGCTAATCGAAGAAACTATCATCGAGCCGGGCGCCACTGTCAATGGGAGCGCTACGCCGGAATCAAGAGTTCCATAGCTTGAACGGGGATTGACCGTCATCGCAGGGTCGGAGGATTTGTCGGTCCCCCCGCCAAGAATAGGCAGCGTGTCGCGGCTGACATACATCCCGACGCTCACGCAACGCGAAGACGTGGCCAAATCGTTGATCGACATGTCCGGATTCGGCGACGGATAGCCCGGATAACCGGTCAGACGCGTGCCTGCCCCGTCGGAATAGATGTCGATGCGAGTTCCGGGGGAGGCCGTTGTTTCAAGGGCCAACGTATACTGCGCCCATTTTCCTGAAGGGTCCTTCGCTTCCGTATCGGTCAGGAACTGGGCAAGAATCCATGTTCTGCCGCTTGCCCCGTCGACCTCTCCCTGAAGGATGACCTCTCCCCTGAAATAGCGGGCAAATTCCTCATCCGTGTCAGAATCCACGCTCCAAACTTCTCCATTGCTTTCCATCCATGGATAGGCATGGAGCTCACGCTTCTCAGTCCCGTCATAAAGAATGAGCCTTGCCTTGACCGGGGAATAATCATCGGCCCATATCGCCACCCCTCCCTCAACATGGAATTGCTGCCAGTCGCCCGTGTGGACGCGGACCTTTATCGGAGTCCCCTCGGAATCGACCGTGTGACGCAGCGAGGGAGTGATATAGCCGCTGTTGCCGGCAGATATGACGACAACAGCATCATCAGACGCTGCGTCAATCCAGCGGCTGAACAGCGATGTTCCGTCATGCGGCCCGAGATGGTTTGCCAGCGACATGTTTACGACGGCCGGCATCCCTTGTTCCTTTGCATATTCGATAATATCCTCCAGACCGGCCAAAATGCCGACATCAGTCAGATTGGAAGTAGTGGCCACGATGGTGGCGTCCGTGGCAATCCCTTTATACGGGGAATCCCCTCCTCCGCCGGCCATTATGCCCCCGACATGGGTGGCATGGAATTGCCCGTCGTAGTCCGTCCGGGCGAGTTCCATCTCTTCATGCGTGTCGTAGACCTCGCGACGACCGGCATATTCATCATAAACCACGAACTGCGCTACGCGTGTCCGGCCTTCCGGGTCAAGAAATGTGACATGCGTCGGGTCAAAGCCCGTGTCGCAGAAGCCTGCTACGACCCCTTTCCCCGTATAGGGTTTATCGGCCGCCGAACCGTCCATGACCGTGGATGCGCCGAAATGAGTCCGGGCCACATCCATCACCGGATGCGCCCGGCGTGACCGCTCGACACGCCTTACGCCGCGGCGCGTCTTAACCTTGCGGAAAGGAGCCGCATCCTCGTCATCCACAATTTCCTCATCTGTCAAAGGAATCAGAACAAGCGCCATGTCGGCGCGTCGACGCCAAATCTGAGCGCCATCCGCTTCCAACTCATCGAGGACCGTTTCGTTGTCAAACTGAATAAGCAGCGGCAGATATTCCGGCTCCTCTGGAGCCACAGGATCCTGCGCCCCCTGGGCCGGGACAGCGGCAAAAGAACCCATAATCATGAGGAAGCCAACTAAGCCCCCGAATATTGAAGTAGTATGAAGGGAAAGAATACGTCGTTTCATGTGCGTGCAGATTGATTTGCAGAGAAAATTGAATGAACCAGGGGAACTCCCATAGCCCATAACTAGTCAC
Organism: uncultured Sangeribacter sp.; assembly: GCA_964480745.1. Lineage (GTDB taxonomy): Bacteria > Bacteroidota > Bacteroidia > Bacteroidales > Muribaculaceae > Lepagella. The sequence goes on along the minus strand of CAYZQA010000048.1, from coordinate 14,504 downwards.
TAATAACTTGTCACTTGTCACTAGTCCCTAATCACTAAAGGGGAGCGCAAAGTTAAGAATATTTGGGGGCAATTTCAATCCAAAGAACGGGGCTTAAAAACATTTTTTTTGCAAATTAATCATTTTTAATTATTTTTGCGATTCAGACCCCTTAGACCCCGAATTGACAGGCACGCCCCGGAGATCACTGGCCTAAAGAATCGGTTTTCCACTATCCTAACAACCTAACAGACATCTATCTATGAAGAAACTAACAGTAAGTCTGTTGCTGCTGACCTTGATTTCATTCGCCGGCCAGATTTTCGCATTAGATAAAGCCGCCGCCATCGCCGACCAGCTGACACGCCTCGCAAAGGCCCCGTCGGCAAAAGATTCCGTCATTGTCCTCTACAATATCTTCGACCTTTCGCCGAGGAAAGACCAGCCGGACGTGGCTCGCCAAATTTATGCTGCAGCTTCGCGCGCCGGGATGAGAGACGTGCAGCTGGACATAGCCCGTCAGGCCACAACCTTTTTCGACAAGCCCGAAGTCTGCGACACGATCATCGCCGCCGTCAACCTTCTTCCCGACTCCCGCGAGAAGACCGAGACAATCCTCTTTATCCGCATGATGAAGCTTGCCCAGACCCAGGAGTTTAGTTCCGAATCCCATCGACAGGCGCAGCTCGTCGACCTCATCGCCAACCTTGAAAACGAGCGCAACGACGACATGCAGCTCTACGACCTTTATGCCGTCGTCGAATATCTCGGAAGCGACGTCAAGGGCGAGATGCTCGCCACCTATCTCGGCGACCTTGTCAAACTCGTCAACTCTGACTCCTTCAGCCTTTACGCCCTGCGCAACCTCGTATATACCGAAGCGGCCAACACCTACACGGACGTGGGCGATTATAAGAAAGCGATCGAGGCCGACCGTTACCTTCTCTCCGTCATGCACGACCTTCAGGAGGATTATCACGATTCGGGACGCCTCTATCGGGACTTCTCCATAGCAGAATACATCTCCCTGCGGAGAATGATGCGCAATTACAAAGCTCTCAACCTCCAAGAAATCGAGCAGATTCATGCCCGTGCCCTTGAACTTGCCGGGAAGTATCCGGAAGTGGCCGATGACATGAGCGACAATCCCCGCTATTATGCCCATTACTACACGGCCACAGAGCAATACGATAAAGCCCTCCCCTATATCCGGAGGCAGCTGCTGACAGAGCGGTCAGCCTCCGCGCGACGCCAGCTCCTCGGAATGCAGATCGAGGCGGCGCGACACACCGGCAACCAGGCCCTCCTCCTCTCAGGCCTGACCGAATACAATGAAATGCTTGAGGAGCTCAACCACTCGCAGGCCACAAACAAATACAAGGAACTCCAGATCCTTTACGACATCAACAACCTCAAACGCAAGAACCTCAACCTTGAGCTCGAACGCCAGAAGGCTGAGAGCGAGCGGGCCCGCATGATGATGTATTGGGTCCTCGGCGCATGGATCGTCTGCCTCATAGGCCTCGCCGTCATTTTCATCATCTGGCGCCGTTACCGCCGAAATGTCGCCCAGCTGAACATGCTCGCCGACCATGTCGCCGAAGAGCGCGACCGTCTCAAACGCCTCGCATATTACGATTATGCGGAGGATGACCTCCCCGATGATGATGAGTTTATGGAGGTCCGCCCTGCCTCCAGCCGTTCCAACCATTCCGACAATGCCCTCCAGGTTATTGAGAATATCCTCAACGACCTCATGTATATCGCCTCTATCGGAAAGGAGGCCCGCGAAAAGCAGATCATGGCGTTCAAACTCTCCTCGCTCATCGATTCCTGCGCCGAGAAGGTCCGCCCCTTGCTGGCGCCCGGCGTAAAACTGGATATCCAGCGTCCCGAGGAGAATATCACTATCCATGCCGACCGCGACTGCGCCGAACATGTCCTCTTCCACATGCTCCGCGATTCTGCGAAGTATACGGATAAGGGCGAGATTCTTCTGCAGATCTCCCCGACTCCCGAAATGGGCATGGTCCGCTTCACAGTCACCGACACCGGGCTCCCCCTCGAAGCGGGCGTCGAAGAAATCATGTTCGAGAATTTCCTCGACATCAACAAGCTCATCGAACTCCCCTCCTCCGGAATTTTCCTCTCAAGGATGTCCGCTTTCCTCCTCTCGTCCTCCCTGAAATCGGCAAGGAAGTATAAGAATGGCTGCAAATTCACATTCCTTATGCCTATTGATGAAAATTAAACATTTCAGGGGGAAATAAATTCCCCCTGTTTTCAGTTTATAGGAAGGAATTTCCTGAGGGAAGGAATGTATATACCCCAAAATATTAATGAAGACAAGAAGATTAACCATGTTTATGGCCGCCACCGCCCTGGCGGGCTGGTTCTGCCAAGGCTCGTTCGCGCAGACGAACAGCACATACGACGCTCAGTTTATCAACTATCCCACTTACAACGGCTCCGACCTCGAGCTCTCTGTCGACGCCGACGCAACGCGCTTCCGTCTCTGGAGCCCAAAGGCCGAGGAAGTCATGCTCAACCTTTATGAGGATGGCCGCACAGGCTCCCCCTACCGTCAGATCGCCATGAAAGCCGATCCCGCCACAGGGACCTGGACCGCAAGCGTCCCCGGCCAGCTTTATGGAAAGTTCTATACTTTCAGCGTCAAGCAGGGCGGCAAATGGCTCGATGAGACCCCCGGCGTCTGGGCAAAGGCTGTCGGCGCAAACGGAAAACGCGCTGCAATCATCGATTTCAACCTTACCAACCCTGAGGGATGGGCTGCCGACAAAGGCCCGGAAGTGAAGAATTTCACCGACGTGATCGTCTATGAGATGCATCATCGCGACATGTCGATGGACCCCTCTTCCGGAATCGCCAACAAAGGAAAGTTCCTCGCCCTGACCGAGAAGGGAACATCTACCCCCGGCGGACAGAAGACCGGTATCGATCATCTCAAGGAACTCGGCGTAACCCACGTCCATATCCTTCCCAGCTACGACTACAATTCCGTAGACGAGACCAACCTTCAGAACAATAGCTACAACTGGGGATATGACCCTCAGAATTATAATGCCCCCGAAGGTTCCTATTCGACCAACCCTTCCGACCCCGCTTCCCGCGTCCGCGAGATGAAGGAGATGGTGAAGGCGCTCCATGATGCCGGAATCGGCGTAATCATGGATGTCGTCTACAATCATACCGCCGAGAACGACGGCTCCAATTTCGAGCTTACGGCCCCGGGCTATTACCATCGTCACTGGGACGATGGCCGCTATTCCGACGCTTCCGGCTGCGGCAACGAGACTGCCTCCGACCTTCAGCAAATGCGCGACTATATAATCAACTCCACGAAATACTGGGCTGAGGAATATCATATCGACGGCTTCCGTTTTGACCTCATGGCCATCCATGACACGGAAACGATGAACCAGGTTGCCGCCGAACTGAAGAAAGTCAACCCCTCGATCTTCGTCTATGGCGAGGGATGGACAGCCGGAGATTCCCCCTTGCAGCCCGAACGCCGCGCTCTCAAGGAGAACGTTTCGCAGATGACCGACATCGCGGTCTTCTCCGACGACATCCGCGACGCCATCAAGGGACATTACACCAACGCTTCCGACCGCGGATTTGCCACCGGCAAACCGGGCCAGGAGGAAACCGTCAAGATCGGAATCGTGGCCGCCACGGCTCATCCCCAGGTCGATTATTCCAAGGGCAACAATTCCAAGTTCCCTTACGCCAAGTCGCCTGAAATGATCGTCAACTATGTTTCCTGCCATGACGACCTGACCTTGACCGACAAGCTCCACAAGTCGATGGCCGGCGAGCCGGAGAAGAATATGCTCGATGCTGCCAAACTCGCCCAGACAATCGTCTTCACCTCCCAGGGCACGCCATTCATGTTTGCCGGCGAGGAGGTGTTCCGCGACAAGAAGGGAGTCCACAATTCCTACAAATCCCCCGATTCAATCAATGCTATCGATTGGAACAACAAGGAGCGTTATCGCGACCAGTTTGATTATTACAAGAATCTGATCGCCCTCCGCAAGGCTCACCCCGCTTTCCGCATGACTTCGGCCGAGCAGATCGCCCGTCATCTCCATTTCGACAAGATTGATTCGGAGAAGACCCCTAATCTAATCTCCTATACGCTCACCGACCATGCCAACGGCGACGAATGGAAGGAAATCAAGGTGGTCTTCAACGGCGCCTCCGAAGCGCGGACAGTCAATATCCCCAAGGGAGATTGGATGATCGTTGCCATCGACGGCAAGATTTCCCCGACTGGAGACCTCGGAGCAACCCGAGGCGGCAAAACGACCATCGCCCCCTATTCCGCTCTCATCCTCGCCAAGAAATAATTCAACACCGTGTTAAGTCGCTGGGGGTTTGTAACCCCCAGCCTTAAATGCAACAAAGCCCCGGCCGATTGGCCGAGGCTTTTATTGTATTCCCATGGGGAGTCGAACCCCAATCGTCGGAACCGGAATCCGATATTCTATCCATTGAACTATGGGAACATTCCCGAAACGCTTTTTTTCCCTTCGCTGGGGGCGTTTCTTTCTGCAAAGTTACTTATTTTTCCCATGCAAGCCAAATTTTTCATCTTTTTATTCCCTATTGCCGAATAAATGAGTTATCTTCGTGTAATGAATGACAACCCGATGAATGATCCTTCCAACAATTCCTCCCTGCAGCAGCCTATCGATGTCAGAATTGAGCCAGGATGGAAAGAAGCATTGGCTTACGAGTTCGGCAAGCCATATTTCGCGCGTCTTGCCGAGTTTATCCGTTCCGAATATGCCGATCCCTCCAAGCGCATCTATCCCGGCGCCTCCAAAATTTTTGCGGCCTTCGACGCTTCCCCTTTCGACAAGACCAAAGTCGTCATTCTCGGGCAGGATCCCTATCATGGGCCCGGACAAGCCAACGGCCTTGCCTTTTCGGTCAACCCAGGCATCATCGTCCCCCCTTCGCTGAAGAATATTTTTCAGGAAGTCAGCAACGATACCGGCGCCCCGCTCCCCACAGACGGCGATCTATCACGCTGGGCCTCCCAAGGCGTACTGCTCCTCAATTCAGCCCTTACCGTCCGGGAGCATTCCCCGCGATCACACGCCGGCATCGGCTGGGAGCAACTGACTGAAGCTGCCGTCAAGGCCCTCTCAGAAGGCCGCGACAACCTCGTTTTCCTCCTTTGGGGTTCCGACGCTATCCGGCGCGGAGAATCTATCGACCGCTCCCGGCATCTTGTGCTCTCCTCCCCTCATCCCTCCCCACTCTCCGCTCACAGAGGGTTCTTCGGTAACCACCATTTTTCCCGGGCCAATGAATACCTCGCCGCCCACGGGAAAGATCCTGTTAAATGGTGAATTCATTTTTCCAGCCATGCCAAAACGATTTTTCAATATAACCTCCTTTATAATTCTATTCCTTTCAGCCCTGTTGCTTTCTGCGGGGATCATGCGGGCCGATACGGATACGCGCTCACGCGTCTTTGATTCCCGGTTCCGCACGCTTAAGACTTCGCTCGACGGAGCTTTCCTGTCCCCTCCCGTCATGAGGCTCGGGACAGACGACCATATCATCATCAATTTCGACGAAATCGGGGAAGACAACAGCTATCTCCAATGCCGTCTCGTCCATTGCAACGCCGATTGGCAACCCTCTTCGCTGACCGAGGGGGAATATCTCGAAAGCTTCAATTTCGCTGACATTGAGGATTACGCTTTTTCCTCCAATACGTTTGTCCATTACGTCAACTATCATATTGAGATTCCCAACGAACATCTCCGTCCCACGCGTTCCGGCAATTACCTGCTTCAGGTTTATGACCCCGACTCGCCGGACGATGTGTTGCTCCAGACGCGCTTCATGGTGTCGGAGAACGTTGCGCCGATCTCCGGATTCGCTACTTCTCGCACCGACCGCGGCCATTATTCCGACTGGCAGCAATTGGAATTCCGCATCTCCACGGATGGACTCGACATCCGCAATCCCTACACAGATCTCCTGGTTGAGGTCCGGCAGAATGGACGCGACGATTCCGCTCGGATTCTTCGTGCTCCTTCGCGCCTCGAAGGGAAAACTCTCATTTATTCCCATCAAAATGAATTGATATGGCCAGCCTCCAACGAATACCGCCGATTTGAGTCCATAAGCAATCTCTTCCCGGGGATTAATGTGGATTCCGTCCGTTGGGGAGGCACCAATTATCAAGTCTACCTCCGTGAAGACCTGCCCCGCTCCGACAAAGGCTACGAGTTCGACCGCACGCAACATGGCCGCTTCATCGTCCGCGAATACAATGCCACGGATTCCAACATCGGAGCCGATTACATTACGGTTCATTTCACTCTCAATTCCCCGCTCCTGGATTCCCCGGTTTTCATCGAGGGGGAGTTCACGGGAGGTTTGGCCGACTCCCGCTACCGCATGACCTATTCTCCCGACCGCAGGGTTTATGAGGCCGCGATTCCCCTCAAGCAGGGAGCCTACAATTATCAGTATGTCACTCTCAATCCCTCTTCCGGCAAGCTTGATCCGGCCCCGATTGAAGGAAACAAATACGAAACCGAGAATGAATATACCGTCGCCGTCTATCACCGGCCACCCGGAGAGCGAGCTGACCGCCTCCTCAACGTCTCCCTCCTCCCAAACCTCTAACCTCAAACTTAACCCTCAATGCGGAGCCTTTTTGATTATGCCCCGAGCTTAAGCGAAGGGGTGCCCGACAACCCCTCCCTTCTCACTAATAACTTGTCACTAGTCACTATTAACTAGTCACTATATTATGATCCAGATTCAAAATACGCTCGTTTCGCTCGATCTCATAGAGCAGTTTTTCGTCTGCGACCTTGACGCTTGCCTCGGGGCTTGCTGCATCGAGGGGGATGCCGGAGCGCCCATCACTCCCGAGGAGGATGAGAAGATCAAGGCTGTCCTTCCCCTTGTTCGCGATGAGCTTTCTCCCGCCGCGCTCAGGGAAATCGACGAGGAAGGAGCTTCATACACTGATCCTGACGGCGATCTCGTGACGCAGATTGTCGGAGGAAGGGATTGCGTCTATACCTGCTATGCCCCCGGCGGGAAATGTCTGTGCGCGCTCGAAAAGGCTTTCCGGGCAGGCAAGATTGCCGATGTCAAACCCATATCCTGCCGCCTCTATCCTGTCCGCCTCAAAGAATATAATGGATTCACTGCTGTCAATTTCCACCGCTGGAAAATATGCCGTCCGGCCGAAGCGCTTGGACGCAAAATGGGCGTGCGGGCCTATGAGTTCCTGCGCGGACCTCTCGTGGCTCGCTTCGGCGAGGAATGGTATGCCGAACTCGAACTGACCGCCCGTGAGTATCTGCGTCAGAAAATAACTGATTATGAATAATTGGCCTTAATATTATGAATAATTGGCTTTACATAGGGATGTGGGTCGCATACTGGCTGATTATCCTGACCTGCATCATTGTTGTCCTTCGCGATAACCGGAATCCGGTCCGTTCGATCGCCTGGGTCCTTGCGCTCATTTTCTTCCCGGTCGGAGGGCTTATCTTCTATATCTTCTTTGGCCGGAGCCTGAAGGGACAGCACATGATCTCGCGTTATCACAAACGCCGGATCATCACCAAGATGGCGCCCCGGCGCGTGGACCTCGACAAACTCAATCTTTCACGCGCCGACCGATCGCTTATCAAGCTATCCCGCAATCTTTGTTCCTCTTTCTACACTATCAACAATGAGTTGAAAATCTTCACGACCGGACACGAAAAGTTCGAGGCTCTGAAACATGACCTGCGGGAGGCCCGGAGTTCCATTTTTCTTCAGTATTATATCTTCCTTGACGACAAAATCGGGCATGAAATCGCAGAGATTCTCAAAAAGAAGGCTTCCGAAGGGGTCGATGTCAGGGTTATATACGACCATGTCGGCTCTTTCTCCGCCAGCAACCGTTTCTTCCGCGACATGGCCCGGGCAGGCGTCAATATCCATCCATTTTTCCGCGTAACCTTCCCTCAGTTTGCCAACCGCGTCAATTGGCGTAACCACCGCAAACTCGTCATCATCGACGGAAAGATCGGTTATATCGGCGGCATGAACATAGCCGACCGCTACGCCTTCAACGGCGAAGATGGCCCGGCCTGGCGCGACACGCATTTCCGTCTCGAAGGGGACATTGTCGAGTCGCTGATGTATTCCTTCGTTGTCGATTGGAATTTTAAGAATCAGCCCGAACCCCTGGAGTACCCCAAGGCTGCCCCCGTCATGCTTCATAATGACCTCGGGATGCAACTCGTCACATCCGGCCCGATGGGCGATTGGGACAACCTCGCTCTCTGCTTCCTCAAGGCCATTTCTTCGGCCACGAAGAACATCTATATCCAGACACCCTATTTCTTGCCCACAGACGCGCTCCAGCGAGCCCTGGAGGCCGCTGCATTAGCCAAGATTGATGTCCGCATTATGATTCCCCGCAAGAGCGACTCAAGAATGCTCCGCTACGCTTCTTTTTCAAACGTGACCAAATGTCTGCGCGCCGGCATGAAGGTCTATCTCTATAATCCCGGAATGCTCCACGCGAAAGGGATGATTATCGATGATAACCTTGTCACGGCAGGCTCGACTAATTTTGATTTCCGCAGTTTTGAAAACAACTTCGAATGCAATCTTTTCATATATGATGAGGAAGTCAACCGCAAGATGAAGGAAATCTTCTTTTCGGATATGGCCCAATGCAGCAAGCTGACGTTTAGCTCCTGGAAGAAACGTCCGATATTCCAACGCGCAATGGAATCGATCCTGCGTCTCGTTTCGCCAATTCTTTGAAATTCTTTGAAATTCTTTAGCGAATCTATACAACATACTGAGGCCCGACCGGAATCAATCCTGTCGGGCCTCAGATATTTTTGTATCAGCCTGATTTACTCAGCTGCGGGAACTTCGGCAGCGGGAGCTTCCGTTGCAGGAGCCTCGGGAGCAGCCTCAGCTGCGGGAGCCTCAGCCTTGGGAGCCTCAGCAGCGGGAGCAGCCGTCTCAGCCTTCTTGCTGCGTGAACGGCGCGTACGGCTCTTCTTGGGAGCAGCGTCGGCGAGCATTGCCTCGTTGAAGTCAACGAACTCGATCATGCACATCTCAGCATTGTCACCAAGACGGTGGCCCGTCTTGAGGATACGGAGATAACCTCCGGGACGGTCAGCAACCTTTTCTGCGATAACGCCGAAAAGTTCCTTGACAGCCTCCTTGTTCTGGAGATAGCTGAACACGATACGACGGTTCTGCATATCGTCTTTCTTAGCGCGGGTCACGAGAGGCTCGGCATACACGCGCAATGCTTTGGCCTTGGCGTGCGTGGTGAAGATTCTCTTATGAGCGATAAGAGAAATCGCCATGTTCGCGAGCAGCGCGTCGCGGTGCCCTTTCTTGCGGCTCAGGTGATTGAATTTCTTATTATGTCTCATTGTGCGATTTAGTCTTTGTCTAATTTATATTGCGAAATATCCATTCCAAAGGAAAGATGCAGACGCTCGAGCAGGTCATCAAGCTCGCTGAGCGACTTCTTTCCGAAATTCCTGAATTTCAACAGATCGTTTTTGTTGAAAACCACCAGTTCGCCGAGCGTCTCCACTTCTGCGCTCTTCAGACAGTTGAGGGCGCGGACGGAGAGGTCCATGTCGGTGAGCTTGCTCTTCAGGAGCTGACGCATCTTGAGCACTTCCTCGTTGAACTCCTCGGGAGCATCCTCCTTCGGGGCTTCGAGTGTGATCTTCTCATCGCTGAACATCATGAAATGCTGGATGAGGATGGTAGCGGCTTCTTTCAGTGCTTCTTTAGGCTGGATGGAGCCATCGGTGGTGACTTCAAGCAGCAGTGTCTCGTAGTCGGTCTTCTGTTCGACACGATAATTCTCCACGGCATAACGCACGTTCTTGATCGGAGTGTAGATCGAGTCGATGGCGATCACATGTGGATCAGCGCCGCCGAGCATCTCGCGATTCTCGTCTGCGGGAACCCATCCGCGACCCTTGTTGATCGTGAACTCCATGGTGAAGTTGGCCGATTCATCAAGGTTTGCGATAACCAGATCGGGGTTCAGGACCTCGAAATCAGAAAGGACCTTGCCTAAGTCGCCAGCCGTAAACACATTTTTACCCTGACCGGAGACCTGAACGGTAGCCTTGGCTGCCGTCACATCTTCGGTTGTCGGTTTGAAACGCACCTGCTTGAGGTTAAGGATGATGTTCGTGACATCCTCTATAACCCCGGGGACAGTGCCGAGTTCGTGGGCCACTCCCTCGATTTTGATCGAGTTGATGGCATAGCCGTTGAGCGAAGACAAGAGGATGCGGCGGAGCGCGTTTCCAATCGTCTGGCCGTAGCCCGGCTCGAGGGGGCGGAATTCAAACTTGCCGAATGAAGCGCTCTCCTCATGCATCACAACCTTATCGGGTTTCTGAAATGCTAATATTGGCATGGGATTCTTAGAATTTATTATTTAGAATATAACTCGACGATCAGCTGCTCCTTGATGTTCTCGGGAATGTCTTCGCGAGCGGGGAGGTGAAGGAACTTACCGCCCTTGATGCTCTCATCCCACTCGATCCAGGGATATTTGCTGTGGTTGAAACCTGCAACGCAATCTGCGATAACCTCGAGGGATTTCGATTTTTCGCGGACTGTGACTACATCGCCGGGCATCACGCGGAACGAAGGAATGTTCACGGGCTTGCCATTTACGCAGACATGCTTGTGAAGCACAATCTGACGCGCTGCCGGACGGCTCGGAGCCAGACCTAAGCGGTAAACGACGTTGTCGAGACGGCTCTCCAGAAGCTGGAGAAGAACCTCGCCGGTGATACCCTTTGTGCGCGCCGCTTTCTCAAAGAGATTGCGGAACTGACGCTCAAGCACTCCGTAAGTGTATTTTGCTTTCTGCTTCTCGCGAAGCTGAGTGCCATACTCCGACACTTTCTTGCGTCGGTTCTGGCCATGCTGTCCCGGCGGATAGTTCTTCTTTGCCAGGACTTTGTCATCGCCAAATATTGCCTCGCCGAATTTACGGGCGATTTTTGTTTTGGGACCTGTGTATCTTGCCATTTTTTATTCTACTTTTTTGCTCATCCATGAGCCCGCCCCTTAGCGCAGCCGCGACCGTCGAGAGAAAGTGTGTGCAGACGGTCTATTCGCATTCAGGGCAATGGCTGGCCGGACTTTATTCAGAATCAGTTCTTATCTCTATTCCGATTAGACTCTTCTGCGCTTCGGAGGACGGCATCCGTTGTGGGGAAGCGGAGTTACGTCTACAATCTCCGTAACCTCGATTCCGGATGCGTGAACGAATCGGATCGCTGCCTCGCGGCCGTTGCCCGGTCCTTTCACATAGGCCTTCACTTTGCGCAGACCGAGGTCATAAGCGACCTTGGCACAATCCTGAGCTGCCATCTGGGCTGCATAAGGAGTGTTCTTCTTAGAGCCTCTAAAGCCCATCTTGCCTGCCGACGACCAAGAGATTACCTGGCCTTCGGAGTTGGCGAGACACACAATGATGTTGTTGAAAGAGCTATGCACATGAAGCTGACCGTTGGCGTCAACCTTGACATTCCTCTTTTTTGCTGCGACTGTCTTTTTTGCCATTATTAGTTATTTTTATTTAGTAGCTTTCTTCTTGTTAGCGACTGTCTTCTTGCGTCCCTTGCGTGTGCGGGCATTGTTCTTTGTGCTCTGACCACGCACAGGAAGGCCGATACGGTGACGGATGCCACGGTAACAGCCGATGTCCATGAGACGCTTGATGTTGAGCTGGATCTCCGTGCGGAGGTCGCCCTCAACCTTGTAGTCGCGCTGGATGACCTCGCGGACTGCGGCAGCCTGGTCGTCAGTCCAGTCCTTTACCTTGATGTCCTTGTCTACTCCGGCCTTCTCAAGGATCGTGTTGGCCGCGCTGCGACCAATGCCGAAGATATAGGTCAACGCTATCTCTCCTCGTTTATTCTGCGGCAAATCTACGCCGACAATTCTTACTGCCATATTGCTTTTACAAAATTTTTTGCAAAGGTAATAAATTTAGTGCCAAGTGCGAAATCATTCCCCTCATTTTTGCGCTTTTTACGCTATCCGAAGACTTTTTCGCATTTGCCCCATTTTATCCCTGACGCGTTTTAAATTTCGGGTTTTTCTTGTTGATTACATATAATCTACCCTTCCGGCGTACGATCTTGCTGTCGGGAGTGCGTTTCTTTATCGATGCTCTTACTTTCATTTTGAGTCTTTGTTTTTATTTGTATCTGAATGATATCCTCCCCTTGCTAAGGTCGTACGGGCTCATTTCAACCTTCACCTTGTCGCCCGGAAGGATCTTTATATAGTGCATTCTCATCTTCCCTGAGATATGAGCCGTGATCACGTGGCCGTTTTCAAGCTCTACCTTGAACATCGCGTTCGAGAGGGCTTCGAGAATCACTCCGTCTATTTCTATTGCTGATTGCTTTGCCATCTGTTTTGCTGATTCGATTGGTTATGCGTTTTTGATTTCATCGTCCGGAACTATGCTTTTCCCGAGCGCTTCCTCGATATAGCGGAAGGTGGTCAGGATTTCAGGCCCCTCTTCGCGGATGACGATCGTGTGTTCGTAATGCGCCGAGGGTTTCCGGTCGCGCGTGCGGCATTCCCAGCCGTTGCGCTCGATGACAACGTTCTTGCTTCCGAGATTGATCATCGGCTCGATCGCGATGCACATTCCCTCCTCAAGGCGGGGGCCGATTCCCCGGCGTCCGTAGTTCGGAACTTCCGGATCCTCATGCATGCTCTTCCCGATTCCATGGCCACACATCTCGCGGACCACTGAGTATCCTCTCTTTTCAACATACGTCTGGATCGCGTTCGAGATGTCGCCGATCCTTTTTCCCTCCTGAGCGGCGTCGATGCCGATGTAGAGGGATTTGTAAGTTGTCTTGAGCAGGGCCTCGACCTTGGGGTCGATTTCCCCGATCGGGAATGTGTAGCAGCTGTCGCCGTGGAAGCCGTTGAGCTCGACGACACAGTCCGTGCCGACGATGTCCCCTTCACGGAGTTCATACCCGGAAGGAAAGCCGTGGACCACGGTTTCATTGACCTCGATGCAGAGTGTCCCGGGGAACCCTCCATAACCGAGGCAAGCGGGTTTACCCCCGTTGTCGAGGATAAACTCTCTTGCTACAGTGTCGAGACGGTGAGTAGTGACCCCCGGTTTTACCCAGCGGGCCACTTCTCCGAGCGTGCGGCTGCAAAGGTCGCAGGCCGCGCGCATCTTCTCAATCTCTTCGTCAGTCTTGATATAAATCATTTCCGCTTATTGTTCCGTTCTAATCAGAAGGCGCCGCTTCCTGTTGTGCGTCCCTTGATGCGACCGCTCTTCATCAGGCCGTCATACTTGTGAGTCACAAGATGGCCCTCGATGATGCGCAGCGTGTCGAGGATCACACCGACGAGGATCAGCAGCGAAGTGCCGCCGAAGAAGGATGCGAAGTTCCTGTTAAGTCCGCAGACATGGGCAATCGCCGGCATGATGGCGACGATGCCGAGGAAAATCGAACCGGGGAGTGTGATGCGCGACATGATCGAGTCAAGGTAGTCGACGGTCGGCTTGCCCGGCTTGACGCCAGGGATGAAGCCGTTGTTGCGCTTCATATCCTCAGCCATCTGTGCGGGACGCACGGTGATGGCCGTGTAGAAATATGTGAAGGCAACGATCATCAGGAAATAGACGAGATTATACCAGAATCCGTACATATCGGTGAACGCACCGAAGAAACCGGACTGGCTCGTGCTGAAGCCGACAAGCGTGATGGGGATGAACATGATGGCCTGGGCGAAGATGATAGGCATAACGCCGGCTGCATTCACCTTGAGGGGAATGAACTGGCGAGCGCCGCCATACTGCTTGTTGCCGACAACCTTCTTGGCATACTGCACGGGCACCTTGCGTGTGCCCTGGACGAGCAGCACGGCGCCGGCGATGACGGCAAGGAGGATGATGATTTCAACGAGGAACAACACGAGACCGCCTCCGGCCGAGTTCATCAGACGTCCGGTGAACTCCTGCACGAAAGCCTCCGGCAGACGGGCGATGATACCGATAAGGATGATGAACGAGATACCGTTGCCCACACCCTTCTGGTCGATACGCTCGCCAAGCCACATGATGAACATGGAGCCTGCTGCCAGGACGATAGTCATGAACACAATAGTCCAGAAACCTAAATCAACGTGGCCCCCGGCTGCCTGAACCTGATACTTGAGATTCATCAAATAAGCCGGACCCTGAAGCACAAGAATCAACACTGTCAGGTAACGCGTGTACTGATTCAGCTTCATGCGGCCGCTCTCGCCCTCACGCTGCATCTTCTGAAACGCGGGGAGCACCATGCCAAGGAGCTGGATCACGATCGACGCCGTGATATAGGGCATGATACCGAGCGCGAAGATCGAAGCCTGGGAGAATGCACCTCCCGAGAACATATCGAGCAGCTGCATCAAGCCGTCGG
>CAYZQA010000047.1:0-17166 GCA_964480745.1 uncultured Sangeribacter sp. | reverse complement strand
GCCATCTTGTCGATGGTGGTCATCTTCTTGACAGCCTTACGGATGGTGGGGAAGTTAGTGAGCATACCGCCCGGCCAGCGCTCGATCACATAAGGCATGTTGATCGCAGCGGCCTTGTTGGCGATTGCCTCTTTGGCCTGTTTCTTGGTAGCCACGAAGAGAACCTTGCGTCCATCCTTTGCAATTTTGCGGAGGGCGTTGGAAGCCTCTTCGATCTTGGCTGCCGTCTTATATAAGTCGATGATGTGGATACCGTTGCGCTCCATAAAGATGTAGGGAGCCATTGCGGGGTTCCATTTGCGTTTGAGGTGACCGAAATGACATCCTGCCTGGAGGAGCTGGTCGAATGTTGGTGTTGCCATTCTTTTTGAGTTTTGTTTACGTTCTTTGTTGATTCAACTCCGGAGTAGGGAACGAAGCCATCTCCGGCGTTTAGATACTAAACACTGTGAGGCGAACTCACTTTTATTTTCAGGCTGCCCCGCGACGTTCAAGCCGCCGGACGGCCGGAGAAGTCGTTTAACGTTTCGAGAACTGGAAGCGTTTACGTGCTTTCGGACGACCCGGTTTCTTACGCTCGACTTCGCGTGCGTCGCGGGTCATGAAGCCTTCCTTGCGGAGAACTGTCTTGTCCTCAGGATTGATCTTTACAAGGGCGCGGGCAATTGCGAGACGGAGAGCCTCTGCCTGGCCTTTGTAGCCGCCGCCGTCGAGATGTGCAACGATGTCATACTTCTCAGCGCATTCGAGCGTCAGAAGCGGCTGCTTTACTACATACTGAAGAATCGAAGAAGGGAAATAGACGTCGATAGGACGCTTGTCGATAACGATGTTACCAGTTCCTTCCGTGAGGTATACGCGGGCTACTGCTGCTTTGCGACGCCCGATTGCATTTACTTTTTCCATCTGCCTTCTTCTTATTTCATTTTATTGATGTCGAGGATTTCCGGGTTCTTGTCGGCGAACGGATGTTCCGGGCCGTTGAACACGTGGAGGTTCGTCAGCTGTGCTGCGCCAAGCTTGGTCTTGGGAAGCATGCCCTTGACGACCTTGATGAAGAGGGGATGTTTGCCCTTCATCGTCACCTTGTGGGATTTTGCCATCAGGTCGGCCGGAGTGAACGAACGCTGACCGCCGGGATAGCCCGTGTAGCGGAGATATTCGCGCTTCTCCATCTTGCCGCCGTTGAGGACAACCTTGTCGGCGTTGATGATGATCACGTTGTCGCCCATGTCAAGGTTCGGCGTGAAATCAGGCTTGTTTTTGCCGCGAAGGATTTTCGCAACCTTCGAGCAGAGACGGCCGAGCACCTGGTCGGTCGCATCGATCACCACCCACTTCTTTTCAATTGTCTCCGGGGTGGCGGAAAGAGTCTTGTAGCTTAAAGTATCCACTTTAATTTTCTTTGTTTTAATTAGTTAATTGTTGCCGGCGCTCCGGATTCGGTTGGCCAAAACCTCCTCCTTCCTTTCCGGCTAACGATGTAACTGGATATAATCGGCTCGCAAAATTAATATTTTTTTCCGACTTCGCCAAATTCTTCTCCTTTAACCCTCTGTTTTTAATCTTTTTTGGGTTTCTCCCCGACCGAAGTCATTCTTGTGCGCCGATGATTTCAGGAGCTATCTCAAGGGCGTAGGCCCAGGCCGCGTCATGATTGTTTTCTACCCGACAGTCCATGATTGCTTCCTTCACGGCGTTCTTTATTTCGCTGATCCAAGGGCCGGGAGGCATTTGGAAGTGGGCCATCAGTTCGTTGCCGTCGATAGGATTATGCCAGTTGCGGTAGTCATCTGCATCTTTGATCTGGGCCATCCTCTCCCTCAGACGGGCAAACCCTTCGAGCTGACGGCGAACCTTCGCCGGGTTCTTCGACGTGATGTCGGCTTCGGCAAGCGTCATCAAGTCGTCCAGATCCTCCCCGGAGTCCGTTATCAGACGTCGAACCCCCGAATCCGTCACGCCGTTTTCCCCGACCGACTGTGGACGCATGTGAAGTCCTACAAGTTTGGCAACATACTTCATCTTCTCGTTCATCGGCAGCTTCATGGTCCGGAATATCTTCGGAATCATTTTCTCCCCGACGAAGTTGTGGTTATGGAATGTCCAGCCGAGTCTTTCATCATAGCGTTTCGTGACCGGCTTCCCGATATCGTGAAGCAAGGCTGCCCATCTCAGCCATTCGTTGTCACTCTTGGCGGCTACGTTGTCGAGCACCTGCAACGTGTGGCTGAAATTATCCTTGTGGCCTCGCCCGTCATGAACCTCTACTCCCTTCAGCTGCATCAGAGCCGGGAAGATTATTTCCAGAAGGCCCGCCTGGTCGAGCAGAAGAAATCCCTTTGACGGGGTGGGAGAGCGCATGATCTTCCCCAATTCATCATTTATCCGCTCCTTCGTTATGATTGAGATCCTCTCCCGGTTGCGTTTAATCGCATCGAAAGTCTCGGGAAGGATAGTGAAGTCAAGCTGGGTTGCAAACCTTATGGCTCTCATCATGCGGAGCGGGTCGTCGGAGAAGGTGATGTCCGGATCGAGCGGGGTCCGGATTATCCTGTTATGGAGATCCAGAATTCCGTTGAAGGGGTCCACAAGCTCTCCGAACGTATCTTCGTTCAGGCTTATGGCCATCGCATTGATCGTGAAGTCCCGGCGGTTCTGGTCATCTTCAAGAGTTCCATCCTCGACAATGGGGTTCCGGCTTTCCCTTGAATATGACTCGCGGCGTGCCCCGACGAATTCGAGTTCAAGATTCCCGTGACGTATCTGGGCCGTGCCGTAATTTGCGTAAACCGTCAGTTGCTTACGGTTCCCAAGGTCGTCCGCGACTGCCTGGGCAAGCTCAATGCCGCTTCCGACCGTCACGAAGTCGATATCCTGACTCGGGCGCTTGAGGAAGATGTCGCGGACATATCCTCCGACAACGTATGCCTGCCGGCCAAGGCGGTCTGCAGTCTTTCCTATGCGCCGGAAGATGGGGTTAGATAGATCTTCTTTGAGATTCATTCAGTTCTTTTTAAAGTTCGTTGAGCCTTTCATCGAGAACGGTGATATTCCGGAGTCCCGAAGCGGTGACAACGTATGTATTCTCAATCCCGACGGCGCCGACTCCGGGGATGACGAATTTTGGCTCGATGGCGAGCGTCATGTTCTCTTCGAGAGGAGCCTTGTTACGGTCCATCAGCACCGGGGCTTCGTTCAATTCTATGCCGACTCCATGCCCGATGAAGGCGACCTTGTGACGATGTCCCATGAAATATTCCGACAAGTCCGCATCCTTGGCCAGTTTTACGGCGCGGCGGTAAAGTTCGCCGGCCTCCATTCCGGGGAGAGCGAATTTCTCAAGGTCATGCAAAATCTCGACTGAGCAATTGTGGGCGCGCAGGGTCAGTTCCCCGGGTCTCCCGATGCTCCATGTCCGGGTCATGTCGGTCTGATAGCCGTTGAAGCCTCCGTTCATGTCGATCATCACGGCCATGCCGGGCTTCAGGATCATGCCTGATGCTCCGACGGGCAGCGAAGGGTCAACGCCGGCCCCTCCCATGGAGAAGTCATAGGGAGAGGGCGCGTCGGCATTGTCGCCGGCTATGAGCGAACCCATGTTGAGCTCCATTCTCCTCCCGGCGGCTCTCAGGTATCCGAGATTCCCTTCCAGCCGGAGGAGTCGTTCGATTTCTACCTGTAGTTCTATGTCGGTCATGTCTTCATGCCAAAGGCTGGGAATCCGCGCATAGACTGCAGCCTGCTTCTTTCCATCCTCTTCCATGGCCTTGATCTGTTGAGGGGTCTTGGTCAGACGAGCCTTTCTCATAACGGCCGTTGCGTTGCCGTAGACAGCGCCCGGAAAACATTTCTTCAGCCGCTCTATTTCCGAGTAGCTGAGCTCATCCAGTTCAAGACCCAATGTCTTCGCGACCGGATAGCCTTCCTCGGCGAGGATGGGGGATATCATCTCCGGTTTAC
Organism: uncultured Sangeribacter sp.; assembly: GCA_964480745.1. Taxonomy (GTDB): domain Bacteria; phylum Bacteroidota; class Bacteroidia; order Bacteroidales; family Muribaculaceae; genus Lepagella. The sequence continues at coordinate 13,203 of CAYZQA010000047.1, read as the reverse complement.
GAACGGTGCGCACGAGCTTGCTGTCGCTCTCGCAGGGAGGGATGAAGAAGAATCGCGGTTCTCCTTCAATTGGAATATAGGCGAACCCATTGTAGATTCCTCCTGTAAGATAAAATGCATTTGGGGTAGCGCCTATGAGGATGGCTTCAAGGTCAGCCTCGGCCATTGCCCGGCGGATCTTTTCAAGCCTGAGTTGGAGTTCTGCTTCTTCCGAATGTGAGAGAAGAGGATAGGTCATGGGGTTGGGGTATTAGAAATGTGTCTTTAATTGTTCTTCGGTCGACTTTTACTGACTGTGAGCGAGAGACCGATGTCAAGTAGCCCGCGGCTCATCTGTTGGGGAGCAAGAGGCGCCAAGGTGACGAGCGTTCCGGGGAGAAGCGTGCGGTTGCGAAGAAGGGTGTCGCTTAACAGGTATAACCCCCGTTCTCCAGAACCTAATGGCTTGCCGGAAGGGGAGAAAAGCTCTACCCTTATCGTATCTGTACGGAAATTTCCTTCATCGTCTTCGACAGTGAGCAGGATGGGGAACGGTTTGATTTTCCTCGAAGCCTTATAACGGAAATGGAGGATGAAATCATACCTTTCCTTGAAAGTGGCGGCTGAATCAGCCGGCCAGGGCATGAATGTGATATAATCATCAGGATTCCATCCGGAACTCTCGATCCGTTGGAAATGACTATATACGGTGTCCTCAACACGCCGGCAACCGGCCGAGATGATGACACCGAGCGTCAGGATCAAGGCCGGCAGTAGGATTCGGAAATCCCATCTCCGGAATGTATGAGGAGTATGCATTCTTCCTGTGGGTTATACTTGTGAAGCCACGCAGGCTATTCCTTCGGTTGCTTCTGGCCGCGCTGTTTCTGAGGCTGACGATCGCGTTGCTTTTCCTGCGCAGCAGCGGGACGCGGCCCTTTGCGGTCTTCGTTTTTTTTCTGCTCCGGACGCTGATTGGGCTGACGTTGTTTCTGCTTCGGTTGCTCAGAGCGTGGCGGTTGAGGGCGGGGCTGCTTCTGCTGCTTTTGCTGCTGCTGTTTTGGAAGCTGCTTTTGACCTTCTTCTGCTTTCTGACCTTGCTCGCGCGATTTCTTTTTCTTCTTGTTCTTTTTCGATTTGTCGAAACGTGTCAGGCTTTCCTGTTCGACAAGATCCACAACCTGGTTCTGACGGGCTGCCTCGACGGCCTCGTCTGTTTCCAGGGTCTCGACTTTCACTCCCTGTTTGTTGAGGGCAATGATTTCGAAGGCTCGCCTTGCATCGATCGTGACGAGGTTCGCCGGAATCTTCTTGTCGGTGGAATAGGTCACTGTCCTTGCCAACGGGTCAGTCTTGAAGAGATAGTAGGTCGCGTCCTGAGTTTCCAGGGTCTGGTTTTTATCGGGGAGTTGCTTCTGGGCCTCGACGTATGAGTCAATCTCGAAGTTCAGGCAGCATTTCAGCTTGCCGCATTGCCCGGCAAGTTTCTGCGGATTCATCGACAGATCCTGGGCGCGGGCAGCCCCCGTTCCGACCGACACGAAATGTGTCATCCAAGACGCGCAGCATAACGGACGTCCGCACGGACCGATCCCGCCGATCCGCCCGGCCTCCTGACGCGCCCCAATCTGCTTCATCTCCACGCGGACATGGAACGTGTCGGCGAGGATGCGAATCAGTTTGCGGAAGTCGACCCGCTCATCTGCAATGTAGTAGAAGATCGCCTTCCCTCCGTCGCCTTGATATTCGACATCTCCGATCTTCATGTTGAGTCCGAGGTCTTCGGCAATCTTCCGCGTGCGTATCATGGTGGAATGCTCCTTAGCCCGGGCCTGGTCGAATTTCTCCAAATCTGCCTGAGTGGCAAAGCGGAACACGCGCTTCAGTTCCGAGTTCTCTTTCACCCCCGACTTTTTCATCTGGAGGCGGACGAGTCGGCCCACCATGTTCACGCGGCCGATGTCGTGTCCGGGAGCTCCTTCGACAGCCACAATATCCCCGATCTTCAGCGGAAGATGCAGTGGATTGGTATAATAGCCATTGCGGGTGTTCTTGAACATGACTTCCACAACGTCATGGTCAGTTGCGTCCGAGATGCCCTCAAGCCAGTTTGTGGCGAACAGCTTTGAACGGGGACAGCCGTCGCGGCGCACCGGTCGCCTGCGGCGGCTCCCCAGTCCCGCTTCTAAAGGGAAGGACCCGCTTTCGGGAGGGGATGCCTCTCCTAACGGACTGTTCTTGTCACTTTGCATAGCTTATCGATCGAGTCTCGCGGATGACCGTGATCTTAACCTGGCCCGGGTAAGTCAGTTCATCCTGGATTTTGCGTGCTATTTCAGTTGAGAGTTTTTCGGTTTCCTCATCCGTGATCTTGTCGGCTCCGACAATGACCCTGAGTTCGCGGCCGGCCTGGATGGCATAAGTCTTCAGGACGCCGGGGTAGGAGAGCGCAAGCTGCTCAAGGTCATTGAGACGTTTGATGTAGGCTTCGACAATCTCGCGACGTGCGCCGGGGCGTGCGCCGGAGATGGCATCACATACCTGTACGATTGGAGCAAGGAGAGACGTCTGCTCGACTTCATCATGGTGGGCGCCGATGGCGTTGCAGATGTCAGGCTTTTCCTTGAATTTCTCAGCCAGTTTCATCCCGAGGAGTGCGTGCGGCAGTTCCGGTTCGTCATCAGGGACCTTCCCTATGTCATGGAGCAGACCGGCGCGTCTTGCCTTCTTTGGATTCAGGCCGAGCTCTGAAGCCATGACGGCGCAGAGATTGGCCGTCTCGCGGGAGTGCTGGAGAAGATTCTGACCGTAGGATGAACGATATTTCATCTTTCCGACCATGCGGATCAGTTCGGGATGCAAGCCGTGGATTCCGAGGTCAATGGCAGTCCGCTTTCCGGTTTCGATGATTTCCTCTTCGACCTGTTTGCGGACTTTAGCAACGACCTCTTCGATGCGGGCCGGATGGATACGGCCGTCCACAACGAGTTGATGGAGGGCGAGACGTGCGATCTCACGGCGGACCGGATCAAATCCGGAGAGGACGATTGCCTCGGGAGTGTCATCGACTATGATCTCGATTCCTGTGGCGGCTTCAAGAGCCCGGATGTTGCGGCCTTCGCGGCCGATGATGCGGCCTTTGATCTCATCGTTGTCGATGTGGAAGACAGTGACAGAGTTCTCGACAGCCGTTTCCGTCGCAACGCGCTGGATCGACTGGATGACGATTCTTTTGGCTTCCTTATTGGCCGTCATCTTGGCGTCGTCCATGATATCGTTGATATAGCCTGCGGCAGCCGTCTTGGCCTCATCTTTCAAAGATTCAATGAGCTTTTCCTTGGCTTCCTCTGCGGAAAGTCCGGAAATTCTGACAAGTTCATCCTGGGCCTGACGCTGGAGGGATTCGACTTCCGCATGACGGTTTTCGAGAAGTTGCTCCCGGTTGTCAAGGTTGGTCTTGAGCGTATCGAGTTCCTTTTTGCGGCGTGCGTTGTCGCCCTGCTGCTGGTTGAGCTGGATCTCGCGCTGCTTGAGGCGGGCTTCAGCCGACTGGATTTTGCTGTAACGCTGCGAGGCGGCGCGTTCGGCCTCTCCGACGATGCGCATTTCCTCCTCCTTGGCTTTCAGCTGGCTTTTTTCCTTGATCACATCGGCCTCCCGGCGCGCTTCATCAAGAATGAGGTTCGCCTGCGACCCGGCATTCTTGCGGCTCATCGCCAAGGCGATGAAGTAGCCGGCAGCCAGGGCGGCGATAGCTATTATAATGGTGATTGCTATTCCCATATTGTGTTTTCTTTGGTGGTTATTTATTGATAATTAGGTTAACATTATTATGAAAACGCACAGAGGCCTACATGCGGCTCCCGGTCGTCGGGAAGGGCATGTTCGGCCTCCGTAGATCATTCGCGTCTTGCCGACGCCAGCTGATGATGAGTTATTCGGACTCCCCCTCAGGGGCTTCCCCGAGGATCTCAAGACATTCGTTGGCGCGTCTAAGCGCCTCCTCATATCGCGTCTTGAGTTCCGTGTAGTAGAACGCATATTGATAGGCCGCCATGGCCATCAACGTGCGGTCGCTCGTCTTATATCTCTTTCTCAAGTTTTTGCAGAGTCCGTTGATCTCTTTCTCGATCTCGCGGATCTGCTCCTGGCTTGAGAAGGGGACGGTGAGCGAGATGCGCTCGCCGTCTATATTGAGGTTCATTGATATGTTTTCCTGCTCTTTCATCATCAGGAGAAATGGGTCATGCAGAAGCCGGCAGCCCATGGCCGTCATTCCTTCATCATCTCGATGCAGCGGTCGATTTTCCGGATCAGAGAACTTATCCGACGGCGCGCCGCCACGAGTGTGTCGGGAGAGTCAGCCAATTTGTGCGACACGGCCAGAAACTCCGCATCGAGCATGGCTTTGTCGCGTTGTTCGAATGCCTCGCGGGCATCCCTGCGAAGATTGGCGTTCTCCTCTTCCAATATCCGGTTGCGTTCCTGAAGCCGCTGGTTTTCGGCCTTCACTTCCGTGACTGCCTCCTGGAGGCGGCTCATGACCGCAAGTAAAGAGGTTGCCATCTTTGCAAATTTTTACAAAATTAAAAAATTATTTCCAATTTTCCAAACCTATCTTTCCCCCATTCTTCCCCCGGTTTTTCCGCTTTCGCTTTTAAGTCCCCTGCTTCCATTCGTGGCCTTAATACCATTGAATGCCATTGTTCGACTGCGACCGCTGGTCATATTTGAGGTCTTTCAGCAGCGAGGATTTGACGGCGATGTGGAAGTTATAGGATTTGTATGGCCCGACCGGAACAAACGATGCCGACATCGTGAAGCAGTGAAGGTCGCGCGAGATGGTGCAGTTCATGTAGGCCAGCTTATGCGCATCGAAGTCGTATGAGGCCGTGAAGGAGAAGTTCCAGTTTTTCGTTGGTCTGACATTGCCGCTTAGCGACAGGTTCTGGGTCCAACGGCCATTATATCGCAGACGGTCGTAGTTGAAGTCGCCATAGCCATAACTAACGGAGTAGTTGACCGACAGACTCCAAGGGAATTCCCATTTCGCATATCCGTCGGAATCGCTCTCCGTTGAGTTGCCGGCTGCTTTTTTCTCCCGGCGTCGGGCCGCTTCCTGGGCGAAGCCCCCGTCTCCATCTTCGTTCTGGTCGTCCGACGTGTTGTCCCGGTCATCGTTAGACGAATTGCGGGAGGAGCCTCCGCTACGCTTGAACGTGTTGTTGTTGAAGGTGTAGGAGAAACTTGTTCCGAATGAGGAGAGAGCCAGACCGCGACCATCCTGCCATACGTAACGGTTCACCTTCACCGGCGTCCCGAATTCATTGACCCGATAACAATAGGGGTCCCAGGTCGTGTTCAGGTTCAGGTTGAAGTTCTTTACCAGGCGGACCATTATGTTGGCCTGCAGAGGACTGAGTCGCAAAGAGTCGGCAGCAAAGTTATAGCTTTGCGACAGGGAAAGGTTCTCGATAAGCGACACTTTCCTGAACCCGGACGAGTCGTTTTCATCCCTTACTTTCATTTCCAGATTGTTGGCGAGGTTGACCGACAATGCACCGGAACGCCCACGTCCCGGCACGCCGAAAATGCCATGATTGAAGTATGAATAGGTTTCCCTACGCTCCACTCCGTTCGGATCCGGCTTCATATAATAGCCATAGACTCCCCAGCCCGGAGCTCCAAAATCGGGATTCCAGTTCATCGATACGGTAGGCGTCAGCACGTGGCGAATCATCTCAACCTTGTTCCCCAAGAATTTCATCGGTTTCCAGAAACCATAGACCTTCGTGTCAAACGCCAGGGAGGCGTTGAAGTCGAAGATGTTATAGAAGCCGTAGGTTGTGTCCTGCAATTCTGCGGAGGCCTGCGTGTCCCATTGGCGACGGATTTTGGAGGTGTACATCCTGTCGTTGATATTTACGGACGGCGAGACATTGAGGTATTTGAAGATCGAGAATGTTGCGGAGACGGGGAGAGAATGGCGCATTCCGTTTCTCCAGTCCTTTATCAGGTTTTTTTGGAAGAATTCATCCTGCTGGGTAGTGATGGAGTTTTGGAACTGGCCGGAGTAGGACATCCTGATTTTTTCATACCATCTCTCTTTTCCGGCGGCCTTTTTCCTCTTGAACGGCGCCAGCTGGGTCATCGTTACATTCAGGTTCGGCAGTCCTACAGATAGGGTAGAGTCCTGGGTCCTCTGGGCGATATTGGCTGTTGCTGAAATGCTCCAGTTCGACCCCGGGAAACGGTAGGTCATGTTGACCGTTGACGATTTCGTATTTTCCGTAAATGCAGAACTGTAATATGAGTTCAGGTCATTACGGGTATAACCCGACGTCGCGAAGTTCACAGACGCCGAGAAGTTGAGATTCGGATTGGCCTTCGCGTCCTGAGAATGGCTCCAGACAACCTGGAAGTTGTGCATCCTTTGATAATCCGGATCCCCCTTATATCCATAGACGGTGTTGAGGAATGATATGTCGAAAGATCCCCGGAAAGCATAACGTTTGGTATAGGTCGAGCTCGCGCTAAGTCCCCAGCTTCCTTTTGTATAGATTTCTCCACGTAACGCAAGGTCTACATAATCGCTGATAGCGAAATAGTATCCTCCGTTGCGCAGATAGAAGCCCTGATTGTAATCGTCTCCGAATGAGGGGAAAATGACGCCGCTTGAATATTTCTCGGAGAAGGGGAAATATCCGAAGGGGAGAGCCAGAGGGAGGGGGACGTCAGCCAAAACGACATAACCGGGCCCCGTGACGACATCCTTCTTCGGGCGCACCTTTGCTTTAGTCAGCTGGAAATAGAAGTGGGGATGCTCATGGTCGTCACAAGTCGTGTATCGTCCCCCTTCAACGTAGAAGGAGCCGTCTTCGGTCCGTTTGGCTTTTTCCCCTGTCAGGTATCCTTCCTGCTGCTCTGTGATTACGCCTGTGATGAATCCCCTCTGGGTCTTGAAGTTATACTTCATTGTCTGGGACTCATATTCTCCGGATTTATCCTTGAAGATGGGCGTGGCCTCCATGACGCCGAGTGAATCGGGCCGACCCGAGGCATAGACTGTCGACGAATCAAGCTCCATTCTAATCTCGGCGGAGTTGAGCTTGAAATCCTGATATTCGACCGTGCCGTTGCCGTAAAGGAACGCATTGTTGAGGCCGTGGAGCACGAGGGAGTCGGCCGCCGAGAAGCTGACCGTGGATTCAATGTCTGATTTGCCCCTGTTGATTTTGGTGAATGCCTCCCGGGTTGAGTCCTGCAAGGGAGTTCTATCCTCGGTCAAGACTTCAAGCTCGTTTGAGGTCACAACAGTATCGTCCTCTCCAGCCTCGGGGGACGTGGAAAGAGACTCAGGCGCCTTGGATGCTTCAAATTGTTCTGGAGCAGCTTGTTGCGCATAAAGATAGCCGAATGCGGCCAGAGCTAATATGTATATGATTACTCGCCTCAACGACGCAGGGGTTCGATGTTTTGGACAACAAAGTTAATAAAAATTTCCTAACCCCTATGGTTGTGATATTTTTGGGGCTCTCTTTTTTATTTTTTTTAGTAATAGATGTGAGACGGTGTCTAATTTCCTCCATTGTTTTTCTTAACATTTTTTTGCAGCAATGTTATTAATCCGATTTAAGGTAGGCGAGTCATATCTATCGACAAATTTATTTTCCCGTGACTAATCTATCCCAATCCCTTTACCGCTTTCTTTTTGCCGGAGCCGCCTTATTGCTTCCGGCGGTCGCTTTCTCAAAAGGCACGATTTCCGGGACGGTCTTGAACAAGGAGACCGGCGACCCGATGGATTTCGTTTCTGTCCGAGTCGTTGATTCCAAGACCGGCAAACCTTTGAATGTGTCGGTCATGACCGACGAGGAGGGACGCTTTGCCGTTCCTTCTGTTTCCGATGGAGATTACATCATCCAGATTGAAAATATAGGATCTGTCAACCAGGAACGCTCTGTCAAGGTTGCCGGTCAGGATGTAAATATCGGCACAGTCCGTCTTGCCGATGATGCCAAACTGCTGAAAGAGGTCGTCGTCGAGGGCATCCGCAGTCAGATGCGTTTCGAACTTGACAGGAAAGTCTTTCAGGTTGACGCCAACATTGCCTCCGCCGGACAGTCGGCAAGCGAGCTTCTGGAGTCGATTCCCTCCGTCGAGGTCGATCAGGATGGCGAGGTTTCCTTGAGAGGCAATTCTTCCGTGACCGTTTGGATCGATGGTAAAGAGTCCGGCCTGAGAGCCGATAACCGGGCCCAGATTCTGGAACAGATTCCGGGAGAAAGTATCGATCGGATTGAAGTCATCACCAACCCCTCCGCAAAGTTCAGTCCGGAAGGAACTGCCGGCATTATCAACATCATTCTAAAAAAAGACCGTCGCGCAGGCTATTTTGGTTCTGCTGAAATAGGAGCCAATTCCCGGGGAGGGGGCAACGTCTCTGCCAATATCAATGTCAACGCCGGGAAATGGGACAGCTACGCGAGCCTCGGTTTCAGGATGCGCCATAACAAAGGTGGATCCCTTTCACGTCGTGATTTCGATAATGGAGATTTCGTGTATTCAGACGGAAAGAGCCGAAACCACGGCAACAACCTCTTCCTGCGTCTCGGGACAACATTTCATCTCACGGATAAGGATGACTTCTCGTTGAGCGGTTTCGGAATGTTCGGACGCCGCCGGGGATCCACTCATACGTCCTTCTCCTCCAATATGCCCGGGCAATGGCTGTTGGATTATCAGATTTCCAGCCAGAAGAGCCATAATGCCTCAGCCCACGGCGAATTTGGCTACAGGCATAAGTGGAGCGACAATCACAATCTCGACGCAACCGTCTCCTATAATTATTGGGGTGGCCCCTCGACCGACACTTATGAAGAGGAGCAGCTGTGGCCCGGAGATGATGAACGTCTGGCCTACCGCCGTCGAGAGATGCCTATACGCACTTCAAGCTGGGAGGCTAAACTCGATTATACAAATGTCTTCAACCAATATCTCAAACTGGAGGCCGGATATAACGGGAACTATTCCTTGGAGAACACTCCCAACACTTCCTGGCTCGGCACGACCGTTGCCGATCAGAAACTCGCCGAGGAGCTTTACAACCGTTTCATATATCACAACGACATCTCAGCCGCTTATTTCACACTCGGAGGACGTGTCCGGAATTTCAGCTATTCCGGAGGTGTGCGTGCTGAATATTGGCAGGTGAGGACCCGCTCGTTGGCCTACGGCGAGACTTCTGCCGATGTCCCTGTCTACAGAAAGAATAATTTCGCCCTCTTCCCCTCGCTTTATCTCTCATTGTCGCTCCCATACGACAACGAGATGCAGCTTAACTACACGCGAAGGATTCGACGTCCGTTCGGAGGACAGCTCAATTCGTTCCTCGACACTTCGGATCCTACCGCTTTCTCCTACGGAAATCCGCTGCTCGAACCCCAGTATTCCAATTCTTTCGAGTTGAACTACTTGAAGTCCTGGACCTACCACATGCTCTCCCTCTCGGCCTATGTGCGCACAGCCGACAATATGCTCAACCGCCTCTCCTACATGGACGGAGACATCATGTGGTCAACATGGGCTAACGTGGCCTCGGAGACAAACGCTGGTCTGGAGATAGTCTCCAAGAACAATCTTTTCCGGGGTATCCTTGATCTGACCACAACCGTCAACCTTTATCAAAACCACATTTCGGCTTGGAATTACGATATGGTGTCCTATTATGGCAACCAGGTTCATTTGAGCCGCGGGGCACAAAGCGGTTTTGCATGGGATGCGAGGATGATGGCCAATGTGAAAATTCCATGGAGTCTGGCCTTTCAGGCTACCGGGCGTTACTCTTCCGGCCAGAAAACCGCCCAGGGTTCCCGTCAGGGAGGCTGGAGTGTCGACCTCGGGCTGAGGAAGAATTTCGGAGACTGGTCGGTTTCGCTCAACTGTCGCGACCTGTTCGATTCCCGCAGATTTAAGAACACCACGATTGGCGAGAACTACGAACAGTATAGCGAACGTTGGCGCGGTGGACGTACGTTCAGAATCACAGTCAAGTATAGCTTCGGGAATATGAAGGCTAAACGTGACCGCCGACAGCAGGAACCGATGGAAAGCACGGGTGGCTACGGCGATGCCGAAATGGATTGACCCTTTATGATATATCAAGCGATAAGGTCCCGCCGGATGAGCGGGACCTTATCGTTTCTATGAGTCGGAGATTATTCTCCGAATTCAGCGTGCAGTTTCATGAAGCGATTGAGAGCATCCTCCCCATGTCGCGCCATGGATTTCGCCACTCTCTCAAATGGCTTTTCCTCCCGATAGTTGCCTGATTTGGAATAGAACTTGTCAGCATAGCATATTAGCCGTTCTTCCAGGGTGACCGGGACCATCTCGCGCAATGGCAAAGGGAGATGTTGATGTTCTATATCCGATGTGGTCAATCCGGAGCCCGTGTGGCGTTCGCAGACGAGCGCATGCGACGGCAGTCCCAGTTTATCGAGCATTTCCCTGCCGATTATTCCATGACGGATATAAGGCTCAGTCCCCGTGCAGAGTATTCCCGGCGCGTCACATTCCTTGATGCCTATGTCATGAAGCAATCCTGCTTCGGTCAGGAAGTCCGTATCCGCTTCAATTCCTTTTCTCTGTGCGCAATCGAGAGCCTTGATCGCCACAAGGGCGGAATGCGTCAGGAGCAGGTCGCGGAGCGGTCCGGACGGATAGAACATATCTATCACTTCCATCCCTCTCTTCGCGGCCTGCTCCGGAAGCTGTTTCAGTAGTTCTCTCAATTTTCGAATTCGATCACTTCGCACCATCCATGCTCATCAGCTTCCTCGCCGTTCTGGATTGCGCGTAGTTTGTTGTAGAGAGCCGTAATCTTCGGGCCGGCTTCGCCGTTGCCGTAGTTGAAGCTCTTCTCATTGTCAAGGTCGCGGATCTCGCCGATGGCCGTGCAGACGGCTGCCGTTCCGCATGTGCCGACTTCTTCAAATGTCTCCAGTTCCTCGTAGGGAATCTCGCGCTGCTCAACTTTCATGCCGAGGTCTGCGGCAAGCTGACGAAGACTCTTGTTTGTGATCGAGGGGAGGACCGTCTTGCTATCTGGAGTCACATAAGTGTTCTCCTTGATGCCGAAGAAGTTTGCGGCTCCACATTCATCAAGATATTTGTTCTCCTTGGGGTCCAGGTAGAGCATGACGGAATATCCAAGCTTATGAGCTTTCTGGCCAGCGTTGAGAGAGGCGGCATAGTTCCCGCCGATCTTGATTGAGCCTGTGCCCTTGGGGGCTACGCGGTCATATTCGCGGCTGAGGCATACGCGTGTCGGCTTGAATCCTTCCTTGAAATAGGGGCCGACCGGAGTCACGAGCATGATGACCATATATTCCTCTGCGGGGCTGACACCAATCTTGGGGCTGATGCCGATTTCAAGCGGACGGATATAGAGCGATGCGCCCGAGCCATAGGGAGGGATGAAGCGTTCGTTGAGCTTCACAACCTTGCGGACCATCTCCTCGAAGAGTTCGATGGGCATAGGCTCCATGCTGATGCCGAGCGCGCTGTCGCGGAAACGCTTTGCATTCTCTTCCATGCGGAAAACGCGGACTTTACCATCCTTGCCGCGGAAAGCCTTCAGGCCTTCGAAGGCTTCCTGGCTGTAATGGAGGCAGGAAGCGGCAATGTGAAGGGGAACATATTCGGAATCGCTCACTTCAATAGGGCCCCACTGGCCATCCTTGAATGTGCAGCGCACATTATAATCGGTCTTTACATACCCGAAGGGGAGCGTGTCCCACTGCAGTTCTGGTGCTTTCATTTCGATGTTTGTGTTTGAAAGGTATTGTTGATTTTAGGTAGGTTCCAGGTTTCCCCTCAGACAGCGACCTTGCATGTTATGTCGCCGATCTTCACAATATAGACTCCATGGGCCGGCAGCGATAGCTGAGAAGAGCCCGCTGGAAGGGTCTCCGAACTGACGAGGCGACCCAGAATCGTGAAGACCTTGATCTGGATGGGGTGGTTGGCATTGACAATGATCATTCCGGAGGCGGATTTTATCTCCAGCTCGGTCTCTTTGATCACCGGCTTCGCATCCGCACGCTCCGTCTTCAGCGGCCCCCATGTCGGGGCAGCCTCCAACGGCAGAGCCCCTATTGCAAGGGCGCCTGCAAGCAGAGTGGCGATTATTCCGGTCCGGATCGTCATTTTCAATGTTGCTTGTTTAATTGCTCAAAATTACAAAAAAAATTCATATTTTCTCCCAAATAATTCCCTAATTTTCCCGATCCGCGCTAATTTCTGGAGGTCAGGGGATTAAAATGAAGAAGGGATTGCACGCCCCTTTTCGGAGTGTGCAATCCCTGTGGTTATTTTCGACTTGTAAAAGAGGAATATTATCCCTTCTTTTCTGCCTTCTGGAGCTGCTCTTTGAGAGCCTGGAGAGCATCGAGGTCGCCGAGCGTGGTCTTCTCGATTGCGGGAGCTGCGACAGTCTCGGCTGCCTTCTTCTCGCGGCGAGGAGCTTTTTCGCGACGCTCAGCCTTGGTTGCATCTTCCTGAATGCGGCTGTGGCTGAGGATGATGCGCTTGTTGTCCTTATTGAACTCGATGACCTTGAAGGGGAGCTTGTCGTTAAGCTGAGCCTGCGTGCCATCTTCCTTCACAAGGTGTTTCGGAGTAGCGAACCCTTCTACGCCGCCTTCAAGAGCGATGACAGCGCCTTTGTCGAGAACCTCGATGACAGTTCCGTCATGGATCGAGCCGACAGTGTAGGTGCCTTCGAACTCTTCCCAGGGATTCTCCTCAAGCTGCTTGTGGCCGAGGGAGAGACGACGGTTGTCCTTGTCGATTTCAAGAACCTGAACCTCGATGTCATTGCCGATCTGAGTGAACTCGCTGGGGTGTTTGATCTTCTTCGTCCAGGAAAGGTCGGAGATGTGGATCAGACCGTCAACGCCTTCCTCGATTTCAACAAATACGCCGAAGTGAGTGAAGTTGCGGACCTTTGCAGTGTGGCGTGAGCCAATTGCATATTTGGTTTCGATATTCTCCCAGGGATCTTCCTTAAGCTGCTTCAGACCGAGGCTCATCTTGCGCTCGTCGCGGTCAAGAGTGAGGACAACTGCCTCAACCTCGTCGCCTGCCTTGAGGAAATCCTGTGCGCTGCGGAGGTGCTGGCTCCAGCTCATCTCGCTGACATGGATAAGACCCTCAACGCCG
>CAYZQA010000046.1:0-17315 GCA_964480745.1 uncultured Sangeribacter sp. | reverse complement strand
CAAGCTCATGGCAATTTCAACGAAGGATACATTAAACAATCCGTTGGCAATTTATATCTGCGTTATATTATTGATGATGTATTAAAACCCAGTTGGATGAAGATTGAAGCTCGAGACAATACGCATATCGGTATGGGTATTCTTGCATCCAAGTTAGGTGTCCATACTGATGAATACGATAGAGATGGAGAAGCAAGCCAAAATGCTCGATCCAAGGAAATGCATTATATTAAACCTCATATTATAAAAGCCATCAAGGAACTGATTGGTTGTGAACCCGAATCTGACGGAGTATCGTACCTTCAATATGATATGGCCTTACTTCGCCAATTAAATTCGACATTCTACTCGTTCAGAAACGTAGCAAATTCGAATAGCTTATCTGAAAGAAATACAAATTTCTTAACGAAAACACGCGCCTATGGTTATTGCGCACCGGAATATAAGGGAGACGTGAATAGCGTCATAAATCTTCCTTATTTTTGCTGCCGTGGCAATGAGTGTTTTCGAAATGCTTTATCTCATCAAACAGTCGCCACTTGCCCATCTTGGCGAGAGTTTAATATATTACACATACTCGAAATCCTTGGTCATCCGCAAATCAAACAAACCGATGCTGGTTTCGAACCGACGGAACTCATAAGATCCTTCATTGGACTCGTTAACAAAGCAGCATTATTGTTTCGTCGAGTAGTTTGTCGTGATTGTGGACATATTCTATTCCCAAAGCATCGGACAGCTTTTAATAGATATAATCGTTTCAAGTGTTGCAATCCCATTTGTACGGAACATAACAAAGAAGTCTATTTGAGTCAGTGCCATCAATGTAAATCCGGACTCATCGATTCTCGCGATTCTAAACGCTGTCCTAATGGTTGGTTGATTTGTCCGACGTGTCTTGGTTGCTGTACTGATGAGCAGATAGACCGGCAAGCTCAAAAATACGAAATGCGCAGATGCCCAGTGCCGCAGTATATCCAAAAAAATCGCGGACTTGGCCATAATAATAAAGAAGAGTTCTTTTGCCCCAAATGTGGTGATAAAATTGAATTCTTATACGACCCAGAGCGAAATGAGCGTCATATTATTTGCTCAAGGTGTCGAACTGAATACCGAGACGCTGAAAATTTCATCTAAACGCGAGTCCCTTATCCCGAAGTCGCGTTTATAACCACTAAGGAGGAAGTGCTTTAATTGTAAAATCTAGCAACCCACATCGTACTTTCGTTGATAGGCTGGCCGCTTACGCAGAAAGCCATTGACAAAGTAAACGTCCCAAACTCCGCCAGACACTTTGAGGGGATATGATTAGCGTTGCTGCCGTAATTTCAAATTCTGAATTATGGCCGTAATTGATTTGGGCCAGTTGCATGACGAAAATGGCTTTTCTGGAGGCCACTGTTCAATGTAACCTCTTTGTTCAATGAGATTGAACGCGGGGATACAATTGAACATTTTAGGGAAGTTTAATATGTTTTAAATTTAACTATTATGAAAGAAAAGAAAATAAAGATTCTTAGGGATTTTGCGGAGGCTTGGAATACGCTGAATCCGGAACTCATTATTAAGCATTTGTCGCCCGAGTTTATTTATGATTCGCAATGGGTTTTCAGTTCTCTTGACTACCATGGATACAAGGATTATATCCGTGGGAAGTTTGAGACTATTCGCAATACTGGTAGTTCCGTGATGGCCGAAATGGGCTATGATGAAAGGGGCGAATTGTTAATTCAGCTCAATCAAGGTGGGAACATCGCCTTCTACCGTATTCAGGTCGAAAATGATAAGGTTGTTAAAGGAGATCTTTGCATGTTTTAATTGTTTTCTGAACATGAAGACGGTATAGAAGTGCGACTAATAGAAATAGATTCGAAACACTATGGCAATAAACGCTAAATCCATTATCCCGGCAGTGGCGACTCATCCGGGGAGTGTGCTTAAGAAAGAACTCAAGGCACGTGGCATAAAGCAAAAGGACTTTGCGGAAGCCATAGGGATGCCTGCGTCAAATTTGAGCGCACTAATTAAAGGTAACCGCAATGTAACGGTAGCTATTGCAATAAAATTGGAGGAAGCGCTCGGGATCCCTTTTCAGAACTGGATGAATCTCCAGAATCGTTATCACTACATCAAAAAGTGTCATGAGGATATTGACGGATTGGAGCAAACTGCAGAGGCAGGGAACCACATCTATAGCTGTAGCCCGTTATAAACAAGACACTCGATGTTATAATATACTTGGATACAGATCTCCCAAGATTACGAAATAACGAATCGCGATGAAATCCGGGGATTTGGGGGTTTGGGGGATTTTTTGTAACTTTGCGGTCGCTTAGGCAAAATCGTGTGATGGGAAATTCGTTGGCTTCCCCTTGAAGCCCGCTCCCCGCGCTTTTCGCACGGAGCAAAACTTATTTTGAGTAACACAATCCATTCAATCAAATGAAGAAATTCGCTCTTAACGCCCAGCCCCGTACGGAGCTCGGCAAGAAGTCTGTAAAGGCTCTCCGCAAAGAAGGCAAGATCCCCGCAGTCATCAACGGTGGCAAAATCGTTGACCTTCCCTATTCCGGCACTCTCAAAGAGGGCCAGAAACTCGTCAACATCGATGAAAAACGCGGTATCATCACGACCGACATCGTCGTTAACGCTGAAGACGTCCGCAAGCTCATCTACACCCCCGACATCTTCGAGGTTGACCTCAACGTAAACGGCGAGGAAATCAAGGCCGTCATGAAAGACCTCCAGTTCCAGCCCGTCAAGGACACTGTCCTCCATATCGACTTCCTCGAGGTTTATCCCGACAAGCCGATCGTTATGGAAGTTCCCGTCCAGATCGAAGGTCACGCTGAGGGTGTTAAGGCCGGTGGTAAGCTGACGATGTCCATGCGTAAGCTCAAAGTGAAAGCTCCCTACACTGACATCCCCGAGCGTCTTGTCATCAACGTCGACAACCTCGGCCTCGGCAAGTCTCTCGCCGTCGGCGACCTCCACTTCGAAGGTCTCGAACTGATGAACGCCAAGAACGCCGTTGTCTGCGCTGTCCAGCTGACGCGTGCCGCTCGTGGTGCCGCTGCAAAGGCAGAGAAGTAATCTGGCTTTCCGAAGCAATGATAAAAAAGGTGTGTCAATCAATTTGGCACACCTTATTTGTAACTCTCCCGTTTTGTAACTCTCCCGTTTTAATCATCGGGGGAAAACTCTCCCGTTAATCCCGATCGCGGGGTCTTAAGCAATGTTGAATTTCCTCAAAAAATTATTTGGCGCCGGGAAACCTTCCTTTCCCCCGCCCGCAGAACCAGGTATGAAACGTTTCCTAATAGCGTGTCTGGGCAACATCGGCCCCGAATATGTCGACACGCGTCATAACGCCGGCTTCATGGTTGCCGACGCGCTCGCCGAACAGGCCGGAGCCTCATTCCGCTCAGGCCGCTATGGCGACATGGCCATTGTCAAGGTCAAGAATTGCGAGCTGCTCGTCCTGAAGCCCAGCACATTCATGAACCTCAGCGGCGTGGCCGTCCGTTACTGGATGAACCATGAGAAGCTGCCGTTGGAAAATCTGCTTGTCGTCGTCGACGACCTTGCGCTGCCGTTCGGGACTCTCCGTATCCGCAAACAGGGTTCTGACGCCGGCCATAAC
This sequence comes from uncultured Sangeribacter sp., assembly GCA_964480745.1. GTDB lineage: Bacteria > Bacteroidota > Bacteroidia > Bacteroidales > Muribaculaceae > Lepagella. Next base: position 13,672 of record CAYZQA010000046.1, on the reverse strand, counting down.
GGACTGAAGAACATCGCTTCCGAACTCGGCACGCAGGCTTACGCCCGCCTCCGCTTCGGCGTCGGCAACGACTTCCCGCGCGGCGGCCAGATCGATTTCGTCCTCTCCCGTTTCCCGGAAGAAGAGATGAAGCAGATGCCCGATGTGCTTAAACGCGCATGCGACGCGGTGAAGGCTTTCTGCCTCTCAGGCGTCGACTTCGCCATGACCCATTACAACCGCTGAGCCCGGCTATACTCTCCCGCAGAGAGCCTGGAGCCGGCAGTTGCTGCAAACCTTGTCGTCATCGGCGGGAACGAGCGGCCGTTCGGGATCAAACAATTCCTCCAGTTTTTCGGCGAGGCCTTCCAGGAATTCATCCTTGACCTGATTGTAATCGCGAACCTCTGTCTTGGCGACGATCGCCCTCGACTCACCGTTTTCATCGATTTCCGCCGCATCATATATGACGGGCTCGATCCGCGCCTCAGCGCCGACTTTCTCAGAAAGAAGAGCCGAATAAAGGAGTAGCTGGAGAATATTCTTCGCGTCATAGGAGCCGTCGAAAATGTTCGACGGCTCGTTTGCTTTCAGCTTCACGGTGCCCGTCTTGTAATCGACAATCCGATAGGACCCCTCTTCCTTGAGGTCAACGCGGTCGAACGCATAGCTGACATTGACCTCCGGCGCTTCCCCTACTTTAAGGCGGGTCCGGCCCTTCATCTCTCCGCCGACGATATGCAGGTCGCCGCGCGAGGCATCATAGTGCATGATGTCGCGGATCATCTCGACGAGATGCTCGGCCACCATCGCCACCCCTTCGGGCAAAGGACGATCGAGGCTATCCTCTCCCAATTTGAAATGATTCCTGTTGATCTCCCTCGCGACAAGACGGCGCAGACGAGGAAGGTCGTCAGCCAATTGACTGATTCGGGAGGCAGGGACAACCCTCGGCGGACTGAGGAATTTCTTATGATCCTCTTCCGGAAGATAGAGGCCAAGCATGACGGCATGGACAATGTCTCCCTGCGTGGCGGCATTGATGAAGTTGCGGGGAGTCTCATCATCCACTATTTTCTTCACATCCTTGTAATAGAATCTGACCTGACATTTGCAATAGTCCATCAGCGCGGAAGCCGACAGATTCATCTTGCTCTCCGGAACCGTATAGGCGCGCAGTTCCTCCATGACTTCCTTCGTCTTTTCAATCGGCTTCGGCTTCGAGGAGGAATCATTGAGACGGTATGTGAACGTTTCGTTGCGGACAGAGTCTCCCCCGTGGAGGAGCTCAAGCTGGAGAAGGAAGCGGGATTTCCCGCCGCTTCTCATTCCCTCTCCCGCGCGGGCATCATAAATGAGGTCGACTCCGCGCGCTCGGGATATCATCCTGTAGAAATAATAGCTATAAAGCGATTCGGCATGGCGGCTGAGGGGGAGGCCGTAGCCACGGCGCAACGAATCGGGGATGAATGTGCGCCGGCTGCCGCTGCGCGGCATTATCTTGTCGTTCATCGACAGGACGATGACATGGTCGAAGTCAAGGGCGCGCGTCTCCAGGATTCCCATCACCTGCAACCCCTTCAGCGGCTCACCTTTGAAGGTCACTTTCTCACCCGCCAACAGACGGTCGGCGAGATGAAGCACACTCTCCGGCCCCATCGCTATCCCATGCTCGCGGATCGCATCTAATAACTGCGAGAGAGCGTTGCGGTAGACAAGGATCTGCGAGCGTTCGAGGCGTTTCTTCACTTCCGCGCCAGCGTCCCCTTCGACAAGGGCCCGGTCGATCGTTTCCAAAATACCATCGAGCCAAGCCACGGTCTGCTCCGGGTTTGCATCATGCGACAATGGAGTCAGCAAGTCGGCCAATGCGGGAGAAACCTCCCGCATATCCTCCACCGTCACCGTAAACGCATGACTCTCTGCAATCTTCCCGGCCATCTTATTGGCCGCGTCGCTCCCTATGGCCACATGCGTCAGGGGATGCGCCAGGAAAAGGCGGATGTCTTCATGGAAATAGGCCTCCTGACCATCCGCTTCCCTGCGCCGCTGATAAAGGCGACGGATATGATAGACAAAGGAGGCCACAGACGTGAACCGCAAGGAATGGCCCATCGTGAGGTTAACGCTTTCCAATTCCTTGGGCAGGGAATAAAGGAGCGGGAGAAGGAGATTTTCATCAGGCAAGACAACAGCCACGCGGGCATCGCGGATGTCGGATTCATCGATGCGGCGGAGCAGTTCTGAAATTTTCGCGCCCGCAATCTTTGTCTGTGCCGCATTGGAGGGGGAGGCAGAAATGACAATCGACGGAGGCATCGAGCTCGCCTCGGAGCGGGCGATGTAGGGCGCGGCCCATTCGGGGGAGGGAAAATTGGTGCGGTTGCGTTTAAGTTCGCGTGTGGCAGCGCCATGTTCGCCACTGAGCACAGGGCCTGTGCCATCCCAGAAAAACTCGGCGTATGGAGTGCCATCCTCCGATTGATATTTGGAAAGTTCCTCGAAAAGGAGGTTCTCGCTCGTGGAAAGTGCGTTGAACCCGACAAAGACCACCTTCTCCCATGGCAAGGCCTCCTCCCCGCGCCCACGGACCTCCTCGACGGCGAGTCGGAACGCGCTCCCCGGCATGCAGAGGTCATCTTGCTCCAGATCGGCGCGCAGCCGCTCGTATAATTCCGGAAGGAGTTGCCAGAGTTCAAGGAAGCGCGCCCTGAGTTTTCCTCTCTCCTCCTCGGGGCCGACATGCTTCCAGAACCCCTCCACCGATTCCAGCGCCGGGGAATAGCCGAAGAAGCGCTCGATCATCTCGCGTTGCTCATCGGAAAGGAAGTTAGCCGATATTTCCCGGAAGTCCCGGACATTGCTGAATATCAGTTCCGCATCGACCATATACTGGTCGACCTCGCTGAAATCGCCGAGAAGCACTTCCCCCCAGGAAGCAAAGCGGTCGAAAGGGAGCGGCTTGAACGTCTCTCCGGATGCGGACTGGGCCGACAGTTCGGCAAGATAGCGGCAATAGATATTGTAAAGGCGGAAGAGCATGTCGATCCTCGAATCGACGTCCCTTCCCGAAAGAAGGGCAGCGAAATCTGCAACCGACTCCACGCGGGGGGCAAGGCGCGTGCGCCCTTCCCCGGCCTCGGCAAGGTGGCGGAGAAAAAATGTCCCCGCGCGGCGGTTGGGGAAGACAAAACAGAACTGGTCGAGATCATCATAGCGGGCCGAATAGGCATCGGCCACAGCGCGCAGGAACGGAATAGGGGCAGGAGCGCCCCCACGGCGCGACGGGGAAATAGTATTGGAATGCGGCATACTGCAAAAATAATAAAATTTCAGCCTTCTTATCGCGATTTTTCTGTATTTTTGCAATTGTATTTTTGCAATTAATGAGATTCTCAGATATTCCGGGGCAGGAGGGAGTGAAAGATTCGCTCCTCCACATGGCCGACAATGACACGGTGCCCCACGCGATCCTACTCTCCGGGCCCGAAGGCTCGGGGAAAATGATGCTTGCCCGCGCCTTTGCCCAATACATGCATTGCCGCCACCGTTCCGGCGGCGAGGCCTGCGGGGTCTGCCCGGATTGCCGGATGCATCTGGAGCTGGCCCACCCCGATGTCCATTTTGTCTATCCCATTGTCAAGCGCGAGAAGGAGAAAATAGCCGTCTCGGCCGACCTCCTCCCCCAATGGAAGGAGATGCTGGAGAAGTATCCGGAAATGCCCTCCGAGGAATGGCTCGACATCATCGGGGCCGGAAATTCCCAGACAGCAATATATGTAGCCGAGGCCGACGCCATTGTCCAGGCTGATTCCTATCCTCCATTCGCCTCCTCGACAAAATTCTTCATCATCTGGCTTCCGGAACGCCTGCGCACGGAGGCGGCCAACAAGTTGCTCAAAGTGATCGAGGAGCCAATGCCGGGAACGGTCTTCATCCTTGTCTGCGACAACGATCTTCAGCTCCTGCCGACAATCTATTCGCGCGCCCAGCGCTTCCATGCCGGAGGAATCGCAGAGGAGGAGATTGCTTCATGGCTTCATAAGACGCGCGGCATTCCTTTGGAGACAGCCTCCCGACTCGCCACAATCTCGGAAGGAAACCTCATAACGGCTTCCCGCCTCGCCAACAATTCCGGCGAGACCGAGGAATTCCGGCTGCTCTACATGCAGATTATGCGGGAGGCTTACAAGAAATCGGCCGCCACCCTGAAGAAAATCGCCGACAAAACCGGCGACACCAAATCGGGCTTCGGGCGCGAGAAACTGCGTCGCTTCCTTCTTTATATGGCGCGCATGACCCGCGAAAGCTATATCTACAATCTCGGCGTCCGGCGCCTGAACGCTATGACGCCTGAGGAGGAACATTTCGCATCCCGGTTCGCCCCCTTTATCCATTTCGCCAATGTCGAAGAGATGGTGGCCGAGACCGACAGGGCGCGGACCGACATCGAACGCAACGCCAACGCGAAACTCGTCTTGTTTGATTTCTTCATCATCCTCATCATCCTCCTTCACCGTAAGAAACAATGACCGCGATCCTCGCGTCATCTCAATTTGTAAACTATATAACCCACAATAAGATAATAACATGAAACCCACACTTTACATACTGGCCGCCGGAATGGGCAGCCGCTATGGAGGCCTGAAACAGCTTGACGGCCTCGGTCCCTCCGGCGAAACGATCATGGACTATTCCGTTTATGACGCGCTCCGAGCCGGATTCGGCAAGATCGTGTTCGTTATCCGTCACGATTTCGAGCAGGAATTCCGCGATAAGATCATCTCCCGTTATGAGGGCCACGTGCCTATAGAAGTCGTCTTCCAGGACATCGACAACCTTCCCGAGGGCTTCAAGGCCCCGGAGGGGAGAACAAAACCCTGGGGCACGGGTCATGCCGTCCTGATGGGGAAAGACGTAAGCCGCGAGCCTTTCGGCGTCATCAATGCCGATGATTATTACGGAGCGGATGGGTTCCGCGTCCTTGCTGACTTCCTCAAGAATGCCGAAGGGAAGAAAGGGGAATGGTGCATGGTCGGTTTCAATATCAGCAATACGCTGAGCGAGAACGGAGGAGTTTCCCGGGGATATTGCCAGGTAGACGAAAACGGTCTGCTGACCTCCGTGACTGAATGTCATGGAATCGAACGCCGTGGCGACGGCCTTATCCAGGTTGACAGCGAGGGTAAAGAGATACCTTTCCCCGCCGATGCCGCCGTGTCAATGAACATGTGGGGATTCACGCCCGACTATTTCGACTATTCCGAGAAAGCCTTTATCGAGTTCCTCCGCGAACATGGGAATGAACTTAAGTCGGAGTTCTATATTCCGACCGTCGTCAACGACCTTATCCATGCCGGGAAGGTTACGCTCAAAGTCGAGCCGACAACTTCCCGCTGGTTTGGCGTCACATACGCCGCCGACCGCGCGACAACCGTCGCCGAGTTCAAGAAACTGACCGACGCCGGGCTTTATCCCACTCCCCTATTCTGAACCCTTATTACTATGAAACCAAAAGCTAAGATACTCGTCACGGGCGGAACCGGCTATATCGGGTCGCATACCGTAGTCGAGCTGCAGCAGGCCGGATATGATGTTGTCATCATTGACAATCTCAGCAATTCGGAGCGCAGCGTAGTCGACGGAATCGAGGCCATCACGGGAATCCGTCCTGCATTTGTCGAGGGGGATTGCACCGACATCGCCACCCTCCGGAAGCTCTTCACAGAGCACCCCGGAATCAAGGGAATCATCAATTTCGCCGCCTCCAAGGCTGTCGGGGAATCCGTGAAGAAACCGCTGCTCTATTACCGCAACAACCTCGTGACGCTGATCAACCTGCTTGAATGCATGCCGGAATTCGGCGTGGAAGGGATTGTGTTCTCCTCCTCCTGCACGGTGTATGGCGAACCGGACCACAATCCGATCGACGAGACCGCTCCTGTCAAGCCGGCCACTTCCCCTTACGGCAACACGAAGCAGATTTCAGAGGAAATCATAACGGACTTCATCCGCTCGGGCGCACCCATCAAGAGCATCCTGCTCCGCTATTTCAATCCGATCGGCGCACACCCCTCGGCAGCAATCGGCGAACTTCCCGTCGGCGTGCCGCAGAACCTTGTGCCCTTCCTGACGCAGGCGGTGGCAGGCATCCGAGGAGAGCTGACTGTTTTCGGAACCGATTACAACACTCCCGACGGAAGCTGTATCCGCGACTATATTGACGTGGTTGATTTGGCGAAGGCCCACGTCGTGGCGATGACAAGAATGCTCGATGGCGAAGATCATGACCAGATTGAGATATTCAATCTCGGCACGGGCCGCGGCCTCTCCGTCCTGGAACTGATAGCAGCCTTCGAACGGGCCACGGGTATCAAGGTGCCCCATCATCTCGGTGCGCGCCGCGAGGGGGATATCGAACAGATATGGGCCGATCCCCGCAAAGCCAATGAGGTGTTAGGATGGAAAGCGGAGACCCCCATTGAAGACACGATGCGCAACGCATGGGCATGGCAGAAACATGTCTGCGAGAAAAAATAAACCGCCACTTCATTAATCATGACAAGCCCCCGCCTGGAATCCGGACGGGGGCTTGTTATGCTTTTATGGCTGATAAGGGACATCCTTATTGTGGGCATCAAGGACGCGACGCGCACTTCGCTCGAACATCTTCCAATGCTGGCGTTCGGCCGCCGGTATCCGGCTGCTGTCGCGCGAAGGATAAACCCGGAAGTTCATGCCCGAAGGAGTCGGCTTCGCGCTGTAGATAAGGTCATAGCTTGCGTTCTTGAACCGGGCAACGCCATCTTCGCCCCGCTCGATACGGGCCTTGACCAGCGCCCCGCCGCGCGTGTCCGTTGTCTTCATGTTGGATATGAAATTTCCCAGAGAATAGACTATGAGCACATCCTTCCCCTCTTTCTCATTGCGGACAACTTTCATCGGCTGGACAACGTGGGGATGGCCTCCGATCACCATGTCCACACCCTGGTCAACGAGAAAATCGGCAAGCTCTTCCTGATTGCGGTTCTGAAGCAAGACATACTCTATTCCCCAATGCATGGCGACAACAACTATCTCTGCCCCGGCTGCGCGCGTGGCGGCTATCTCCTGCGCCATCTTCTCCTTGTCGATCATGGCCACCTCAACCCCTTCCTTCGGAGGGATGCCGTTTGTGCCGTAAGTGTAGTTCAGGAAGCCGACCTTGATGCCTTTGATATCCTTGATAAGGGGAAGTTTACGACCTCTGTCGGCAGCGTCATGAAAAGTCCCCGTATGGTCAACCCCGAGGGAATCGAGGGCCGCTATCGTGCGTCTCGCCGCCTTGTCGCGACGGTCGAGGCAATGATTATTGGCTGTCAGGAACATGTCGAAACCCGCATCCTTCAACGACTGTGCATAACTGTCGGGCGCCGAGAAACAGGGATAGCCCGTATAGTCGGGACCTCCTCCCAACGGAACCTCAAGGTTGCATACGGCATAATCGGCTGCCGTCACATCGGGGGCGATCAGCGTGAAGCAATCAGAGTAATCATAACCCTTCCCTTTTCCGGCTTTCAGGGCGGCATCAAGCTGAGCCTGATGCTGCATCGCGTCTCCGACAAAGAGCAGGTCCGCTCCCTGGGGGGCGCCGACCGAATCAGCGCCCGTGACAAAACTGAGGAGGGATATAAGGAGGATAGCGAGCATATCAGCCGGGGATCAGTCGAGAGCCTGATTTGAGAATGTGAAACAGATAAGGGCGCGATCCATGGCCAGCTGCGTCATCGTCGGCTTGAGGATATACTGCGAGCAACGGGTCACGTAAGTCGTCGAAGAACTATACCCCTCGACCACTTCCGTCTTTACCTCAACCGGGATAAGCGTGAAATCCGTGTCGTCGGAAGTTATTTCCTCCCCGGCGCGATAACGGTCGTAGAGATTGAGGAAGTATTGGCGCATGGAGGCAAACCTGTAGGCGCCAGACGTTGCGTTGTAAGGGGCATAGAAGGAGGTGACGTTGTCGGGAACACGGTTTTCCGAGAAGAAAGACTCGCAATCCTTCGTCTTGACCATCAACAGATAGGGAGCGACGTCAAGTCCATGCTCATTCCGGATAGTAGTGGCCGGGATGGAAAACTCAAGGGCCGAGACGACAGCCATTCCCTGGCCCGATTCCTCATAACGCTTCAGGAGCTGATCGACGGGGAAAGAGAAGTCGACGACATATCCTCCGGGAGTGGTCAGAACCGGATGGCCTTCGGCCACGAGCTGCTTGATCCGGTCGCTGATGTTATAGGAGATGAGGTTCGTGCAGTTCACAATAGGCTGCGACGACATCAGACAAAGAGAGTCGCGCTTAATGACAGAAACGGGTTTATAGACCGAATCGACAAGCTGCGTTTCGGAGGCCGTATGATGCCAATATGTGTTGATCTCAGCTTTGGTCACATTGCCGATGCAGCCGTTGCCGAAGCTGGGCTCGACATATAGCCCCGGGAAAAACTCGTTGAAAGTCGAGGGCCATTGGAAAACAGGGTCATTGGCGCGATACATCTCGAACACCTTCCGCGCCCAGGCCTCCGGGACATGCAGGGGAATGCGGATATAGTTCTCTTTCTTGACCACAGAGTCTCCGCGCGAGATGACGGAAAGCGTGTAGGATTCCGTGCCCCATGACTCAGCCGGGTCGTAATAGCCTTCCGGAGAGAAATTCGAGCCGAAATTGTCGGGGAGCATCCTGTTGAGGGGATAGACCTTCAGCTGCTGCGGCGCAAGGGAGTCGCCTGTCAGCGACCCGCGAGGCACGGAGAGGACAAGACGGACAGAATCAATATCGTCCCAACCTATCGAATCGGGGATATTCATTTTGTTGGAGCAGACCATCTGCGTGACGAAGGAGCAGCCGAGCGAACCATACTCCGGGACGCTGATACGGCCCAACAACTTGGTATATGAACGGCTGTCGATATTTTCCTGGAGACGGGTCGAAGTGGAGAGCACAGTCTCAATGGAATCCATCGTGATGACCACTTCCCCTTTGGAAAGAGAGGAACCGATCGTTGTCAGCTCGTCATTGCACGCCACGAGTCCGCATCCCAGCAACGGGAGCAGACTCGCGGCAAATATCATGGAGAGGAGACGGGGATATTTCATTTCGATTTGGAGTTAAGGGAAGTGTAGAGTTCGGCATATTCCTCAGCCCCGACCGAATCGCCGGGAAGCTGGAGGACCTTCACCCCGAGCTTTTCTGCATATTCACGCAGGGAGTCGGAAGGCTCGACGCCATGGAAGACCACGGCATCCGCATAGGTCATCGCCGCCTTATGATAGAATTCCCCATCCAAGGGAAGTTCCTTGAGTTTCTTGATGTCGGCCGGCTTTACGCCTTCGGCTTTAAGACGGGCGAAAACGTCGGCATCAACTGCGGCGGGCGTCTCGCCGGGGAGAATCGCATATACGAGTTTGGCCTTGCGGAAAGCCGTCGCATCGCCGCTGAGGCGCTTCATGTAAAGGGGGACAAAACCGCTCATCCAGCCGGAAACCTGGACAACCTCGGGCTCCCAGCGGAGCTTGCGGGCCGTCTCCAGAGTCCCGTGGGCGAAGAAGATCGCCCGCTCGTCGTTGTCCTCGCGGTTTGTGCCGAAAGCGTCGGCGTCAGAGGCGAGTTTCTGGAAATAATCGTCGTTATCTATAAAATAGACCTGGATGCGGGAAGGCTGCATCGAAGCGACCTTCACCACCAGCGGATGATCGTTGTCGTTGATCGGGATGTTCATCCCGCTGAGGCGGATCACTTCATGGAGCTGGTTTCGCCGCTCGTTGACCTCGCCGAAATCAGGCATGAAGGTCCTAACTTCATACTTCCGGCTCTGGATGGCCTGGGGAAGGTCGCGACCGTATTTACCGTTATTGACAGAGAGGTAAGGAGCTATTTCCTGGGATACGAATATAATCTTGTGTGCTGACATTGGCGGTTATGAAACGCCGCCCCCATCTTCTGCCCGGCCTTCGGACAAGGATGGGATGCGGAAATTTTTCGCAAAATTAGTAAAAAATTTCCAATTAGGGAGCAGATTGCGAATGCGAATGACCGGAATGGCCCTCAAAAAATGTTAATGGATATGCCCACAGGCCTGAAAGGGGAATTTTTGCAGGATATGAACGTCTATTATTGCCAAATTTTCAGTAATTTTGCAGCCGTATATCCATACCCGGAATATCTATGTCCGGACGCGATTGGCCCGATTGCCGGTCGCTACGTATTGAAATAACAAACCGTTATGCAAATTATAAGGACAGCGGCCGAACTTGAGGCTTTCGTGGCCCATGAGAAAGGGAATGGCCGTTCGATAGGATTCGTTCCGACGATGGGGGCCCTCCATGAAGGGCATATATCCCTCGTTGACCGCGCGGTGGCCGAGAATCAGGATGCCATCGTCAGCGTTTTCGTGAATCCGACCCAGTTTAATAACCCCACTGACCTCGCCACATATCCGCGCGACGAGGAGGCTGATTTCAAGCTTCTCGCCCGCGCCGGAGTGACGGCCGTCTTCGCCCCCACAGTCGAGGAAATCTATCCCGGCGGCCTTGAAGGACGCGCAAAGAAGACCTTCGACCTCGGGCAGGCAGCCGAGGTGATGGAAGGGAAGTTCCGCCCCGGCCATTTCCAGGGCGTGGCGGAGGTCGTCGCCCGGCTCTTCGAGCTCGTGCGCCCCAACCGCGCTTATTTCGGCGAGAAGGATTTCCAGCAGATCGCCGTGATCCGCAACATGGTCAAGTCGGAAGGCATCGACGTCGACATCATCCCCTGCCACATCAAGCGGGCCGACGACGGCCTCGCCCTTTCGAGCCGCAACACTCTCCTGACCCCCGAACAGCGCGCCGTCGCTCCGGAGATCCACCGCGCCCTGGCCGACAGCGTGCCCTATTCGCGCGACCATTCCGTCCGCGCAACCCACGACCAGGTCATCGAGCAGATCGAGGGACATCCCCATCTCAAGGTTGAATATTTTGAGATTGTCGACGGCCGGACTCTTCTTCCCGTCGAGGAATGGGACGAGGCGCCCGAGGTTGTCGGCTGCATCACTGTCTTCTGCGGACCGGTCCGTCTGATCGACAACATACGTTACAAATAACCATTTTGACAGGAGAGCCCCCGAGGCTTCTCCCCCATTCATTCCGCAAGATGGAAATCGAAATGCTGAAAGCGAAGATTCACCGCGTCACCGTGACGGAGGCGAATCTCAATTATATCGGGAGCATCACGATCGACTCGCTGCTGCTTAAGGCTGCGGGCATCCTGCCCGGCGAGCGCGTCTTCATCGTCAACAACAACAACGGCGAACGCCTCGACACGTATGTCATCCCCGGGCCCGAGGGCTCAGGCATGATATGTCTCAACGGCGCGGCTGCCCGCAAGGCCCAGGTCGGCGATATCGTGATCATCATCGCCTATGCGCGCATGACCCCCGAAGAGGCTGCCACATGGCAGCCGACCGTGATCTTCCCCGACACGGCCACCAACACACTTAAGTAGACCCTCCCCAAAAATATCGGAAGGTCCATTCTCAAAAAGCAGTTCCACTCAAAGATATGTTTGAATCCTTATCCGAGCGTCTCGAACGCTCTTTCAAGATCCTCAAAGGAGAAGGCCGGATCTCAGAGATCAATGTGGCCGAAACGATGAAGGATGTGCGCCGCGCCCTGATGGACGCCGACGTCAACCACAAGACAGCCAAGACCTTCACCGACACCGTGAAGAAGAAAGCCCTCGGCCAGAACGTCATCAACGCCCTGAAGCCGAAGGAGCTTATGATCAAGATTGTCCACGATGAGCTCGCCGCCCTCATGGGAGGGGATGCCGCCCCGCTGAACCTTACGGGGAAACCGACCGTGATCCTCATGGCCGGTCTGCAGGGTGCCGGTAAGACCACGCTCTCCGGCAAACTTGCCCGCAAGCTGAAATCCCAGAAGGGAAAACGGCCTCTGCTCGTCGGAGCCGACGTCTACCGCCCCGCAGCGCGCGAACAACTCCGCGTGCTCGCCGAGGGAATCGACGTCCCTTTCTACACGGAGGAGGATTCCAAGGATCCCGTTCAGATTGCCCTCAATGCAATCGAACACGCGAAGCGCAATAACCTTGACCTCGTCATCATCGACACGGCCGGACGTCTGGCCGTCAACGAGGAGATGATGGATGAGATCGAGCGCATTAAGAAGGCCGTCAATCCGCAGGAGACGCTGTTCGTCGTCGACTCGATGACCGGTCAGGATGCAGTCAACACGGCCAAGGCCTTCAACGACCGAATCGATTTCGACGGCGTCGTGCTGACGAAACTCGATGGCGACTCGCGAGGCGGAGCGGCGCTTTCGATCCGAGCCGTGGTCGAGAAGCCGATCAAGCTTGTCGGTACGGGCGAGCGCATGGAGGACCTCCAGGAGTTCAACCCCGAAGGTATGGCCAACCGTATCCTCGGCATGGGCGACATCGTCGAGCTCGCAAACCGCGCGATGGATGTCTACGACCAGAAGGAGGCCGAGAAACTTGCCGAGCGTCTGCGCAAGAACAAGTTTGATTTCGAGGACTTCATGAAGCAGATCCAGCAGATAAAGAAGATGGGTAACATCAAGGACCTCGCTTCCATGATTCCGGGTGTTGGCAAGGCAATCCGCGACATCGACATCGACAACGATGCCTTCAAGGGAATCGAGGCGATCATCAATTCGATGACTCCATACGAGCGTCAGAACCCTGACGTGATCAAAGGCTCCCGCCGCCAGCGCATCGCCAAGGGCTCCGGGACTTCGCTCCAGGAAGTCAACCGTCTGCTGAAGCAGTTCGACCAGACGCGCAAGATGATGTCGATGGCTTCCGGAATCAAGAACCCGATGAAAATGATGAACCAGCTTCGCCGCGGAGGAGGGGGCCGGCCTTTCTGATGATACAGACCAATAATTTAGGAATGCAATTCGGGAAGAGAGTGCTCTTCCAGGATGTCAACCTGACTTTCGGCCGGGGCAATTGCTACGGCATCATCGGCGCCAACGGAGCCGGAAAGTCAACCCTCATGAAGATTCTTTCGGGGGAACTGTCGCCGACACACGGCACGGTCACTTTCGGACCCGGCGAGCGTCTATCCGTGCTGTCGCAGGACCACTTCGAGTTTGACGAGTGCACGGTTATCGAGACCGTGCTTCGCGGCCATACGGTCCTCTGGGACGTCATGCAGCAGAAGGATGCGATCTATGCGAAGCCGGACTTCTCCGACGAAGATGGAATCAAGGCCGCCGAACTGGAGGAGAAGTTCGCCGAGCTCGAAGGCTGGAACGCCGAGTCGGACGCCGCGGCTCTGCTCAGCGGCCTCGGAATCAAGGAGGATCGCCACTACATGCTGATGAAGGACATGAGCGCCAATGAGAAAGTGCGCGTCCTCTTGGCAAAGGCCCTTTTCGGCAATCCCGACAACCTTCTGCTCGACGAGCCGACGAACGACCTTGACCTGGAGACCGTGGCCTGGTTGGAGAATTATCTGGCCAATTTCGAGAATACGGTGCTTGTTGTCAGCCACGACCGCCACTTCCTGAACGCGGTCAGCACTCACACGCTCGACATCGACTATAACAAGATTTCCCTTTTCGCGGGAAACTACGATTTCTGGTATCAGTCGTCACAGCTCGCCCTTCGCCAGCAGCAGGCCGCCAACAAGAAGGC
>CAYZQA010000045.1:0-17638 GCA_964480745.1 uncultured Sangeribacter sp. | reverse complement strand
CGCAGTGGTGGGGGCAGTTCATCGGCTTAAGCAGATATTCCTCCCCTTCCTGCGGGGTCTTGATGGGTTGGAAGGAGTCCTTGCCATATTTTGCCCAGTGGCCCGAAGTCACATAGAGGGCCTTGTTTCCGATATGCGGGGTAATGACCTGGAGATAGCCGTATTCCTTCTGGATCTTGCGGAGGAACTGCTCCAGGCGGTCGCGGAGCGCGGCGCCCTTGGGAAGCCAAAGGGGAAGGCCGGCGCCGACAGTGTGGGAGAACGCGAAAAGTTCCATCTCGCGGCCGAGGACGCGGTGGTCGCGTTTCTTGGCCTCCTCAAGAAGCTGGAGATACTCGTCGAGCATCTTTTTCTTGGGGAATGTCACGCCATAGACGCGGACAAGCTGGTTGCGCTTCTCATCGCCACGCCAGTAAGCGCCGGCGAGGGAGGTGATCTTCACGGCCTTGATGGGGGCCGTGTTCGGGAGGTGAGGCCCGCGGCAGAGGTCGGTGAAGGATCCCTGCGTATAGGTTGTGATATGGCCATCCTCGAGTTCGCTGATGAGTTCACATTTGTATTCCTCGCCACGGTTGCCGAACATTTCGAGGGCGTCGGCCTTGGAAATATCCGCGCGGACGATGGGGGCTTTGCGCTGGGCAAGCTCCAGCATCTTCTTCTCGATCTTGGGGAAATCCTCCGACGTGATCTTGTGCTCGCCCGGATCGATGTCGTAATAGAAGCCGTTTTCGATTGCGGGGCCGATACCGAACTTCACGCCGGGATAAAGCTCCTGGAGAGCTTCGGCGAGAAGGTGGGCCGAAGAATGCCAGAAGGCATGTTTGCCTTCGGGGTCATCCCATTTGAACAGTTCGATGGCTGCGTCTTCGGAGATTGGACGGGAGATGTCCCATTCCTGTCCGTTGACTTTGGCGGCAAGCACATCGGCGGCAAACCGGGGGCTGATGCTTTCGGCGATTCCGAAAGGGGTCGTGCCCGGTTCATACTGACGGACAGAGCCGTCGGGGAAGGTTATGTTGATCATATAGAGTTGCGTAGAATAACCGCGTATGCACGCGTGAAATAACCGCGCAAAGATACTAAAATTCCGTAATATATCCAAATATCCGATTTTGTGCGAAATTCCTGCTTATCCGGCAACTCTTTTCAGTCGTTTTTCATTCCGCGTTTTCATTGTCCATGTCGTCATCCTCGTCGTCATCTTCCCAATCGAGGAAGAACGTATCGGCGTATGTGTCTTCACGGAAGCGGCTCATCTCGCGGCCTTCGCGCTTAGTCGGTCGGCCGAGCCCTTTGCGGCGGTCGACAAACCCGGAGATACGGGTCATTTCCAGCAGGTCGTATTGCGACTGGGGCGTAAGGTTTTCCAGATATTCCGGAACAAGGCGCGCGCCGAGACGCCCCTGCGACAGGGCCGTGACGCGGAAGGTGTAGGTGATGGGAGGTTTGCGCACCTCAATGACATCCCCCGGCTTCACCGCCCGCGAAGGCTTCACAGGCGCACCGCCCATCATGACGCGTCCTTTCTTGCAGGCGTCCGTGGCAATCGTCCGCGTCTTGAAGACGCGCATGGCCCAGAGCCATTTGTCAACTCTCTCTTCTGTCAGCGCCATAATCAATCTGCTGTCGGGGCGAGGCGTACGAGCCGCATCACCTCCTTATGGTTTGAATCATAAAGGATAACCTCTGTCGGGGAAACCGGCTTGGCAGCCGAGACCTCTTCCAGCGCCACGATAAACGCCGTCTCGCTCCGCATATCCGGACAAGCCATCTTCGTCAGCGCGATGCCGCTGAAGCTGATGGAATTCGGGGCTTCCATGTCGATCTCCATCTGGCCGTTGAAAATGTTGCAACCCGTGTTGCCATGCAGACGTCCTTCATCGACATCTATGACCATCTTCATGTCGGGGACATCGACATCTTCCGTGCCGATCCGGGTAATGCCCCAGGTCCCGTTAAGGAACTGGAAATTCTGGTGCATCAACTCCATGACCTCCTTCCCGGCCTCGTCGAAGAAAGTAAGGTAATAACTGGAATCGACGACCCGCCACGTATAATGGCGCGTTGCGTCGAGGGCAGCATTGATTTCATAGTCGGTCAGCCCCTCCTTCTGACACATCATCATCGTCGAGGCGATGTTGGAGAACCTGAGCAGCGAATCGGCTGGATTATAAGTATAGGCGGCATTGATAACGTTGCAGCCATTGGAGCCGTAGACCCGGCCCTCCGCCGGCACAAACTTCAGGAAGGGGGCTTTCTCCCCGACGGCATCCTTGCCGTTGACGGTCTCTATCGCCCAGTCTCCCTTGACGACACCGCGCTTGATTTCCTCCGGAGTGTAGATCTGAGGATCCTGCTTGACGGCAATATTCTCGCGGTCCTGAGGGAGGGTTGCCTCCTGTTTCACTTTCTTTCCTCCCGCTCCGTTGATGATCGAGCAGGAAGCGAGCATAAAGGTGGCGGCAATCGCCAATCCACCAACTATTATATTTCTTTTCATAATCTTCTTAATATAAGTCGAACGATCAATCGCCCCAGTGACGCCGGAGCGGGAACTTGGTGGGCCGCAGCAGCAGACGCAGCGATGTGGAATAGAACATGTAGTTCCAGAACCAGTTCATCAGCACGCTGAGCTTGTTTCTCATGCCGAGGATCGAGAGGAGATGGACGAGCATCCATACCAGCCACGCGAAGAAGCCGGAGAAGGAATACTTCGGAAGGTCGGCGACAGCCTTGTTCTTACCGATTGTTGCCATCGACCCCTTGTCGTGGTATTCGAACTCGCGGGTGAAGGAGCCGGAGTTGAGGTTCTTGGCCAGGTTGGCGGCTTGCTGGATTGCAGGCTGCGCCATCTGGGGATGGCCATGAGGATATTTCTCCGTTTCCATCAGGGCGATGTCGCCGACGGCAAACAGCGTATCGCCGTAACCCTCCACGCGGTTGAAGCGGTCGACGATAATCCGGTTGCCCCGGCCTACGACCTCCGCCGGAAGCCCCGGCATCGGCTCTCCCTTGACTCCGGCCGTCCAGATCAGCGTCTCGCAATATTCCTTGTGACCATCCTTGAAGGTTATATACTTATCCTTATAATCGGTCATAAGGGTATTGAGCCGGACATTGACCATCAGGTCGCGCAATCCTTCGAGGGCCTTCTGCTGCGACTCGGGGCGCATTGCCCCAAGCAAAGTCGGGGCCCCTTCTATAAGAGTGATTGTGACGTCGTCAGGTTTAAGCTCCGGATATTCCTTAGCGAGGATATACTTCTTCATCTCCCCCAAGGCGCCGGCAATCTCCACGCCGGAAGGTCCGCCGCCGACAACGACGAAGCTCAGAAGCTGGCGGCGGCGTTCGGGGTCCGTGCAGAGCGCGCCGCGTTCGAAGCGGTCGAGGATCTCATCGCGCGTATGCGCAGCCTGGCCCACGGTCTTGATACCGTAGGTTTCCTCCGCGAGGGAATCCATCCCGAAATAATTGTTGGTGGAGCCTGCGGCAATGATGAGGCGGTCGTAGTCGAGCGTCTCGTAGCTCGTTGTCACCTGACGCTTCTCCACGTCGATATTCTTGACGTGGCCCATATGATAGCTGACCCCGGGCATCTTCTTGATCTCCCGGCGGAACGGGAAGCAAATATTGGCGCTGACCAGACCGGAGGAGGCAATCTGGTAGAAAAGCGGGGGGAAACAGTGGAAATTATTCCTATCGACAATCTTGATCTCAAACTTGGAATGGTCAAGATTTTTGGCGAGATTCAGTCCGGCGAAACCGCCTCCTATTATAACGATTTTTTCCATAATGAATGGTTGAAATATGGTGGTCCGGCCGCAGATCGAGGGCCCTTTGGAAGGGAAAAATTGTCAGTTGCCAATCTGCAATCGGTTCTAATAGTGTAACGTCCTGCATGGCGTTTAGTTGGTTTGCACGCGGAAATTGTGTATATTTGCCCTCCAAATGAAACTGACCCGCATCCTTATTCATATATTTTGCTTCCTGGTCCTTGCCGCCGGCGGATCCGTCCCGGCGAAGGGGCAGGTGGACGCCGAGCAGGTAATGACCATCGGCCGGAATGTCCTGTCGATGGACGATTACATGCTCTCAATCCAATACTTCAACCAGGCAATCAAGGCCAAGCCCTACTTGGCTGACCCATATTATTACCGCGCCCTGGCCAAACTCTCGCTGGAGGATTACAGCGGCGCGGAGGAAGACTGCACGCTCGCCATCGAGCGCAACAAGTTCAAGACCGAGACCTACAAGGCGCGAGGCTTCGCCCGCCAGTTCTTAGGCAAGGATTCACTGGCCGTCGAGGACTACGACATCGGTCTGCGGCATAATCCCCATGACAAGTATTTCCTTTATTACAAGGCCGTGGCGTTGACCGAGCTGAAGGATTACGCAAAAGCCGACAGCACATTGGCCGCTCTCCTGCGTCATTATCCCCGCTTCGACGACGGCTACGCGGCGCGGGGACGTCTCCGGCTGCTGGAGGGGGACACGCTGGCGGCGACGGCCGACCTTGACCGTGCCGTCGAGCTTGCGCCGAATTCGGTGCGCCCGCTGCTGATGCGCGCCGAGATCGAGTTTTCGCGCCACGACTGGCCAGCAGCCCTCTCCGATATGGACCGCGCAATTCTTCTTGAGCCACGTGAGGCTGACCTTTACGTCAACCGCGCCTACGTCCGCTATAACCTCGACGACTGGTTCGGCGCCATGTCGGACTATAATTATTCCCTCGAACTGGAACCGGCCAACAGCCGGGCGCTGTTCAACCGCGCCTTGCTGCGCTATGAAGTCAAGGACCTTAACCGGGCGGCCGCCGATTTTGCGGCCGTGCTGGAGATGGAGCCGGATAATTTTCATGCGACATTCAATCTGGGTCTCGTCGAACTGGAGCGCAACAATCCCAAGGAGGCCCTCGCACAGTTCGACCGCATTGCGCGCCGCTATCCCAAGTTCTACCCGGTTTATTATGCTCGGGCGGAGGCTCTGCGCGATATGGGCAACATGAAAGAGGCGATGCGCAACGTCCATCAGGCTGATGAGCTTGTCAAGAGATATGTCACAGACCCTGACCGCAATCCGCTTGACCGGCCGACAATCCAGCCGGGGCGCACAAATTCTTCTGAGCGCAACGCGGCGCAGGATGAAGAATCGGAAACGGAGACGATGGCCCGCTTCAATCAGCTTGTGACTGTCGGGAGCACGGGCTCGCCCGACCTGGCATTCAATGAGCGAATAAAGGGGCGCGTGCAGGACCGAGAGGTGACCGTCGATCCCGAGCCTTCTTATGTCTTGTCATTTGTGGCTTCGCCGCGATCGCTCCAGGCGACGTCGAATTATTTCCGGAGCCTCGACGAGATGAACACGCGTCATTATCTTGACCATCTTCTCTACCTCTCCCCTGCTCCGGGGACGCCTAACGATGAACAGACGATCACGGCCCTCTTCGCGCTTGCCGAGCAATATGGGCGAGCAGCCGAGACGGCCGAGCCGCGTCCGGCCGATCTGTTGGCATCCGGGATAGCACGGGGGTTGCTGAAGGATTATGACGGTGCGGAGCGGGATCTGTCGCGAGCCATAGAGCTGCTGCCTGATTTCACGGTGGCCTACATGGCCCGAGGTGCGATCCGCCAGGCCCATGCCGGGGAGGACATTCATCTGATGCAGGGGGCGGCCGCGGACTATGACGCGGCGTTGCGTCTCGACCCGCGACTGGTGTTCGCGCTATTCAACAAGGGCAATCTGCTGTATGGTGCCGCAGATTACACATCGGCGCTAGCCTGCTACAGCCAGGCCTTGGAACTCGACCCCTCATTCGGCCAGGCGGCCTTCAACCGAGGCCTGACCTATCTGCGTCTCGGCCGACGGCAGCAGGCCCTCGCGGACCTCCGCAAAGCCGGCGAACTCGGCATCGTCCCCGCCTACTCCCTCCTCAAAAAAATGAAGTAATCGGCCGGGAGGGGAATAACCTACAGCCTACATTTTCTCGATTAGCCAATCGTCAATATTGCGCTTCTGGGAAGAGAAATTAACCCCCACCAGAATAATTGTCTTCCCCTTTCGCGCATATGGGAGCCAATAACTTTTCTCCTTAATCTGGTTTATAGCAGACTGGGCCGACTTATTGAGTTTAAATTCCATAATATAGACGTACTTCTCAGTCTCTACTGCGAGATCGATTCGGCCGTCGGAAGTGTCTTGTTCGGCCGTCACCCTCACCCCCAACAGCATGAATAGGATTAGCAAATTATTCTCATAGTAGATTTCCGGCATATCACGCGTAACCCTATTGGGGATTTCAGCCAAGAAACTCTTAATAAAAGACAACATCTCCTCCGTTTCTCCTCTGTCGGCATATTGCATGAGTTTAACGAGATCTGTGTTTATTGTCTTCTGTGATTTCCCACTTATCAAAGGCAACAGCCCTTGGTAGATTCCTTGTCTAACCTCAAGATTAGGAATGCCAAGACGATACATGCGTCCATCCGCCAACTCCTCTTTGAGGGTCAGATATCCGGATTGGAACAACAGCGCTTCAAGCGGGAGGTTTTCACTTTCGGCGGCTTCAAGGTCATCCGTCGTCATTATGGGGTTTAATACATCCAACAAGGACTCTTTATCCGACAATTCGCCTATCTTCTTCCAGAGATATTCCGGCGTTCCACTCCTGAACCAATAGGGGCGCAACCTTCCGTCTGGAAACACCTGAATGAGACTATAGGGATTATAAATGTCAAGATTCATATCTCCGAAATGATAACCATCGTAATTATCCTTCAGTAGCAACTTGGCTCCCTCAAAGTCAGTCTTATTCTCTCTGGCCACTGTTTCCACCCCTTCCGCGCAGACCGTATCCACTTCCTCTTGGGTAATTCCGCAAATAGCAGAATACTCGGGGAGCAATGTAAGGTCGCGCAGATTATTCAAGCCGCTGAAAAGCGACATACGGCTGAAACGTGTAATTCCCGTCAGAAAGCAGAATTTTATCTTATCCGACAACCCCTTCAGGATAGAGTATAGATCCTTCAGGCTATCGCGCATTCGCTCATGCTCTTCGCTTTCCCCGAAGGTTGAGAACAAGGGATTGTCATATTCATCTATCAATACGACAACCTTACTTCCTGTTTTGGCAAAGGCCTTTTCTATCACTCTTTGGAATCTTACTCCATTGGAGGAATATTCGGCAGGCGATAGTCCATATTCCTCTTCCCAGGTTGAGAGTTGATGTCTTATATAGTCCTGTAATCTTTGGGAATCGTTCATATTGCCCATCGAGAAGTCAAACCGAAACACCGGGTAAACCGTCCAGTCTTTCTCCATCTTCGAGATAGCCAGACCCTCAAAAAGATCCCGCCTGCCTCGGAAGTAAGCATCCATTGTAGAGACAAGCAGGCTCTTCCCAAAACGGCGGGGGCGACTCAGAAAATAATATTTACCGGTGGAGGCCAACTGATAAACGAAGGCCGTCTTGTCGACATAGAACCGGCCCTCCTGACGGATACTCTCGAAACTGGAATCTCCAATGGGATATACAATCTTATTCATACAGATCTATCTTAGACTTCGACTCAAAGAGTAAGAAATTACAAAGATAACAAAAATAGCAACTCATGTAATCTCAAAAATAGCAACTCATGTAATCTAATGATAAAAATTTACTTTCAAGCATTTTATTCTCGTTAATACTGACATCTTAAGGAATTTTAGCTAATTTTGCAGATGAAACGAACTAATTTCTAATTTAAAGACGTTTTTACATGACAAAATTTACCCTTTGTTTGTTTGCCGCTTCCGCTCTTGCCGGAGCAGACGCCATGGCTGCGGAAATCAAAGCCGCTGCCCAGGTAAGTCCTAAAGTGATTGCCACTGCCCGCATGGCTGATGGAAAGACACTCCCTTCCCGCTCTCTGCGTAAACCTGCAAAGAAACAGAACCCCCTCAACCGCAAAGCTCGTGTCCGCTATGCCGAAGCTCCCGAGGATGGCGTTCTCTACTCCTGCTCATTCGCCTTCCTGACGGAAGGAAGCGAGACGGAGCCTGCCGAACTCGAACTCGACGACTGGGACAACATTCCCGAAGAACTCATCGGCGAAGAGAATTACGGCTTCGGAGGCCAAGGCCTCATGCAGGCCGGCGGGGCACTCTTCGTTCCATACGAATATAATGAGGACCCGGACGACGAATGGGGATGGTGGATGGAAGGAATGCTCTGGACTCCCGACCTCTACGAAGCGATGGAAGTCACTGTTGATATGGATGTGAAAATCACAGACAATTGTGATATTGACACAGACGAACTCTGGGTCTATGCCTCGGACTATTCCTGGAACTTCGACTATGATTCGGCTGAAATCGACAAGGAGTGGAAACACGTAACGCTCTCGATCAATGCCAAGGACTTCGTGCCGGAAGAAGAGGACGACTCCTACTACTTCACCATTTTTGCCGACGGCGGAGCCGACATGGTGATTAAAAACGTGGTCATCAGCGGAAAGAAAGCAGAGTTGCAAGTACCGGTGGCGCAGGAATACACCGAATTCACCGGCACATCCTTCACTGCCAACTGGACGGAAGTCGAAGGCGCAACAGGCTATTATCTGACCGTCTACACATTCGATCCCAACACGAAGAAAAACACCTCCACTTTCCTCGAAGCGCAATTTACGGAAGACAACTTTTATACCGTGGAGGGGCTCAACCCCGGCGACTTCTACTCCTATGAAGTCCAGGCCACTAACGGCTCCTATGTCACATCTCCCTCAAACCTCGTCCTCGTAGTCGAACTGGCCGCGCCGACCGGCGTCACGCTCAAGGCTGACGGCGATAAAACTGCCCTTATCGCTGATTGGGATGCAACTCCCGGCGCCAACTACTATGTAGTGACAGCCAAAGCAATTCAGGAAGTTGGAGCAGGCGAAACAGTCGTCCTCGCTGACGCAGACTTCTCTGGCATTGAAAGCACTGGCACAGTTGCCACCCCCGAGGAATCGGACTACTGGTATGAATCCAAGCCCGAGCTTCCGGGTTGGCAGTTCAACCTTGGCTGTTCCGCGCCCGGAGCGTTCGGCTTCTGGGATAATGCCTACTATACCTCAGTCACAGGCCTCCTCGCATCGCTCTCATCGATGGACTATGACCTGGCCAACGTCAAAGACGGAAAAGTAGATGTCACAATCGAAGCTGCCTCGCCCGGCAACGGTCTGCTCGCAGGCCTCCTTACCCTCAACGACAGCAATAACTACGAAGTGGCATCGGCATGGGGAACAAGTGAAAACGTACCGGAAGATTACGAAACCTACACATTCTCGCTGACGGGCGCAACTGCCAACACGGAATTCCTCATTGTGACGCGCACGGAAAACAACGAAGATGGCGCCCTCCTCATCCGCCGCCTGCAGATTTCGGCAGAAGCCGCCGCCGAGGGAACGATCGGAAGCCCGGTAGGAATGGTTCAGACCGCAGCCACTACCGGAGAATTCGCAACGGAAGTCAAAGACTTCATCACCTACAGCGTCATTGTAACGCCCTACCTTGTAGACGACAAGGGTTACATCCTCGCAAAAGGGGCAGCCTCCGAACCAGCCACCTTCAAAGGGGGAGTGGACTCCATCGCTGAGATAGAATCCGCCAATGAAGAAACGGCCACCTACTACGACCTTCAGGGGATGATAATCACCGCTCCCGCGCCCGGCACGCCGGCAATCAAAGTAACCGGCACAAAAGCCGTCAAGGTCATCCTCTGACCCCTCCCCCGACCATCCAAACCCACACCATCGTCACCCCGCTCCCCAACCCGGAAGCGGGGTGACTTGCATTAGAATAGTTTATTAATGAGTATGGTTTGTAGATTCTAAATTGAAGTGCAAAATTTCTAATTAGAATCTACACATAACTCAGCATGGACAGGACGAGGTGCCGTACCAGACCAATGAGAGGCCAAGAAAGAAATTGTTTTTTTCGACCCCTAAAAAGGAATTCTTTAAAAAATTGGGTTAATTTTGCAGTTGCCAGTTGACACTACATTTAAGAAATATTGACGACACGTACAATCAGTTCGCACAAAGGTTTTACCTTTGTAAAAATTACAAACTAAATCGAGATATTCATGGGATTTTTAGATTCACTATTCGGGAAAAAGAAGAATGCAAAATCGCAATCTTCTCATTTACCAAATATCGCGGCTAACCATCACGCTTCAACCACACCTACATCTATTGATGCATCAACGAGTGCTCCCATGCAGAAATGGACTAAACCCGTATCTGTCCAAAGCGTATATAAGAAAAGTATTTCTTTTCACGTTGTGCGTTTTGAGGAATGGCAAGGTGGGCGCTGCACTAACAAAGGCCCTCTCAACTTTGACCTGCATTTAACGGCCTCCAACGACACAATATCCTTGGATGTTCCGGACAACGATAAGTTCAGAACGCATCGCCACGCCTCATTCCCATTTATTGGGTCTCAAATAATGGAGGACCGCGTTCAATATGTGGATGCTCCCGGTGCCTCCACCGACTCCACAAAGCCGATAGTTCTGCACATCTTCGTCAAGAACAACAAGATTGAGTATATCAGACTTGCAATGTCATTCCCCGACCGCATTGTAGAGTTTTATGGCTATCAAATCGTATCTTCGATATCTAACCCGAAAGACTTTGAAGATTCGCAATCGGCAACTTCACAGTCGGATGATTACAAACTCACGTTCTTATCTTCTCTTGTCAATGTTGCCGCGTGTGATGGAGAAATTGCAGACGTTGAAATGCAGACACTCATGGCATTTCTTCAGCGTGAAGGTTTGAAGCAGACGGATCTCATGCGAGTTATAACCAATCCCACATCAATACCTCATGCTGTTCCACAAAGTCCGGCAATTCGCGCTCAGCATATAAGAGATGTCGTTGCTTTGGCCATGGTTGATGGACACTTCCATCCCAAAGAGTATGAGCTTTGCAAGCAGATTGCCATTGGTCTCGGATTTCGACCGGAAGTCGTGGACGTTATCCGTCAGGAACTCAACAATAAGATTGGGGCAAATATCTAAATTCACCCAGTGCGAACAACCAGTTCGTGCAAGGGCTATAACTTTGTAACGTCAAATCAAAACATTCTGTCTCAATGGAACTTAACCACATCAACAGTCTTGCTTATCACGAATTTTCAAATATCCGGATACCTGTCGATTTTTCGGATTATAACATAAGTCAGGATCGACGTTTGCTCATACCATTCTCATATTATCAACATTATGGTCTGATGAATCAAGATGGCGAAGTTGTCGTTGAGCCAAAATATGATCGTATACTTGACTCGTGCCGAGAGGACTCCGATGTGATTCGCGTGGGGATTACCTATACCTATGGATTTAATCGAGCCACTAAAGAACCGAGCACATATTCTAAAACTAAATGGGGATTACTTGATAGCCGAGGCGATGTCCTTTTAAAACCCATTTATCAAGGAATTGGGCTCTCAACTGATAAGAAATTACTGACTCTACATCACCTCGACGGACAATATGAGGTCATAACTATTGACGGAGAGGTCATTGTTCCAAAAGGGAAGTATCCATGGATTGACTCTTTTGACAGTGGCTTTGCAAGAGTAAATCACTTCGATGGAGAGAGTAAAAAGTACGGACTTATCGACTCAACCGGTAAAGAAGTATTGCCCTTAGAATATTCTAATATTTGGAATTTTTACAATCGAAATCGCAAATGGATAACGGTAGAGGCGATTGATGAATATGGCAACAAGAGGGTTGGCCGATTTACTTTCCTCACTCGCCAACTTGATATTTAAGTATGCCTCAGAATAAGAAAGCATTAACAAGAATTGCCTTGCTTGACAGGCTATTGTCAAACCATCGCAAGGCCTACTCTATTCAAGATATGACTGACTATCTTGAAGAAGAGATGCCCAATTATGGCTTTAAACCGGTAACACGACGATGCGTTGAAAAAGACCTTGTTTTTTTGGAACGTGAATCACCCTTTATGGTGGAATTTGAGCGATATTCAGTTCCGGCTCCATTAAGTTCCGGCGATGGGTCATACATGAAACCGTGCATCAGATATGCAGATCCATCATTCTCAATCTTCAAGAAACCGCTTTCAGAAGATGAGTTATCACTCCTTGCCTCTGTGTTATCTACATTGGGCAGTTTCAAGGGCCAACCGAACTTTGAGTGGCTCGATGCTCTCGCTCAAAAGCTAAACATTGAAGAACATCCTGAGATTATCTCTATGTCAAAAAACATAGAAGAAAATTCCACACTTCTTGCCGAACTTTTCGCTGCAATTAGTTCAAAAGCAGTTATCAACTTGCATTACCATACTTTTGACAGTGATGAGATAAAATCGGTGGCTGTTTCACCATACCTATTGAAAGAGTACAACTGTCGTTGGTATCTTTTGGCAAGTCCGTTCGACAGCGATCGTGTATTAAACTTTGCTCTTGACCGTATTGTCGGATTTGATTATGCAAAATGTTTGACTTTCAAGCCGGCAATCGAGGATTTCACCGAACGATACGAGGACATTATTGGAATAACATATTATGATAACAAACCAGTCGAAGAAATCATCTTTTGGGTAAGTAAAACTGCCTCCCCCTACATTATTACAAAGCCAATTCATGGGTCTATGCGACATCTGAAAGGCTCAAAAGCTGCTGTTCTTCGAGCTAAATACGCCTCACTTCCACAAGGCGACTTCTTCTCAATAGAGTGCAGCGAGAACTATGAGTTAATCCGTGAACTTACCACCTATGGTGCTAACCTTATCGTTTTATCTCCGTCTCACATAGTTGAGCAAGTCACTTCAATTGCCATCGAAATGTCTGAAAGATATAAATCAATAAATGCGAACAATGAGTTCGAATGTCCATCTTAACTTTGCATTGTCAAACAAAAACAAGAGTATAAACACAAGTAGAAATTTTTTCACGAATAATGAGTTCGCAATTAGTTGCTAACTTTGTATCGTAAAACATAACTTAAGATGAAGACAAATTATAACATAAAGAACTTTAGAGTATTTGGTGAAGATGGTGGCGAAGCAAGGATTGCACCTTTCACCGTCCTCACTGGATGCAATAGTTCCGGTAAGAGCAGTATAGCCAAGTCAATCCTACTACTTAATACCTATCTTCAAAAAGTGAAGGCTGCGTCCGACAATAAAAGCGTGTTAGAGCTTGGAAGCTACACTATGGATTTTAATGATTATCCGCTAAATTTGCTTGGCCGCTTTGATAAAGTTGTTAACTTTAAATCCACCACGGGAGAGATTGAATATAGATTTACAGCAGAAAACGGTTTGGATGTTGTCTTATCTTTCGTGACCAATAGCGCGGATATTCTTAACCGCGGTTATCTCAAATCTCTTCTGATCTACAAAGGAGGGACGCTTGTATTTAGCTCTGATAAAGGCACTTGTTATCTTAATACAACGCCATTCCTTGCCGATTATTTGTGCGGTACACGTGAAAATCTGGATCCCAATCACACTCTCCATAATCTTGCTTTAATTGGATTTGATGCCTATGAATATGAAAAGACTCATAAGGTCTCATATAATTCAATACTCTGGGCAATTGAAAACGACTCTCTTTTCAACGTTCCTATTCTGGATAAAATCGGAGGTCTTAACAAAAATGAATTTCTTATATCGGTGAATGAGCTGCTGACTTCAGCATACGAAGAGATGCCTGGAATTAAAGTTTATGTTCAGCGTTTATCAGAAGTTTTCGGTGAATCGGAATGTGATACCTTTTCAGAATTTTTCAAGTTGCGTGAAAAAGAATGGATTTCTAATTTCTCAAATGCAAAAGATCTTGACTACGAGGAGCCCCTATTAGTACCACAAGATTGGTCTCATGTTCATTCTGATGCTACAATTCAGGATGAGTCATGGTTACGCCTAATGAAAAAACTTAGTGAGGGAGATGAGCGGTTAACGGAAAAAGTTCATAAGACAAGTATAAAGTTCCCTTTACTCCTTACAACTCTGACCAATATCGGTGAAATGATTGGCTTTGAGCAACACAAGTCATATTCAGGAAGAGTAAATCTTACAGAGATTGAAGAATGGATTGGCGACACCCATCATCTCACAGTATATTATTTGTGGGAAGACTTTAAGAGGATTGTAAATAATCAGTTACAAAAGGCTCTCAATCCATCTTGGGTCGGCAAACTATCTTATGTTGGTTCGTCTCGTATAGATGTTAAACGTCTTTATACTCTTGACTCAAAGACAGACTTTGCCACACTTCTCAACCGTTATTTTAATGCACGTCGAGACTTTGTTGGTCTCACGGAATACGAAAACGAGAAAGGTTATGAACCGGATGCTTTCTTGAACAAATGGCTCCACAGATTTGGCGTTTGTGACTATGCCACTCTTGACCTTGATTCGGAAGGATTGGGCGTGTCAATTAGACTCCATAAAGGAGAAAGAACCTCTCTTTTGGCTGATGAAGGCTATGGCATAACACAACTGTTCTCTATATTGATGGAGATTGAAACCTGTATTCAAAACGCATTCCATCACTTTCTCGTTAAGGGATGGGCTGGTCAGAATTATGTCTATGTCACAGACATGAATACCGATAAGGTCTTGTTTCCGGAACAGACAATTATCATCGAGGAGCCTGAAATACACCTTCATCCCAAGTTCCAGTCTCTATTGGTGGATATGTTTGCTGAGGCAATAGAAAAGTATAACATCCACTTTATCATCGAAACCCATAGCGAATATCTGATTCGTAGACTTCAGGTGAGGGTGGCTGAGAAGAATATCCCCGTAGAGGATGTCTCGGTGATATATGTAAATGAGGACAGCCATCCTTATAATATGGGGTTAAAAGAGGACGGCAAATTCTTACAAGAATTTGGCTCAGGGTTCTTTGATGAAGCAGACAATGATGCTATCCGATTATTCGATCTAATTAACGAATAAGTATGGCAGCGCATAGAATATTCTGCACAATAGACACACTTTCCGAAGTGATAAGACTTCGGAAAGATCGTCCGTATAGTACAGTGTTTTCTGTTATAGAAAAATTAGGCGATCTCTTTTTGGATAGTATATCAGGAGCAGAACTTCAGAAGCTCGCGACAATAAATCCACTTGTCAATAAGCTTATTAAACGTCCTAACCGCAAAATATTTTCCAATCAGTCTTGTGAGGAAGCTATTAAGGCACCTGTTGCAGATGATATTTATTTAATGCTGCCTCCTATGTCTAAGCCATATGTTGGATATCGCGACAGCAAAGGAGTGCTTCTCACGTTGTCCCTTACAGATATGCAGATAATTGATGACTTGGGAAATATTCATTATCGGCCTTACAATCTTCTAACGGATGAGCAAAAACGAAAACTTAGGGAACACGGGGAAGAATACGAAGATATTTCCTCTTGGAAAGATGTTCTATCTTCTTTAAAAATTGCCCCGATTAACGCTGCCGTGATAATTGATAATTACCTTCTCTGTAAGTTCGACCGTCGGAAACCCTCTTTATATAGTATCATTCAATCATTAGTCCCATCTGGATTGTCTATTCCGTTTCATCTAACTATCTTCATTTATAATAAGAATGGAGAATTGAACAAGGAAAAAATGGAACAGGTTGTTTCAGAGATTCATGGGCTTCGACTTGGATCGAAAATTTTAGTTTCCATAGTTGCTCATACTTCTAACGACGTTACACATGATAGAAATATCCTAACGAACTATCATCTAATTACTTCAGGAAAAGGATTTGGCGTTGCGGATTTTCGTGGTATTAGAGAGAATGCAAAGGGAGAGGTTGTCTCAACTTTCAATAATATAAGCAATTTACCTGCATATTCTAGTGTAAAGCATATCCATTCGCATATATTAGATTGGATGAGAGATATCTATGTCGACCGGAGAGGAATGGAGTCCTTATACGCCTTCGAAGTGGGTGATAAATTCGATAATAGGTTATTATCGGAATAAATATAGTGTTGTATATGCCTGAACAAACCATACATACGATTCAAATCAAGACTGAACTCTTCAATAAATTGAAGAGCCAAGGTATACCTCTATTCTACTTCTTTAGAGCCAAGGAACGGAATAGAGCAACCCATAATTATGATGTTGTTTGGAAACCGGAATTATCTTCTCTTAGAGGGGAACTGTCTTCTGCCGCTTTTTCGAAAGCACGAGGAAACTCTGCATTAGCATTTGGAAAAACATACGTCACTCCGATAGATAATAGTCGATCTAGAGTGTATGTTGAGCCTGGATTTGAACAAATTCAACTTGAGGAGTTTAATCCTGACGATGCTTCTCATGTCAAGGCATTGTTTCGTTTGCATATATACAAACGCCAAAATTCATCAGATAAGTTTGCCTGTCGGGAACTATTGTGGTATTTAAGTAATTGTTTCCTCAACATAAATGTTATTAACGAGGTGATAATGCAGTTTGATGCTACAGGATATCGTCCTTATGTTTATAACGAACTGAGAAACTTGGCTATATGTCTATCAATTCCCAAACAAAAACTTATTCAGAAGTTTTTGTCATCAAAAAACATTCAATCGAATATTTTCTTTCCGGCACCTTTAATTGATGCTTTGAGGATTGTAATGCCTGATTATGATGCTAAAAGTGACTGGGACAGCTCTATCTTCGATCTTATTTCCAAGATTGTTATTCAAAAAGAAGATAATCCTGATTCATCTTCTTTTAATGTACTAAGTGATGAAACACCTTCGAATTTTTTTATTAAGATTCGTCGTTGGATAATTGACGAGAATTACGTATTTGAAGAGTTTGACCAACTTTCGCGCTTGATACGCCTCTTCTCTCCACAGGTGCAAATGACGTTGCTTAAACGTTATTTCCTTGCCATTCATAAAGGTCAAACGTGTTTTAATCTCGACCTTGTGAAGTCTTTTTGGAAAAATAAGTTTGATAATTGGGGCGTATATTATCATTGCCTCTATGAAGCAAGTAATTCTGTGCCCATTGGCCTGCAATTACTTACCGATAATATCATCACATTTTTAGAATCTGGAGGACAAGCATTACAAACAATCAATGGGACGCTCGATATGGCGTACGCTGAGTGTGACGCAAATAATCCTAATGTCAACTTTGAACTGGAGAAGATTGTACCACGTTGTGATGGTGGCGCGGTTCCAAACAAAGAGTTTCTCGGATTTGTTTGCACTACGGTTGTCTACGAACTCAACAAACAGTTATTTGATTCCTCAAGAGAAGCTTTTAATCTTGGGGTTAAATTATTGAAGTTAATTGGTACTCAGGAGAGAGAATACATTTGTAAAACTAAACAAAGGTATCAAGAATGTGACTATTATAAGCAGCATAACACATGCTCCGGGTGTGCGCATTTTAGAACAATCTTGCATGAGAGATGGACAGTTAATTCCGCTGAGGAAGATACGTTCAAGGCGATTAGCGTATTTCTGAAAACTCCGATAAGTAAAGAAAAAAATCGAACTTTGACACGAGATGACATTCTCACTGACCCGATTGAAGTCCGAAATAGAGTAGTTGTACTCCTCAATGATAAATTGAGGAAAACTCAAGCTCATGGCAATTTCAACGAAGGATACATTAAACAATCCGTTGGCAATTTAT
>CAYZQA010000044.1:14736-18830 GCA_964480745.1 uncultured Sangeribacter sp. | reverse complement strand
ATCCCTCCAAGCTAGCGACCCCGGAAGCTCTGAAATTTTATGAGACGGGGTCTTATTATCAACGCGGAGTTGGGGGGGATGGTTTTATTGAAAGAGGAAACTCGCGCCGGCCATTATGGAGAGGCCCTGGGAGGGGGCGGCGGGGAGGAGTTCGTCGTGGCGGTTTAGGAGGTTGTCGGCTTTTACATAGGCAGCGATGCGGGGGGTGATCTGATATGAAACCATGGCTCCGAGGAGTGTTAGGTCGGGGAGGGAGTGGGCTGAGTGGTCGAGATAGAGGGTGCGGACTCCGCGGTATTCGTATGTTAGGGCGATGCGGAGGGGGCTCCAGGGGTTGGTTTCGGCGGCGAGGCCGAGGGTCCAGCGGGGACGGTCGTAGCCGTTGAAGAAACCTTCGTCACGGCTCTGGGGCTGGTAGCGGCCTTCGGCGCTGAGAGAGAACCATGGAGAGAAATCAAGGCCGAGGTTGACTCCGGCCGAGAAG
Source organism: uncultured Sangeribacter sp. (assembly GCA_964480745.1). GTDB lineage: Bacteria > Bacteroidota > Bacteroidia > Bacteroidales > Muribaculaceae > Lepagella. Next base: position 18,346 of record CAYZQA010000044.1, on the reverse strand, counting down.
CCTGTGAGGTCGTAGGAGGCGGGGGAGGCGTCTCTGGCTGGCGCACCGCATATAATATCCCAGTATCCGAATGCGAGATTGGCCATGTAATCGCCGCCGTAGGGGACGTTCTTGGCAATCATGTATTCGATGTCTGCTCCGAACGTGAAGCCGGAGAAGGGAGTGAGGCGGAATCCGAGGGTTGCATCCACGGGGGCATACATCGGGGTTACGCTCGCCATGGTCGGGGAGCAGTAGGGATCGAGGAGATAGAGCCAGTCGGCTGTGCGGAGGGTCTGGCCGCCGAGGACGTTGACCCAGACGGAGAAGGGGCTGCCCGTGTAGGCGAGCTTGACGGCGGGGGCGGCGTGGAACGACTTGTAGCCCGCGATTCCGGGGGTTATGTCGAGTTTCGCGCCAAGGGTCATGTTGAAGTGGGTCGAGGCGTAACGGTAGCGGGGGGTGAGGGAGATGTTTCCGTAGTTGTCGGGGGCAATGGCCGGGAGTCTCTCCTCCTTCTTCTGGGAGGCGTAGATAAGCCAGCGGGCATCGAGGTCGAGGCCGAGGGAGGAGGAGCGGTTGAAGGCATAATCGACATTTCCGGAGAGGCCGAGGTCGGTCTGGCCAAGTCCGTTGTAATCATTCTCGCCGGGGAGGCGGTTGAAACCGAAATAGGAGGCGCGGATGTCGGCGTTCCATTGCAGGGGGAGGCCCGTGGGGGGCTGTGGGTCGGTCAGGTAGGCCGGCAGTGAGGCGGGGATGGATGAGAGCCCGATTCGGAATGAGCCTCGGTTGAGGGTCTGGTCGGGCTGGTCGGAGGTGTCGACGCCGTAGTAATTGAAGAAATTGATGTTCCAGGCGGCGTCGGCGTTGAGGCGGACGGCGGGGGAGAGATCGTGATGGGCGTAGAGGGAGAGGGTTTCATCGTAACGCCATTGGGGGTGTTCGTAGCGGATGCCGTCCACCTTTGGATGCCAGAGGGAAGTGGAATTATGCTGGAAGGCAATTCCGGCTTTTGTCGTTCGGGAATCGGCGAAGCGGTATCCGGCGTCGAGGGAGGCGTTGAGCCATGAGCCGAGGGCGAGGTTGACGTATCCTCTGGCGTGTGGCCATGGGGAGCGGTCGCCCCAGGGGATGACGAACATTGCGTCGCCCCGGGGGGAGAAATCGGCTGTGACGGCTCGGAGATCGTAATCGAGTTCGCTGTCGGCGGCCGCGAAGCGGACTTTCGCGGGGAAGGAGGAGATCCGGTTGTGGTCGATGACCTCGGGGATATATTCGCCGCTGACGTTGATTGTCTGGTCAAATTGGGCGCTGGCGGTAAAAGAGAGGAGGAGAGAGAGGGGGAGAGAGAGGAGGCCAAATACGAGCGACTTCGGGCTTGCGCCCTCAGCACAGTGTTGACGCGGGGAGGAGAGGGCTGTAGATATATAAGAAATCATTATTTCAGGGATTTGAGGCGGGAGTTAATATCGTTGAAAATGTCGGGTTCCTGGCCGGGGTAGTTGTCGCGGAGGCTTTCGAGATATTCCTTGGCGAGATAGGCTTTGTCCTGGGCTGCATAGGCGTCGGCGAGGATGATGAATCCTCGGGCGAGCCAGTATTGATGTGGGGTTCCGGCGTCGGTGAAATCTGTCATCAGCTGCTCGGCGCGGGAGTAGTCGCGGCTGTCGAGGAGAAGCTGACCGAGGGCGACAGCTGCCTTGGCTCCGGAGAGGGACTCGGGGTTGAGGGCGAGTCGCTCATAAATCTCGATGGCTTTAGCCGGGGAGCCTTCGGCGTTGAAGGCGTCGGCTTCGAAAAGGTCGATGTCGGCGAGATCCTCGGCTCCGAGTGCGCCGGACTCGCGGAGGCGTCTGACGACGTCATGGAGGTCGCTCCAGCGGGCGGCATCGTGCATGGTTTCAGCCATGCGCATGAGTTCGTCGACGGAGACATCGGAGGCGGCGTTCAGCCGGCGGCGGTAGGCATCGGCGGCTGCGGCCTTGTTGCCGGCTCCTTCGTAGGAGAGGGCGAGTTCGAGGAGGGCCGGGGAGAGCCAGCGGGAATCGGGATAAGAGGATTCAAGCTGGAGGAGGAGGCGTTCCTTTGCCGCGGCGTTGCCCTGGAGGCCTTCGAGGATTGCGCGGCGGTAGAGGGCGTAATCGGAGGCGGGCAGGGAGGCAAAGAGGTCGGCTGCCTCGCGGTAATTGCGGGTATAGTAGAGGCAATCGGCTCGGCGGAGGGTGGCGTCATCGGTCTGAGCCGGAGTCAGGCCGGGAATGAGGGTGGCGTTGCGGAAAGCCTTGGCGGCAGCGGCATAGCTGCCTGCCTTGTAGCGGGCATATCCGAGATTGTAATATGCGAGGGCGCGGGAGGGCGCGGCGCTGTCGGCGGCATATTTCTCATATGCGTCGGCGGCGCGGCGGAAATCGCCGGATGCGTAGAGGGCGTCTCCGAGCCAAAGGCGGGCTTCGCGGGCAACGTCCTTGCCGTAGCGTTCGAGGCCGACGGCCTGATCAAGATAATTGGCGGCTCGCTTGGGGTCGCCGTTTGAGAGGGCGCGGACACCGAGTTCGTAGAGCACTTTCTGCTTCGTTCCGAGCAGTTCGGCCGAAGGATGGCGGACATTGCCGATCGCTTTGAGGGCGGCATCATAATCGCCTTCGTTATAGTAGGCGTTGGCGAGGTATGTCTCGACTTTGGGAGTATAATCGCTGTCGGGGTAGCGGCGGACAAACTCTTCGAGGCGTTTTGCGCCTGAGGCGAAGGGGATATGGGCTCCGCGGGTGGCGGCCGTGGCGTAATTGAACCAGGCGGCTTCGGTCACATCCTTGTCGATACCCATCGCGGCGGCTTTCTCGAAGGCCATGGCGGCGCCTGTCGGGTCGTTTTCGGCGAGGCGGCATTGGCCGAGGAAGAGCCAGGCGGATTGGGCGAGTTCGTCGCCATTGTCCGTGAGGCGCGAGAAGAGGGATTCGGCCTTGTCGTAACGGCCGTCGTTGTATTCGGCGATTGCGAGGGCATAGACGGCGTCATCGGCCGGGGCTTTGTTGAACTCCATGTATCTGTCGAGATATGGCCGGGCGGCATCGGGGTCTCCCAATTTGAAAAGGGAAAGGCCGGCGATGCGGCGGAGTTCGGGGAAATAGCCGTCGCCCCGGGAGGGTCCGCGGCTCAGGAGTTCCTTGGCGCGGGTTAGCGACTTTGCGTATTGGCCCCGGCGATATTCGATCTGGGCCATGAAATATTCTGGGAGGAGGTCGGGGTCATCGAGCGTGACCCGGGAGAAGCCGTCGTAGGCGCGTGAGAGATCGCCTTCTATGTAGTCAATGTAGGCGATATAGAAACGGGCCGGGTCTTCGTAGGTCGAGGAGGAAAGGAGGCTGCGGAAGATCGGGCGCGCTTCGCGGAAATATCCGGTCTTCAGCAGGGAGAGTGCGTAGCGGTATTGGACCTGGCGGCTACGTTCGGGGGAGAGGGCTGTGGAGAGGGGGATGACGTTGGCGTATGTGCGGACGGCGTCGGCCCATTCCCAGGATTGGAAATAGTAGTCGCCGATCATGGCGAGTGCCTCGGGGGCGTATTGGGATTCGGGGTAGTCTCGGAGGAATTGGTTGAGGAGGGAGAGGGATTCGGGGGCGTCGCCCTG
>CAYZQA010000044.1:0-14636 GCA_964480745.1 uncultured Sangeribacter sp. | reverse complement strand
AAATTACTGAGAAATGGGTATTGTAGGGGCGGGCGGAATGGTGTAATTTTGCATTAGAATAATTGGGGGCCGATTGGCTCTGAAAGGAAACAGCGATGACAGCTCAGGAAGGATTAATCAAGGAATGCGGCTATTCGGCCGGGCAGTCTATGCGGGATCTGATCCGCGATAATAATCTGCTGCTGATGACAATCAGCCGGTTTGGCATTCCTTTTGGGTTTGGCGACGACACGGTGGAGAAGATCTGCCGGGAGAACGGAACGGATGTGGAGACGTTCCTGACGGTTTGCAATCTGCTGAGTGGCAACCCGTTCGATCCGAAGCGGATTTCGCTTCAGGAGCTGATGAAATATCTTGAGCGTGCGCATTCGTCGTTTTTAGATGTGACGCTTCCGCGAATCCGGCGGAGTCTGATCGATGGGATCACGCATTCGGAGACAGACCAGGTTGCGCTGCTGCTGATGAAATTCTTCGATGATTATGTGGCTGAGGTCCGAAAGCATATGGAGCATGAGAATGAAGTCGTGTTCAGTTATGCGCGGTCGCTGTTGGCAGGGAAGCCGGATCCGGAGTTCACTATTTCGGAGTATTCGAGCAGCCATGATGACAGCGTGACGAAGCTGAATGAGCTGAAGGATATTTTTATCTATCATTTCAAGCAGGGGGAGAATATCAAGCTGAGCCAGGCTTTGTTTGACATTATCGTCTGCGAGAAGGATATCATCAGCCATTTTGATGTGGAGAGCCGGCTTTTTATTCCGGCTGTGGAGCGTCTGGAGAATGAGATGCGTGCGCGGGAGGCTGCCGAGGAGGCGACGTCGGCGAAGACGGGCAATTCGGCGCTTGATATACTAAGCGAGCGCGAGAAGGATATTATCCGGGAGGTGGCCCGCGGGAAGTCGAACAAGGAGATTGCGGATTCGCTGTGCATATCGGTGCATACCGTGACGACCCACCGGCGGAATATCTCCAACAAGCTGGAGATTCATTCAACGGGGGCGCTCGTTATCTTCGCGCTGATTCATCATCTTATCGAGTTGCCGGGTTGATTGGGAAAAAATTAGAGTTTAGTAAGCATAGTTTAGCACATAGCAGATAAATGCCGGCCCCGGGATAGGGGTCGGCATTTTCGGTTATTTGGAGTAGGCTTCGAGGGCTTGGCGGAGGGTTTCGAGGGCTCGGGCGAGGTAGTCGATGTTGTGGACGTAGGCGATGCGGACTTGGTTGCGGCCTTTGCCGGGGGTTGTGTAGAAGCCGGAGGCGGGGGCCATGAAGACCGTTTCGTTGCGGTCGCTGACAAATTCGTCGAGACACCATCGGCAGAATTCGTCGGCATCCTCGACGGGGAGGGAGGCGACTGTGTAGAATGCGCCTTCCGGCATCGGGGAGTAGACCCCGGGAATCCGGTTTAACCCTTCAATCAGGAAGTCGCGACGGCGACGGTATTCGTCGAATGTGGCGCGGAGATATTCTTCGGGGGTGTCGATGGAGGCTTCGGCCACAATCTGGCCGATCAGCGGAGGGCTGAGCCGTGCCTGACAGAATTTCATGACCGAATCGCGGAGGGCGCGATTGCGCGTCACCAAGGCCCCGATCCTGATTCCACATTCGTTATATCGCTTCGAGACGGAGTCGATCAGCACGACGTTGGAGGCGATCGAATCGAGACTCATGGCCGAGACGAAGGGTCGCGGACCGTAACAGAACTCGCGGTAGACTTCATCGCTGTATAGCCAAAGGCCGTGGCGCTCCACGAGTCGGGCGATGCGGTCGAGTTCCTCGCGCGTATAGACATATCCGGTCGGGTTGTTGGGGTTGCAGATTAGTATTCCCTTTGTGCGCGGGGAGATCAGCCGTTCGAATTCCTCGATCGGGGGGAGGGCGAAGCCGTCGGAGATAGAGGAAGTCACGGAGCGGATCACGGCTCCGGCCGAGTCGGCGAAGGCCATGTAGTTGGCATAGGCCGGTTCGGGGACGATTATTTCATCGCCCGGGTCGAGGGAGGCCATGAAGGCGAAAAGGACTGCTTCGGAGCCTCCGGAGGTTATGATGATCTCGTCGGGGGAGATGTCGAGGCCGAAGCGGGAATAGTATCGGGCCATTCCTTCGCGCAGGGAAGCGAGTCCCTCGGAGGGGGAGTATTCGAGGACCTTGCGGTCGACGGAGCGGAGGGCTTCGAGAGCGCCGGGCGGGGTCGGGATGTCGGGCTGGCCGATGTTCAGACGAAAGACGAAAGCTCCCCGGCTTTCGGCCCTCTGGGCCGCGCCGGCGAGCTTACGGATGGGAGAAGAGGGCATGTAGATGCCCCGCTTTGAAATTCTTGCATCCATGGAATGAGTGGATTCTCAATTGTTCTGTTCGGGAGCCTGGTCGATGAGGTCGAGGAACTGGTCGAGTTTCGGCGTGATGATGATTTCCGTGCGGCGGTTGCGCTGGCGGCCGACGTCGGAGGTGTTGTCGGCGATGGGGTTGAATTCGCCGCGGCCGGCGGCGGAGAGGCGGGCCGGGTTGATGCCGAAGTCATTCTGAAGGACCTGAACAACGGAAGAGGCGCGGAGGGCGGAGAGGTCCCAGTTGTTGCGGATGTTGGTGCGCGAGATGGGGACATCGTCGGTGTTGCCCTCGACCATTACGTCATAGTCGGAGTAGTCCTTGATAATCTTGGCGATTTTGCTGAGGGTCTCCATAGCGCGGTCGCTGACTTCGTAGCTTCCGGATTTGAAGAGCATGTTGTCGGCAAGGGAGATGTAGACAACGCCTTTGAGGACTTTCACATCGACATCCTTGAGCTCATCGTTGTTGAGGGAGCGGGTGAGCTTGTTTGTGAGGGCGATGTTGAGGGAGTCGGATTTGGATTTGGCTGAGATGAGCTCCTTGATATATTTGTTGGAGGCGTTAATTTCGTCGACGAGCTTGGAGATGTTCATGCTTCCCTGCTGGGAGTTGAGGAGGCTCTGGTCGAGGGTTGATTTCATCTCGGAGAGGCTCTTCTTGAGCTCGGCGTTCTGGTTTTTGAGGTCGGAGATTACATATTCCATGCTTTTGGCGTTGGAATTGCATTCGAGGAGGCCGTCGCGTGTGGCCTGGTATTCGGTCTGGAGTTCGGCGTATTTTTTGTTAGATACGCAGCTGGAAAGGGAGAGGATTGCGGCCGTGGCGGCGAGGAAGATGGTTGATTTTTTCATATTGTTTTAGGGATTGTTGAGCCCCTCCGGGGCTCTTTTTAATAATAATCTTTTTCATCCGCGGGCCGCAAGGGCCCGCGGTTAACCGTAGTTGAGCCCCTCCGGGGCTCAGCTTGGGAATCGGAGGGGTTCAATTTAATAAACATTTATATAGTTTAAAAGTTGGGAGGAGATAAAAAAGGGACGCGAAATTTCGCGTCCCGGATTATATGATATAAATGAGTTTTATTTTACTATGAATTTGAAGGAGCGGGCGGCTGGGAGGTTGGCGGCGTTGCGGGCCTTGACTTTGGCGAGGTAGATGCCTGCGGGGAGGTCGAGGGCACGCGAGTTGCGGTAGCCGTCACAGTTGAGGTCGGCCACGCGGGCTATTTCTGCTCCCGCTACGTTGCTGATAGCGACTTCGGCTTCTTTGAAGCCGGCGGGGATGGAGTAGAGAAGTTCGCCGTCGGCGTAGCCGAGCGTGATGAGGCCTTCGCCCGTGACGCTTTCAAGACCGGTGAGGACGCCGTTGTTGTTGGCCGCCAGGACGAAGCCGTCGGTCGGGGCGGCCTGGAAGCGGATGTGGAGCTTCTTGTTGTCCGGGTCATAGTAGTAGCCGTTGCCGTCGGAGGCCTGGAGCTCTTCGGCGGAGGAGGCGGTGTTGAACTTATAATCCTCCGTGTCGCCTTCTTCGGAAAGGGCGGCTGCGCGGGCAGGGCGCGCTACGTTTCCGGGACCGCCGTAGACAGCGCCTTCGTATGGCATCTCGTAGTTGTGGACGATGAGGGTGTAGTTATGCGCTTCCGGTGCATCGTTATGGACCGTGCCGGAGCGGCGGACCACGATTGCCAGGCCACCGTCAGAGTCAAGTTCGGAAGAGAACTCGGTCAGGATGTAGTTGTCGTGCTCGACGGGCATCGGATCTTCATGGTCATCCTCGTAGAGGAAGCCAGTGGCTGTGGGATTCAGCGGGTCAAGGATATAGTCGATTGTGAAGTCAGACTTTGAGGCTTCGGCCGTGCTGGTGAAGACGCTCTGCGTGTAGCGCGGGATGAAAGAGCCTACGCGGGCGAAGTGGGGGAGAACTTCCAATTTGGCGTTATAGGTGACAGTCTGGCCGCCGGCATATCGGGTTTTCCAGTCGTTCATGTCGATCCAGTCGCCATCGGGGAATGTGATCATCCTGCTATTCGTATTATTGAGGACGGGAGCGACGAAGATGTCGCGGCCCCAGAGGTAAGCGTCCTTGCAGTTGGCGAGGGTGGAGCGGTCTTCGTCATGGAAATTGGCCGGACGCGCGAGGGGAAGACCCTGGTAGGTGTTGGAGTAAGCGAGGTTGTAGAGGTAGGGGAGATACTGGTAGCGGAGGTTGACAAACTTCTTGATGCCGTCGGCTACGCTGGTGTAATGCCCGAGATAGGGTTCGGGGTCATTCTGGGAGTGTGTGCGCATTGCGGGAGAGAAGACTGCAAACTCGATCCAGCGGAGGTAGAGATTAGCATCCGTGGAAGAGGCGATGAAGCCGCCGACGTCGGAGCCCATGTATCCGATGCCGGACATGGAGGAATTGACAAGGGCGGGAACCTGGGCTTCAAGACCGTCCCAAGAGCGGCGGATGTCGCCGGTCCAGGGGAAGGCGGCATAGTGCTGCATTCCGGCCGTGCCGGAGCGGGGCATAAAGAGGAGACGGCGGTCGGGGAACTCGGCACGCATCTGCTCATGGATAGCCTTCTGCCACAGGAGGCTGAATTCATTGTGGACCTGGTCGACGGAACCGCCCATGTGATGGGAATCGTAGTCGTGGCGCTCGGGTTCGCCGAGGTCCATCCACCATCCGTCGATTCCCTCGTGGGTGCGCTGCTTGTAGAACTGGGCCATCCAGTTCATTGCATCGGGGTTGGAGGAGTCGATGAGTCCGACCTGATTGGAATGAAGCCAATCCATATCGTTGACGCTTTCATCGGCGAAATAGCCACGGTCGCGGAGCGTATTATAGTTGGGACAGAGATGTGTGAAGTAAGGCTCTGTGATACAGATGGTATGGACATTTTTATCAAGGAATCCCTTCATCATGTCCTTAGGGTTGGGGAAATTTGAGCCCCAGTTGAGCGTTCCGAGATGGTATTCATCATCGCCCTGCCAGTAGAGGTCGAAGACGATTGCATCGAGGGGAAGAGGCATCGCTTTGATGTTGTTGACGACTTGCTCACCTTCGGCGCGGTTGTGGTAGCCGTAACGGGAGGTGATGTAGCCGAGCCCCCAGTAAGCGGGCATTTCCTGACGGCCGGTGAGGAGGGTGTAGTTAGCCATGACCTGTTCCATGTCGCGGTTTTCGCCGCCGACGAAATAGTAGGCGATGGGGTTCTGGGAGCCGGTGGAATAGCTGGTTCCGTTGACAGAGGGGGAGAGTGTAGCTCCGCGGTAATGGTCGTCAAAATAGACGCCGTAACCGCCGTCGGAGATGAAGAAGGGGATTGTGATGCAGTGGGGCGGGTTGGTTCCGGCGACCCAGTTTCCGGTCTGGGTATTGTTCATGGTCATTGTGTGGCCATTCCAGTTTGTCCAGCCGCCGTTGTAACCGCCGCCATAGAAAGCGGAATCTCCGGCGGGGAGGAAAGAGACTTTGCGGGTTGAGCCTTCATTCTGGAGGCCCTTGCTTTCGGCGAGGATGGTGCCCTTGGCGTCAAGGAATGTGACGAGCGAGGAGGATTTGTCAACGGAGACGGTGAGTCCGCCGGAGATAGCGATCAGGATTGCATCGTCGGTTTCACTGACTGAGAAATCGGCTTCGGGAGAGGAAGGGATGGAGATTGAGCGGCGTTCCTCGGCCACGGAGGGGTTCTGGGGGAGGGTGAATACCTTCACGATCCAGGGAGCCCAGGGAGTGATGGCGAGTGAGCCTTTCTCGCAGGAGAGGGTGACAACGGTTCCGTCGTTAACCCAGTCGGTGACTGCGCCGAGCGGGGCGGCGGGGTTGCTACGGACGTAATCATCGACAGAGGCCTGTGCGCCGTCGTGGGTGTAGACGAAGTTGTTGAGGAGTTTGAGATTGCCGGTCTGGTGGGCACATCCAGCTTCGGTGGAGTCGATAATGACGTAGAGGTCAGGATTAGACCGGGTGCAAGTAAAGGAAAACTTGTAGAGATGTTTTGCAGCGTCGTAGGTCATCTCAGTTCCGGGCCATGTAGCGGAATAGACATGGTCGCCATCGCTCTTGTCCCAAACGTAAGCGTGGATATTGTTGCAATTATAAATATTGTCGAACCAGACAGTGTATTGGCCGTTTTCGGGAGTATCGCCGCCTCCCTGAAGCTGGGCAAGGTAGGCATTGAGGTTGGCGATGGATCCGGAGTGGTTGTAGACCGTGTTGTCGGCAACGGTGAAGTCGCCGGTTTTTGAGGGGTCACCGTCGCCTGCGTTGAAGAGACAACCTGTGTTGTTTCCGACATCGTATTTCCAGAGGTTGGGAGCGTCGGCGATTCCGGCGTTTTGCATGGCTGTTCCGGGCCAACTGGAGGGGTTGGAGCCGTTCCAGTAGTGGATGTGCGGGGTTTGCCAGTTTGTTTCGGAGTTGTCGTAGTAGACAACGGCTGCAGCGGCGGGCAGGGAGGCCAATAGGGTCGCGGCGAGCAGGGTTTGTTTGAGTTTCATATAGATTATGTTAGGTTTTATTCGTAGCGGCCGGCTTTGGCGATGTCGACGTCAACGGCTGCGGCATCGCGGTCAAGGAGGAGGGCTTCGTGGCGGACGTCAATGTCGCGGGCGAGCTCGTAGCTCTGTTCGATGTCGGGGAGCGGGGCGAGCACTTGCTGGCGGGTCCAGTCGCAGGGGGCGATGTCGAGGGTTGTGTCGTAGCCAAGCTGGAGGAGCTGCTTGAGTTCCATGCGGCGCGTGTCGAAAGTGGCGCGGGCGTTGACAAGGGCATATTGGTCCTGGTCGGATTGGGAGAGAAGCTGGGCGTAGTCGACTTTTGAGATGCGGCCGGATTCGAGGAGGGCTTTTCCGCGCTCGGCCTGTGCGCGGGAGAGGTCGGCGGCCGCGGAGCGGATGTCGATGTCTTCGCGGGCGTAGAGGATGTTGAGGAAGAGGGAGAGGATGTCTGTGTCGAGGGTGCGCAGCTGGTTTTCGGTGGCGAGGCGCGCGGATTCGAGGAGGATGCGGTCGCGTTTAATCGTGTTTGAGCGGACGCCTCCGTCGAAGACCTGCCATTGGCCCTGGAAGCCGTAGGAGCTGTTGTAGGCGTTAGGTTTTGATTCGGCCCAGGGGGTGTTGATGTAGGAATGGGATGTGGAGAAATCGATTGTGGGTTGCCATTGTGCGCGCGAGGCGTCGAGGGTGTATTCGGCGGATTGTTCGGAGAGGCGCGACTGTCGGAGGGAAATATTGTGCTCGCGGGCGTAGCGGATGCAGTCGTCGTAGGTCCATTGCTTCTGGGAGAGGGCCGGGATTGATAAGGCAGCCAGGAGGAGGGTTATATATGCGGATTTCATTTTGCAAATATAATAAAAAATTCATTAACGGCCCGTTAGGGATTGGAGGAGGGTTTGGGCTGTGGGGAGGGGGTTGTCGGTCCAGGCGGCGGTTATTGTGCGGTCGGGGGCGAGGATGTAGATGCGGGGGATTATGGAGGCGGCGAAGAGTCGGTAGACCCTGTCGTCGGGCTGCGCGGAGTAGGGGAGGGAGAGGTTTTCCTGCTGCCAGTAGGCGGCAACGGACTCGGCGTCCTGGGCGCGGGAGATGCAGACTATCCGGGCGGGGAGGCCTTCGGCGCGGACCTGGTCGTAGAGGGTCTGGAGCTCGGGGAATTCGCGGCGGCAGTCGGCGCAGCCGGTGTTGAAGAAGGCGATCAGGGCGGGATCGCCGCCGAGGTCGGCGGTGGAGAATGTTCCGCCGTCGTCGAGGGTCACGGAGAAGATGGGGGCGCGGTCGCCGGGGCCGAGCGCGCGCGGGTCGGGGGATTCGTGGACGCACGCGACGAGCGCGAAAAGGATGATTGAAAAAAATCCCAGGACGCGGGTTTTCGCGTCCCGGGATTGGGTTGAAAATCTTGCCATCAGAGGATAACTTTGGAAACACGTTTGCCTTGGCGGAGGATGTAGAGGCCGTGGGTCGGCTCGGCTACGCGAAGGCCATCGATTGTGTAGTATTCAACGGGGAGGTCGAGGTCTGTGTCGATTTCAGCGACGGCAGAACCGACAACGCCGCCGATGCGGGCTCCCTTGTAGGTGAAGATATCCTTGTCTTCTTTCTCCTTGCTTGAGGAGGGATCCTTGGAATAGGACTCGGCGGCATTGTCGAAGACTGTGGGGTCGTAGGGCGTGCAGCCGATTGCTCCCTGGCCGTAGGTGTCGATGACCATGAGGCCGATACCGTTGTCGCGGATGTGCTGTTCGGTTACTCCGAGTTTGGAGAGGGGGAGGGCCCATTCATAGAATGTGTGCTTGTCGCGGGGAACTTCGTTGATGAGGTCTACGAAGCCGTCGTTTGTGCAGAGTTCCTCGGGATCGTAGCCGAAGTCAGCCTGACCCCAGATGTGGTCGATAGAGGGGAGGAGGTCGTTATAGACGCCGTAGAAGGGTTCGGAGCCGAAGCCTACGCAGTAGGGGGCGTCATAGGAAGTCTTGCCGTTGGCGTCGGGGAAGAAGAGGGAGGGGACTCCGACTGTGGGCTTCGTGTTGCCGAGCCAGATGCAGTCGGTTCCATTGTTCATGACGTTATACTGTCCGTCTGAGTCCCAGATCGTGTTCCCGTTAGTGAGGATTCCTTCAAATTCCTTGTCAGGCCAGAGGTCGAAGGCGAGCATGATTCGGCCATCCATCATCCAGGGACGATGACGGTCGTTGTCGGACTTGCCGTCACCGCCGGCATCCCAGACAGCGTAGACATACTGGATTCCGAGGTAGAGGTTTGTGGCATCGTAAGCGGCGTATACAGCGTAGGAGTCGATTACGGGATATTCATGCTTGCCGCGGAAAGCGGAAGCGATGTCGCGGGCAACGCCACGGCAGATGAGGTCGGCCTCGGTCCAGTTAGACATTGCGTTGTCGGCTATGCACTGGTAGTTTGTGTTCTGGTGTTTGGTGAACTTGGTGTTGACCGTGCGGTTGGAGCCTACTTTGCCTTCGGGGTTGACGAGGTAGTAGTCTGTGCGGAGGTTTCCGTCCTTAGGCTGGACGACCTGGCGTTTGGTGTAGACAAAGGATTGGGTTTTCTCGACGCCTTCATCGGTGACGGTGAGGGTGCGGAGTTCTGTGGTCTGGTTGAAAGTGAGGGGGGAGGAGTAGACGGGGGAGGATACGGTCGGGGTGGAGCCGTCGGTGGTGTAATGGATGTCTACTTTGGGAGAGACAGTGAGGGTGACGGTGATGAAATCGGAGAAACGGGCGCCGGTTTTGGGGTTGGCGGTGACGGTGGCGGTGGTGGGGGCAGGGGTTCCGCCGTAGACACCTTCGTCAGTGACTTTACCTTTCTTGCCTCCGGCACCTTTGTAGAGGTGGTCTTTGGTCGGGGCCTTGGAGAAATCGGCGGTCTGGTACTGGTCGCCGGTCATGGTGGCGTGTTTGAAGAGGAAACCTTTGACTCCGGAGGGAGTGGAGGGGAAGGTGTAAGCCCAGATGTCACCGTCGACGTGGTCGATTTCGACGCCGGGCCATTCAGTTTCGGGGCCTCCCCAGTAGTGGATGCCGACGCTCTCCCATTGGGTAAGGGAATTGTCGTAATAGATAGTGAAGCCGTCGGCGAGGGCAGGGAAGATAGGCAATAGAATAGCCAGCAGGAGTAATCCTAATCTTGAAATCATGATATGGGTTAAGTTTTTTATGGTTTTAAAGTTACGGCAAAATTAATAAAAATTTTTGATTAATTTGGTTTTGGAGCCCGGAGGGCTCCGCACAATCGGGATTAATCAAGATTTATCTTGATTAATCGAGAATTTCTGGGACGCGATTTATCGCGTCCCTACTGATCCTGGGGGTGACAAACCCCCAGGGACTTAAAAAGGAATCGCGGGGGCGATTCCTTTTTTTGGGGAGTCAGAGGGTTATTTTGGCGGTGCGGGTTCCCTGGCGGAGGAGGTAGAGACCTGGGGGCGGGAGGGGGCAGGAGCCGAGGCCCCGGAAGAGGGTTTTGCCCGTGAGGTCGAGGAGGGTTGTTTCCACAGGGAATTCAAGGCGGTTGCCATTGAGACGATAGCGGATGGCTGTTCTGTCGGCGCCGTTACCGAAGGGATGGTCTTCACCGTTACCGCCGATTCCCATTCCGTATCGGGGCACTTCCTGACGCTCAGACCGACGGGAGATGAATTCGCCGTCAGTGGCTTCGACAAAGAAGGAGTAGGAGGCTCCGGTTGCTTCTTTTGATGGATGGCTGACGCGCAGGGTGGTCGCCCCCTTGGTGGAGGCACGGTTGAAGCCGGAAAGCAGGGTTGAGGAGACGCCGCTGAGCTCAAGCTGGATGTCGTCGAGGGCGATGTTGCAGTGTTTTTATGGACATTGAAGACGGCGCGGTCGTAGTCAACATGCCAAATTAGCATCCCGGCATTGGGAAGATAGGCGTCCCAACCTGTCAGCTGACGGTTTTCAAGGAGATAATACTCGTTGGGGTCGGAAGTCTGGATTATTACGGCGCGGTTTGACTCCGGGAGACCGGGAAGTTCGTAAGCGGCGCGGGGCTGGATGATTTCCGGGTCGATCCATCCCATGGCGAGGCGTTCGAAAGAAGAATAGACGGGAGGGGTGTGGCCTCCGTTGTTGTATGGTCCGTGATCGAGGACCGACCATGGGCCCGGGGTTGCGTAGTAGCTTCCGGAGTAGTTTGTTGAATAAAGGTCGGGGAGGCCGATGACGTGGGAGAACTCATGGGTGAATGTTCCCATGCCGACGGGAGCGCCGAAGATCCATTCATTGGAGCAGCCGTAGGAATCGATCCGGACGCCATCAACTTCGAGGCGGACGCCGGCTTTGGAGAGATTCCATGAATGAGGCCAGACGGTGGTCGGCGCCCCCCGGATGCTTCCCCTTCTCCGGCATATATGATATAGACATTGTCGACTGTCCGGTCTCCATCCATGTCGAATAGAGAGAAATCGACGTCGGGGATGTTGAAATCAACGTCCTCATAGGAGACGAGGATGACCACGGAGCGGAGATCGCCCCGGGTGGGGAATGAGGAATCGAAGCGTCCCATTCCGGATTGCTCGATGGCGCGGTTGGGGGCTTGCGCTTCACTTCGGGCTTGCGCCCTCAGCACAGTGTTGCCGGCGGAGGAGAGGGAGGAGAGGGAGGAGAGGGAGGAGAGGGAGGAGAGCAGCTTGGCTTCCTGAGCCCGGGAGAGGAAAGTTGCGGCTTTGGATTGGATAACTCTGCCCAGGAGGGGATATTTGGCGACGACGGACTCCGTCGGGGCCTTCCCTTGGGGGGCACGATCGCGTGTGCGTCTCTCACGGGCAGTGAGCGACAGGGTGGAGGCGAGCCCCACGGCGGCTGTCAGCACGAGTGTAAGAGAAAATTTGTTCATGCGAAATAGGTTATGGTTAAGAAATTAAAAAATTAGCATAGGGAGATTGTCTTTTCGGCGAGGAGGAGAATTTCTTCGAGTTCGCTGCGTGAGACAGGTTTTTCGATGAAGGCTATCAGGTTGGTGTTTTTCGGGTTAGGCCGGGGATGATGGGGATAGCCGGAGAGGAGGATGAGGGGGATTGTGCAGGAGAGCTGCTCGAAGAAATCGAATACGGCTCCATCGCAAAGGAAGATGTCAGAGAGTATCAGGTCGGGGTCGAGGGAGATAAGGGCCGGGATGTCGGCGGCGATGTCGCTGGCGGCAAGGAGCGACCAGTGGGGGCGGAGGTCGGAGAGCGTGGTGCGCATGGCGAGCGATGAGATCGGCTCGTCTTCCAGAAGAATATATTTCACCCTTTTATCCATGTTGCAAAAATATCATGGAGGGGAGGGGGAGGCAATGAAAAACCGACGGATGTGAAAATCCGTCGGTTGAAAGTGACTGTCGGGGGGATGAGGATGAGTTTTGACCCCGGCGCTGAAGCTTGGGGCTTGATCAAAAAAGCTGCGCGATGGGGGGTTGGTTTTGGTTCCGGATTAGTTCCCGAGCCAGGCGAGGAAGTCTTCGCGGCGGCCTGTGGAGACGGTTTCTGAGAATTCTTCGTTTCCCGCTTTATAGCGGACAAGGAGACGGCCCCGGAAGTGTTTGCTGACCTTTACGAGGGCGTCGATGCTGACAATTACACGGCGTGAGATCTGGAAGAAGGAGTTTTCGCCGACTTTTGCGATTGCTTCCTGCAGGTTTGCGAGGTTTGTCAGCTGGCGGCGTCCATCCTTGAGGATGGCGAAGATGTAGCCTCCGTCGGCTTCAAGGAAGGCTATGTCGGCCACGTTGACATAGGAGAACGTGTCGCCGTTGACAATCAGTATTCGTTCGGCGGCTCCGCGAATCTGCTGGTCGAGGGCTCCGTAAGCCTGTCGCCAGTCGCGGCGGTCGCCGAGCGTCACTTTCTCAAACTTTTCGACGGCTTTGAGGAGGTCGGCGTAGGGCCATAGAGTGCCGGCAACGATGAGGTTATAGAGGGCATTGTACCAAAGGCAGAAGAAAATGGCCGTGACGACATACCAGGCAATGATTCTTTTGCCGGAGACATCGCCGAAAGCATCCGACCATATCAATCTTTTGCGCATAAATCGTGTGTTTTTCTGAGAATTGCGATCTTTGGCGCAAAGATATGAAAATTTTTTTGATTAATTATAAGTAAATTCCAGGATAAAAATTACCAATCATCAGATGGAGACTATCACAGACTGAAATAGCCACCGGTCTTTTTAGAACCTCTGTATTCAATAATATTGAGCTCCACTAAATGTTTCAAGATTCTCATTATGGTTCTTACACTCTTGTCGAATTCACTAGCCAAAGTAACAGCACCGATACCCGGAGAAGAAATAATACGATTATAAACCATCTTCTCTGTTTCATTTATCGTGCCATTTATCGTGCCATTTATCGTGCCATTTATCGTGCCATTCTTATGACCCGATAAATTCGGGCGCATGAATATTACTCTGACAACACCCATCTCATCAGTGACGATCGGCTGAGGAAGACCTACCTGTTTGCATTCTTCAAATATCATGTCCAGACCTCTACCCCAATGCTCAATCACACCACTGTAATACATCACACGCGCTATTATCTCGTTGGGAGGGTCTGAGGTATGGGAGGCGAGAATAGGTGAGCCGTATGTAAGTTTTTCAGCCGGTATTTCTTCTGGGAACATCCCCGGATTTTCAATCTCTATACGGTCGTCGTATATAGCTACACCAACCGATGCTGCACGCCTCCAGTCCATGTGTGCCAAAGCATTGGCACAGCACTCTCGCAAGGCGTTTATCGGCACTTCCAATTCATCTTTTCGGTACATACCCTCGAACCGACTTGTAACCGAAAGATGTTTAAGGAAGAAGGGGGTGACTTCATTGAGCAAGTCAAAGATGTTACCCTCTATCTGCTGATTGTCGATAAAATCACGTTTGTCTTTGCCACGGAAACGGGCAAGCCTGATGATGCAGTTATGATAATAAAAGAAATCCTTGCCAAAAAGCACAGCGGCAGCATTGTTATACACACCATTCTTCAGAACTTTTAATTTTTCAAGAATGGCTATAGGATCGTGCATATATGCGCCATCTTTCAAACGACCTAATTCAAGAGCCTGCCGAATTGCCCAATGTACACGACTTTCGTCAAGATCCTCAAACTTCAGATTTTTATTAGGTAAGGTATCCCATTTATATTGGAGACCACCTCGGTGCATAATCATACGCGAATACCGATCATGAGGCATTACGGATGTTACACTATCATGGCGTTGAAATGGTCTGCCGTCGTAAGAATAAGGTCTATCGGGATTATGCCCTTCCGCTTTAAAGACAATCAGTCTCTTATCTGAATCGTCCATGTTAACGTATTTAGGCTGGATTTCCACAGATGGCTCGAAGCGGCGTAGAGCCTCGCCAATCATGCGTGTTGTCTTGTCTCCAATCTCCTGCCCGACAATCTTTCCGGAATTTTTGACACCAAAGACCACAATACCGCCGTCGCCATTGAGCATACCGCACAATGTTTCCATTCCTCGGTCAAGTTGCCCGGTGGTTTCCTTAAATTCAACATCAACTCCTTCATGGTTTTCAGCCAGACGCTGTATGTAGCCGAAATCAATCTTCATAAATTCAGAGGTATTACAGATGCAAATTTATATAATTATATTGAGATTATTGGAGGCGATGAGGGTTTTGTGGGATAACAAAAAAGAGACAACCTTTCGATTGTCTCTTTCTGTGACCCCGGTGGGGCTCGAACCCACGACCCAATGCCAAAAAAGACACGGAGAGTCATTTGCTCTACCAACAAAAAAAGAGACAACCTTTCGATTGTCTCTTTCTGTGACCCCGGTGGGGCTCGAAC
>CAYZQA010000043.1:0-20164 GCA_964480745.1 uncultured Sangeribacter sp. | reverse complement strand
AAAATCAGAACATGAAAAAATTATTGACTTCCGTCTTTGCTTTCATGCTGGCAATCCTTGGATCTGGCTTGGTCGCTTCCTGTGGGAGCGATGAGCCTGGAGGCAGCTCAAGCAATGGAGGATACGGAACGCTTGGCGGCAACCTAATTACCATTGGCTCAACACGGGATGTGACTTATACAAGTTGCGTCCTGTTAGGGACGGTGGACTTCCCCAAAATTACCAGCGATCACACGTATGGCATAGTCTATATGGAAGCTTTGCTGGATCCCGATTTTGATTATGATACGAAACTTCTCGACGGAGGAAAGAGCGACAAGACTGACAAGATTCAGTATGTCTGCACATCAGCCCAGATTACGAGTTCAGCAACGGATGGCAAGTTTGAAAAGCAACTTGTGAAACTCAAACCTGCAACTACGTATTACTACCGAGCATATGTCAAGATTGGGCAGAACGTGAATTACTCGAAGGTGGAGAGTGTCACGACAAAAGACCCGATGCCAGAGATCACCATGTCCACGGGGGACGCAACGGATATATTTGCAGTTGCCGGAACAATGAACGGCTATTGCAATGTGGGGAACTTGCAGGATGTAAACGAGCAGCAGGCATACGGATTCATATTTACTACTTACGAGCAGCTGAGCGATCCCTCAAAGTTGACGTATGAGTATTATGAACAATGGCTATTGAACCATTTTGAGACAGAAGATGACCTGGAAAGACCCTCTAGCGTTACCTCAACTCAAAATCTCAATGGTAGAATTGCGTGCGATGTCTCCCATCTTGTGCCGGGAACGACCTACTATTATCGCACATTCTTCTGCTGGAACAATAAATATTTCTATAGCCCTGAGGTGAAAACTCTAAACACATTGGGACTTGACGTAATCACGGTGGGAACAAACCCTGCCACTGATCTGACAGATAAGACCGCTGTGTTGAATGCCACTTTCCCATATTCTCAGGTTGGTCTCACTTCAGTCTATTCGGGCTTCCTCATCTCTAAAGTATATTCCAATGCTTCCGAGTTTAAGATGGAGGATGCAGTTGCTTGGAATGAGCGCTATTACTATCCTAAGAAGGAAGTCTTCTTTGTATCGACTTCTGCATCGGAGAAAGATTTCTCATATGAGATTTCTGGCCTTGATCCCGAGACAACTTATTATGTTTGTGCCTTCATAAGTCTCGGTACGTATGACGGTGAGCCGATGTATGTCTATGGACCTGTCACATACTTTACGACCGAAGTTGCGGGTTTTGGGTCCAGTGACGATGTAGACGTATGGTCAGAGGGTCAATATGCTTGGTCGAAAGGAGATAACGGATATTGGTATTCCGGCAATTCTGGTATTCGCAATTCACATTCTGATCTCTACATAGAGGTTGAGCATAAAGCTGGTCAGCGTCTTGAATTTTCATTGAAGGTCAGTTCGGAATATGGGTGTGACGGAGTAAATATTTCTTGGGGTAATAATTCCTCCGGTCTGTTGAGTGGAGATATTGACACTACTTACTCTATTCCTTTTACCACCACTGGCAAAACGTCTATAGTCATTGATTATTATAAGGATGGAAGTATGGATAGCGGAGATGATAGGGCTATCGTCGGAAACTTTGTCCTTCTGTAAATTCCTTTTCAATGCTATTGGGAGCATTGGGACATTGAAAATCGGGTTCTGAGATTACGGTTTCAGAACTCGATTTCTTCTCTTGGATAAGAGACGGAGGCTTAATCTAAGCTGATCGATAGCTGGTAGACCGAGAGAGATTCTTGCGAACAATCCCACACATGGGAAACATAATATTATTCCCATAATTTTGTGAAATATAAGTTTTCAAGGCGATTTTCGTAAATTTTCTACGTAAATCGCCTTGAAATTTGTTAAATTTCACGATTTCATTAGTGTGCAGGGGCCAATTAATGCGTTTGCGGGTGCGGGTGTCGAAGTTGGCGCCTATCAGTTGTTGCGTGAATCAAGATGACGCAGGAAGTCCCGAAACCCAGTCTTGACTTCTTCGTTGGGACAATCCAGAGAGTATTCCTTCAACTCATTATCAAAATCATTGATTGTCAGATAACCTGAGTAATATAACTCGGGAATCGGATCCGCGCTGAATATCCCCGCCGATTCAAGAAGATTCTTGGGAGTGGTGGTCGGGGCTATGTCCCTGAATGGCAGGTCGCCGCGGCTGACGAGGCGCGCAAGATAGGAAGGCGTGCCGTAAGAAAACCAGTAATCTCCCATGGCGCGGGAAGCAAATACCCGGATAAGACTGAAAGGATTGTAGATGTCGGGAGCGCCTGCGGCAAAGTGATAGCCGTCATATCTTTTTTTCAGTTCATGCCGGATATCTTCAACTGAGCGGTTTTCCGCGGAGGCAAGATCCGCAATCCCAATTTGGAAATATTCATCAAGTTCTTCGGACGTGACGCCGCATATTGATAAAAGAGGCCTGATTCATATTGCAAATATAACTTTTTTGATGACGGAATCCAATTTTTTTGGGATGCAATCCAATCTAAGCGGCGGGGGAGGGGAGATTTCCAAAAAATAGTTATATTTGCAGTCGGGGACTGCAGATTCATCCCCTTGCGCCCATGGAAAGCAATCATAACGCCACCCAACTGACCCCTGCCGCCGTCGAGGCAAACCACCGAGTACTCGAACTCCTCCACCAGAAATTCGGGAGTGCATCGGCCGCCGGGACAGAGATAATCAACCTCGAAGCGATCCTAAACCTCCCGAAGGGAACCGAACATTTCGTCGCCGACCTCCATGGCGAGGTGGACGCTTTCCGCCATATCCTCAAGAATGCGTCCGGCAATATCAAGCGGAAGGTCCAGGAACTATTCGGCTCCACCCTCAGCTCCGAGGATATCGACCAGCTGTGCGCCCTGATCTACTATCCCGAACAGAAACTCCAGCTGATCGCCGAAGAAAACCCCAACCTGGAAAATTTTTACAACATCACGCTCCATCGCCTTGTCAGCGTCCTCCAGAGCGTATCGTCGAAATATACGCGCTCCAAAGTCCGCAAGGCATTGCCCAAGGAATATTCCTACATCATCGAAGAGCTGCTGCATGAAACCCCTTCCGGGGAAAGCAAGCAGGCCTATTACTCCCGGATAGTCGAGACGATCATATCTATCGGCCAGGCCGCCGACTTTATAACGGCCATCTGCAACGTCATCCAGAAATTAAGCATCGACCGCCTCCATATCCTCGGCGACATCTACGACCGCGGGCCGGGCGCGCATCTAATAATGGACACACTCTCATCCTACAAGGATTTCGACATCCAATGGGGCAACCATGACGCCCTCTGGATGGGAGCGGCCGCGGGCAACGACTCCTGCATGGCGAATGTGCTTCGCATCGCCCTGCGTTATGGAGACACGGACACCCTCGAGGAAGGCTACGGAATCAACCTGCTGCCTCTGGCCACTTTCGCCATGGACACATACGCCGACGACCCCTGCCAGGTCTTCGAGCCCAAGATCGACCCCGGAAGCGCCGCCGACAATGTGAAAAGCCGGACCCTGCTGGCCAAGATGCACAAGGCGATCGCCGTCATCCAGTTCAAACTCGAGGGCGCGCTGATCGATGCCCATCCCGAATGGAAAATGGAATCGAGACGCCTTCTATCGGAAATTGCCCCGGACTTCTCGACCGTAAAGGTCGGAGGGAAAGAATATCCGATGCTCGACACGAACTTCCCTACAATCGACCCCTCCGATCCATACCGTCTCACGGAAGGGGAAAAGGATTTGATATGCAAGCTTCACCGGTCGTTTATGATCAGCGACCGTCTGCAGGACCATATCCGGCTTCTCTTTGACCACGGTTGTCTATACAAGATAACGAACTCAAACCTGATGTATCATGCCTCGGTGCCGCTCAATGCCGACGGCAGCCTTAAGGATATCGAGCTTATGGGCGTCCCCTTGAAAGGGAAGAAACTTCTCAAAGGCTTGGGACGCCTTATGCGTCTGGCCTACGATCCGGGGGCGGAAGAAAGGATCCGTCAACAAGCTGTCGATTATTATTGGTATATCTGGTGCGGGCCCGATTCGCCACTGTTCGACAAATCGGCCATGACGACATTCGAGCGATATTTCATCGCTGACAAATCGACCCATACGGAAGAGAAAGGAAATTATTACCGTCTCCGCGACAATGAGGAGGTCTGCGACATGATCCTCGATGAATTCGGGGTCAAGGGAGAACATCGCCATATCATCAACGGTCATGTCCCTGTAAAGGCCGGAAAAGGGGAGAATCCGATCAAGGGAAACGGCAAGCTGATGGTGATAGACGGAGGATTTTCGAAGGCTTATCACCATACGACAGGAATTGCCGGCTACACGCTCGTCTACCATTCGCGCGGGTTTGTGCTTGTCGAGCATCAGCCGTTTGAATCCGTGGACGATGCCATCCGACGCGGCACGGACATCGTTTCGACGACCCAGCTCGTCGAGATGAGCGACCATCGAATGCGTGTCCGCGACACGGACAAGGGAGTCGAACTTCAGGGTCAGATCGATGAACTCCGCCAACTTCTGTATGCTTACCGGATCGGAGCAATAAGTGCAAAATAATACTTCTATATGATAAAGAAAATCTTCAGCATTGCCCTCGGGCTTCTATCCGGGGCAGCTTCAATCGGAGCAGCAAAAGCTCCGGCCAAGGGAATCGAGATGGTGGAGCCTCCATATTGGTGGGTCGGGATGGCCAACGACACGCTCCAGCTTCTCGTGAAGGGCCCCGGCATCTCCGCCGCAGATTTCACGGTTGAATATCCGGGCGTAAAACTTGCCGAACAGGTTACCCTCGACAGCCCCAATTATAAGTTCCTTTATCTTACTGTCGGGCCCGATGCCCGGGCAGGGAAAGTCGACTTAAAATATAAATTGGGAGGCAAAAGCTTCAGCTATCCTTACGAACTCAAGGCTCGCGACCGCAGCGGGGAGGATTACCGCGGCTTCGATGCATCGGATGTGCTCTATCTGCTGATGCCGGACCGTTTTGCCAAAGGGCTGGAGGATTCAGAAGCATTGTATGAAGGTCTGGAAAACCCGGTCCGTCCCGACAGGAATAATCCCAACGGCCGCCACGGAGGCGACATGCGGGGAATCCGCAATCATCTTGACTATCTGGACTCTCTTGGCGTCACGGCCATCTGGGTCTGCCCCGTATTGGAAAATGACATGCCGGGAGGATCCTACCATGGATATGCGACAACGAATTACTACAGGATAGACCCGAGGTTTGGCACAAACGAAGAATGGCAGACCCTTGTCGAGGAGGCGCATAAACGCGGGATGAAAGTGGTCATGGACATGATTTTTAACCATTCCGGTTCCTCACATCCCTGGATGAAGGATGCTCCCTCAGCCGATTGGTTCAATCATCCCGAGGCAACGGAAATGACGAATTACCGTCTTACGACAGTCCATGACCCATACGTTTCGGATTATGACCTTGACCACACTGTCAACGGCTGGTTTGTCCGCCAGATGCCTGACCTCAACCAGCGGAATCCTCATCTTATGAAATATTTGACGCAGAATTCAATATGGTGGGTCGAGTCGTCGAAGATCGACGGAATCAGGATGGATACATATCCCTATGCCGATATGCGCGGGATGGCAAGCTGGGCAAAGGATGTCCTGAACGAATATCCTAATTTCAACATTGTCGGGGAATGCTGGTATGGGAATGAAGCCGGGTCAGCTTTCTGGCAGAGTGGAAGCAAGATCAATCCCGTGGAGACACATCTTCCAACGGTTATGGATTTCTTCTTTATCCTCAACGGGCGGAAGGCCTTCAACGATCAGACCGACCCCTGGGGAGGACTGAATGCCGTATATGATCATCTTGCCAACGATTTTCTTTTCCCGAATCCACAGAAAATCCTGACATTCCTTGACAACCATGACACAGACCGGTTCCTTGCCGAGCTTCCGGAGGATCTCGGGTCGTGGAAGCAGGCTCAGGCATTCCTTCTGACTTCGCGTGGAATCCCGCAGATATATTACGGCACGGAGCTGCTGATGAATGGCTCGAAGGAGGGTTCCGACGGTTATATCCGTCTTGACTTTCCTGGAGGATTCCCAGGGGATGAAGTTTCTGCCTTCACGAGCGAGGGCCGCACGGCTCTTCAGAATGAAGCGTGGGACTTCCTGTCGAAATTGCTCCATTGGCGCAAGGGAGCAGCCAACGAGGTTATTGCCAAGGGCTCGCTGAAGCATTTCATGCCGCAGAACGGTATGTATGTCTATCAGCGTCGTCTCGGCGATAAGGAAGTGACGGTGTTGATGAACGGTAATGATGCTCCGAACACGGTCACGATGGAGCGTACGCTTGAGATTCTTCCTTATGGCGCGAAATTGCATGATGTGATGTCGGGCGAGGAAGTGACCATCGACAAGGAAATGACCTTCGGTCCGCGCCAGATAATGATTCTCCAGAACTTCTGAAAAAAATGCTGGGTCATAAGATTAAACAGTCAACTCAACAACCCGAATCGGGCAGTTTCCTGAAAAGATATTGGGAAGCTGCCCTTAAGCGTGCACATGGATGGCCGGAGAGTGTCAAGATGGTGCTGATTGCGGCCGCCGTGGGCATACTGGCGGGTATGTGTGCGGTCGCGCTCAAAGCTTTGGTGGCCGGTATCGGGTCGATATTCCGTCACAATCTTCTGCCCGATCGAGCGAATTTCCAGTTCCTCATCTACCCTTTGGCCGGAGTGTTGCTAACCTCGATATATCAGCGATATGTTACGCATAACAATTGCTCCCGGGGGACGGCTATCATGGAACGAAAGTTGGCCGCGGGCGACTATCATTACACGACCAACACCATTTTCAATTCCGTCATCGGCTGCGCCATGACGATAGGTTTCGGAGCATCGGCCGGAACGGAGGGGCCGGTGGCTTACAGTGGCGCTGCTGTGGGTGGGAAGCTGAGCCAGTGGTTCGGCATTTCCAGGGAGTGGACGCGCCTGTTGATCGGTATCGGGGCCGGCGCGGGTATAGCAGGTATTTTCAAGGCCCCTTTGGGCGGGACTCTCTTCACGTTGGAGGTCATCCAGATGCCGATGACAACGATTTCCGTGGTCGCCCTTATCCTTGCCTGTCTGATGGCCACGGGGGCCGCGGAGGCTTTCAGTGCGTTTTCTATTGACCTCCCGATTTCGAAGATGCCTGGTTTTGATCCTTCGACGATGGGATGGGTAGCGCTTTTGGCCGTTGTCTGTGGGTTGTATAGTGTTTATTACAACTTTACGCAACGCGGGGTAAAGGAATTCTTCCTTTCAATAGAAGATCCATGGACGAAAAACATTATTTCCGGTGTTGGACTGGCTTTGCCGCTTTTCCTTTTGCCTCCCTTGTTTGGGGAAGGGACCAGTCTGATTGCAGATGTTGTCAACGGCCGTCCTGTGGATCTGCTTGCGTATAGTCCTTTTGCTGATATGGAGCGCACGGAATGGATAATGCTCCTGGCCGCCGGCGGGATGCTGCTGGTCAAAGGGGCAATGGTAGGGGCAGCCAATTTCGGAGGAGGCGTGGCCGGAACGTTCATGCCCACTTTGTTTGCCGGCTGTCTGGTTGGATTCATATTTGCCAACTGCGTGAATCTATGGACTTCGGCGGAATTGCCGGTGTGGTATTTTGCCCTTGTAGGGATGGGGGCGGTGATGGCCGGTACGTTGCAGGCTCCGTTGATGGCGCTGTTTATAGCAGCGGAGACAACGGGGAGTTTCCGCTATATCCCGGCATACATAGTGGCGGTATTGATTTCCTTCTTCATTGTCCAGCTATTCCAGCGTCGACACCTGCCCCAAGTCTCTGACGAGGCCAAAGAAGGGTAAGAAGGAAAGGGCAATAATCCCTCCAAGATAGCGGCCACCGAAGCTCTGAAATTTTGAGACGGGGTCTTAAACGAAGGGTTATTAATTAGGTCTAAATAATCCGGTCGAATAGTTTTTCGGCCGGATTTTTGCATGAGTAATTCTGCGTATAATCATGCTTACTATTTATCTTTGTCTGATAGAACTTCTTACTTTTTGAATCAGCTATGAAAAGATTTTCATTCTTTGCTTTCCTACTATCGGTATTGATCTGCGGATGTTCCCGAGGGAATTCGGAGGAGGCGGCTGCCATCATGGCCGATCGGGACTGGGCCAATGAAATCCGTTCGGTCCAGAAGCTGGATCTCGCCTCAATGAGTATAGGAAAAACCGTCAAATCGGAACGCACCGCCTGGTATAAAGTCGGCAAGCGGATCGCAGTCTATTCCTATAATACTTACCTCTACGCCTACATGGACCTCTCTGAACTTAAGGATGAGGATGTAGAGGTTGACCCGGAAACTCACACCATTCGCCTTCATCTTCCTGCTGTCAAGACGGAGGTCGCGGGCCGGGACATGGAGTTAAAAAAAGAATATGAAAACATTGCCCCTTTGCGGAGTAATCTTGACTCAAAAGAACGGTCCGAAATGAAGGAAAAGGCCAACACTTCCCTGATGAAAGAGCTGGAAAGCAATCCGGAATTTGCCACGCGTCTCAAAGAAGAGGGGAGAACCAAGGCAAGGATCTTTTTTCAGGAACTGGCCGCTAAATCCGGCTATACGGCAGAAGTGACAATTGACGATTAAGGGATATGAAAAAGATTATCATAATAGTATTAGGCATTCTCATTGCCGTAGGCGCCGGATTCGCCATTTGGAAATTTTCCGGTAAACGGGAGAAAGCGCCGGAAGTGGAAGTCGCTCCTGCAAAGGTCAATCATCTGGCAACGATTGCCCGTCTCTGCACTGTCGAATTATATTCGGAAGTGCCGGTCCTGGATACGGTCGGCAGCAAAGTCATCTTCGGCATTCAGAAACAGAAAGGCCGCATCTCATTCGACCTTGAGACTCTGAATATAAATGCCGAAGCGGATACGATTATCGTCAGGCTTCCCAAAGAGAAAATTGAACTGTTTGAATCCACAGACCCTCACTCCTGGGAAGTGGTCGATACGAAAAATCTGAATGTCTTCGGCACATCCAAACTCACCGCCGAAGAAGACAACGCAGTCAAGCGCAAGATCGCCGCAAAGTCGGAGGCCCGTCTATACAAGGATGGGACAGTGGCCCGCGCCCGAAAAGAAGGGAAGGCTACCCTCGAACGCCTCCTGACGGCCTTTTATGGACGCCCTGCAATCGTTACGGACTGAAATAGGACTGTAAATAATCAGAACCTGAGATAATAGGCCACGGGGTCAATCGTGATCTTGAACGGAACGCCCCCACGGCGCCCAGGCACGCTGAGCTCGTAATAGAACATCTTCTGCTTATCCCATGTTGTAAGTTCCGCTTGCCGCGTCTCGCCAGGAGGAATCAGGCAACTCAGCTTATAATACTTCTTATTCAACTGGCGTCCCTGCATATCAAGATAATCGATATAGAGGGTGACGCCAGTCATTGTTCTGTCGGTATTATTGGTGATGAAGAAAGTCTCCTTCATCGATTGTTGCGGCTTGTCATAGCCGGAAAACGAAATCTGATCAAGCCGGTAGCCATTGTTGCAATCCTCACACTGCGACGCAACCATGAAACTCCCTGCTGTCATCTCCCGCTCCTTTGAATCTTCCGAATATGCGCCCTTTGTATGAAGGCGGAAACCCCTCTTTTCAGCAAATGAGAAGGGAACAATCCCAACGCTCATTGCCAATAAAAACAATAGAGCAAAAAGGCGGGGAAGGTTATAGCCGGTTTTCTTTTGAGTATTATTGCGCATGGGAGTCGGGGAGGAGGATTAATAGTAAAGCGGTTCGGAAATAAAGAGATGGCTCGGGTAGACCCTGACGAGGCCTCTTGAGGACGAGGCGGCCGGATTGTCTACTGAAACACGTAGCAGCCGGAAGAATTTCGGCAAAATGGAAAGGCTGCGCAACGCAACCTTCAGTTTGGGAGCCTCCACTGAAATATGAGCCTCATCGGCAGAAAGCTTTGCCCTGCATTTCAACAAATCCGACAGCAGGCCCCCCTTCTTGCCCGAGTATAATTCCAGTTTGTAGGTTGATTGTCCGTCCGATGGAAATAGGTGTCCTATTGTTTCGCCCGGTTCGATTCGGCAATCCGGGGAGGAAAGGGCAACAATATCGTAACTCTGGGGCGTTGTTTCTGAGCGCCTGACAAGGACACGCGTCTGATCTTCCGGGAAATCCCAAATTCCTTCGATTCGGTGCAAAGGAGTCCGGTCGCACCATTCCATCGCCATCCCTTCATCCGCAATTCTTCCCGCAGGTTCGGCCGCATCGGTCTTCCCGGCGATGAGAAGGAGCAAGAGAATGAGAAATGGCATTACGCGCCTATAGGAAGATGAAATCATTTTGTCGAGAATGAATATGAGAGCCCAACGCTAAGGATTTCCTTCATCATAAGCCGCTTCCAGCGCGTGTCGATATTCGGGTCGGAAGCCGAATCGTAGCGCAGATGCAGGAAAAGCTGGGTCGATAAGAAGCGGTTGAATTGAAAATTCAGTGTGTTTTCCCAGTCGGCTTGCAGCTGATGGTAATCCGTGAAGAAGAAGAAGCGTGTCGTGTATGAGATATTGTCAAGAAGCTTCCAGAAGAAAGTAGCGTCGACATTGCTACCTATCTCATTGAGCACTTTCTTCCCAGCCGGAATGCCGAACTGGGTCGGATCGACAAGCGGGTCTATGCAGGTCTTCAGATTGTAGGAAATGGGGGAGATGGTGGCTGTGAACTTAAGCGTCTTTGCCGCATTCTCCTTCGTGTAGGTCATACCGAGACCGAGGTTAAGCTCCCCGGGAGAAAGGAAAGCAGCCGACCGGATTTCAGAATTTGCCGCATAGGAATGCAGGAACTGGGTCTTGAATTGGAGCTGGAAAGTGTAATACCAATTGTAGCGGGCCTTGTAGCCGCTTTTAAAATTATATTGGAACTGGTCGGTCGAAATAGAATATTTGTGGTAGAGATCGTCCGGGGTAGAGGTGATGGCCAACTTGTAGGTCAGCAGGCTTTGCAACATCCAGTTGGGATGGAACACCTGATTGAGGTCGACTCCCCAAAGGAAATTACCAAGGAAAGAAAGATAGTTGCTTCCACCCTGATACCAGTTTTTCGACAGATAAGCCTGGGAAAGCTGGACCGCAACATTGAAATTATGAAGCCAGTTGTAGCGGTCGAGCTTGGTCTCGGTGATTACCGCCTCCGAAAGGTCAACCTCCGGAAGATGAAGACGATTAATGAATCCTCGGAACGAATAATCCTCTTCCGGCAGCGAGGGAGGGATAGGGAGATCCCAATATGCAAATTCAATCAGCTGAGGGTTAGCGATCATCATGTCGTACATCAGATTGTCCTGAAGCTTGTTGACCGCGATTGTCCTTCGCAGCCAATCCGGAACGGGGTCGCCATACATCAGGTCGATCCCCTCATAAGGATTGATGGCCTGAACAGTATCCTTCGGAAATATGAAGATGCCGTAGGAAGCGGCCTTGATGGAATCCTCGACATGGGCCAATCTCTCTGCGTGCTGACGTTCTTTTGCGCGGATCTCTCTCCATGTTCTCCCCTTCGCCGAGGAGGAGGGGAATGCGGGCAGAGTCCAGGGCCGTCTTGATTTGTAGCCTGAGAAGACCCAAGGAAGCGCAACGCGAGTCACGTTGTAGATCCTTCCTTCGTAGGCGGGAATAGAGTTGAAGAGTCTTTTAGCCTCGATCCGTCTCAGAACTTCCTTCTCAGCTATAGAGTCGGGAATGGTGTCGGGCTGCGGGCGAGGGGATGTCGCAGCCTTAACGATTCTGCTCCATTCATTGTCGGCGGAGGCCGGCAAGGTCAGGAAAACGCAAACGCCGATTATCAGGAGCGGCAAGGTAAAATTCTTCAGACTCATGGTTGATTCCGGACTTTGTTATTCTTGTCGCGACAAAGTCTTGTCGTATTCCTCGGAAGATATGACCCTCAATGCTTCTTTAAAAATGGGGTCATATCTGTTCCAGACTTTGAAATATGTCGAATTGTCGTATGTGTCGCGTCCGATGAGAGCCTTGACAATCATTCGGAAGAGAGGCGCGCTTTGGGCTGCCTGTTCTTCATTCGGATCGACCCCTTCATTTTTTGCGATTCCGAAGAGCTCATCGAGCATTGAATCCGTGACCTGGAACTTTTCAACAAATTCCTCCTCCTTCGGATAGAGTTTCTTCAGCGCCTTGCGGTTTTCGTCGACATATTTGATAACAAATTTATTGATTGCCCCTTTGGCCATCACATCCCGGTAATAGCGCGTATAGTCCGCAGTGTCGACAGCGACGAAATAGTCCGGAGAGATTCCTCCTCCGCCGTAGATCGGGCGGTTAAGCCTGAGCGTATTGACCTTCAGCGAATCGACATACTTTATTGAATCTGCATGCATCAGCTCGCCGCTTTTGAGGCGGTCGATTATGTCATGGGCATAACTCTTCTGGTCGCCTTTCGTGTAGGGTTTCTGAATGTCGCGGCCGGTAGGGGTGTAGTAATGCGCCACAGTGAGGCGGATCATTGAGCCGTCAGGGAAGGGGAGCGGACGCTGCACGAGTCCCTTGCCAAAGGATCGGCGGCCGACAATGACGCCCCGGTCCCAGTCCTGGATTGCTCCGGCTGTGATTTCCGCAGCGGAGGCCGAATACTGATTCACCATCACCACAAGACGACCGTCCGGGAACATCGGCTTTATCCCCCATGGACGCGCCGGCATTTCCTGTCGGGGGGAATTGCGCCCTTCCGTATATACGGTCATCATGCCGGGCTCAAGGAGTTCCCCGAGAATTTCCACGGCAGCATTAAGATAGCCACCTCCGTTATCCGTCAGGTCGAGAATAAGGTTTTTCATCCCCTTCTTCTGTAGACCGGAGAGGGCCTCTTCCACTTCCGAACGAGTCTCGGCCGAAAATTTATTTATGCGGATGTAACCCGTCGAATCATTGACCATGTATGCCGCGTCGACAGAATAGATGGGAATGTCATCTCGTGTGATGCGGAAATCGATGGTGTCTGTCTTCAGACCGGCTTTCCTCATCACGCGGACATCGACAGTCGTGCCTTTGGGTCCACGGAGACGTTTCATGACGTCGTTGTTCTTCATCTTCACTCCGGCTATGACCGTGTCATTGACCCGCAGGATGCGGTCGCCAGCCAGAAGGCCTACCCGTTCGGAAGGACCGCCGGGGACGGTCTGGATGACATAGAGCGTATCGGAGGCCATGTTGAACGTAATTCCTATGCCGGAGAAATTGCCGGCAAGGGGCTCGTTAAGTTCGCGGGTTTCCTCGGCGTTGGAATAGGAAGAATGCGGGTCGAGTCCTTCCAGCATTCCCTTGATTGCATCCTCAACGAGTTTTTCCTCGTTGACGGAATCGACATAAAGCTGGGCGATTGCCATTTCCGCAGCGCGTAGCTTCTGAGAAGCCGGCACTTGAGCGCGAACCGCTGTCCATATCATAATGCTCCCTACGAGAGCAAACAGAATCAGAATAGTTTTTCTCATAAGATTATTTGACGGGGTCTTAGACTTCAATAGGAGAGAGGGCGGTCGAAGGGGAGATAGCGGGATGCGTCATGTCCGTAGGCTTGCAACTCTCTGACCGCTGAAGATGAAATGTGGGCAAGCTGAGGGAGAGCGGGCAGAAAAACGGTCTCAATTTCCGGATCCAGATCCCGATTGACATCAGCGAGCGTCTTCTCATATTCAAAATCCGCAGCGCCCCGGATTCCGCGGACTATGGCGCAGGCTCCGATCTTGCGGGCGAAATCGACAGTCAGACCGTCATATCGGGCTACCTCAACCCTCGGCTCGGAGGGGAAGCAGCTTCGGATAGCCTCAAGACGTTCCTCGCCCGGACCGTGAGGCTTCTTCGCGATGTTATAGCCTATGGCGATGACGAGCCTGTCAAACAATTTCAGGGCCCGCTCGGCAATTGAAAGATGTCCCAGCGTGAAGGGATCAAACGAGCCGGGATAAAGGGCGATCCGTGTTTCAGATTTCTGAGTCATCTTCCGTCACGAGGTTTTCAATGATGAATTTCTGGCGTTCCATGGTGTTGACCCCCATATAGAACTCAAGCAGCTTGTCCGGGGCGTCCTCCCGACGGAGCTGGACGCGGTCAAGGCGCATGTGGGGGCCGATGAATTCGGCAAACTCAACATCGTTGATTTCCCCAAGACCTTTGAATCGCGTGATTTCCGCATTTTTGCCAAATTTTGCAATCGCCTCCTCGCGCTCTTCATCCGTATAGCAATAGTATGTATCCTGCGCCTCTTCTTCTTTAGAAGCCTTTCCCCGTTTCCCTTTCGAGCGGCGCACGCTGTTCTTGTCGCGCACGCGGAAAAGTGGCGTCTGGAGAATGTAGACATGACCCTTCTTGACAAGATCGGGGAAGAAAGTGAGGAAGAATGTGATGACGAGGAGACGGATATGCATTCCATCGACATCTGCATCAGTGGCGATTATGACCTTGTTATATCTGAGGCCGTCTATTCCCTCCTCTATATTGAGGGCAGCCTGGAGAAGATTGAATTCATCATTCTTGTAGACAACTTCGCGGGTCATTCCGTAAGCGTTGAGGGGTTTTCCGCGCAGGGAGAAAACAGCCTGTGTCTCGGCGTTTCGGACTTTGGTGATCGTCCCCGAAGCGGAGTCACCCTCCGTGATGAAGATGGCCGAGTCCTCGCGGAGGTCATCCTTGGCGTTTTTTGCAAGCGTGTCGTTATAATGGATGCGGCAGTCGCGTAGCTTCTTGTTGTGGAGGCTGACTTTCTTGGCTTTTTCGCGGGCCAGTTTTGTCACGCCGGCCATTGCCTTGCGCTCTTTCTCGGAAGCGGCAATTTTCTTCATCATCGCCTCCGCGACATCCGTGTGCTTATGGAGGTAATCGTCAAGTTCCTTCTTTATGAAATCGCCGACAAACTTGTTGAGCGTCAGCTCGCTGCCCGGGGCAACAAATTTGCTTCCCAATTTTGTCTTTGTCTGGCTTTCGAACACCGGCTCCTGGACCCTGACCGAGACGGCTGCCACCATACCGTTGCGGATGTCGGCATATTCATAGCCTTTGCCCGAGAATTCCTTGATCGTTCGGCTCACATGTTCTCGGAATGCCGTCAGATGGGTTCCTCCCTGGGTTGTATGCTGCCCGTTGACGAAAGAATAGTATTCCTCTCCGTTCTGGTCCGTATGGGTCAGGACGACCTCGATATCTTCCCCTCTCAGATGAATGATCGGATAGAGAGGCTCGGAAGTCATGTTTTCCTTGATGAGGTCGAGCAGACCGTTGCGGGAAGAATATTTCTTCCCGTTGAGGAAAATCTGGAGGCCGACGTTGAGATATGTGTAATTATTGACCATGATCTCGACAGTCTCCGGATTGAATTTGAAGTTTGTGAAGAGTTCGTCGTCGGGAGTGAACTCCACGCATGTGCCGTTCGGTTCGGACGTGTCGTAAGGGTCGGTCTTCTCGACAAGGTCTCCCCGGTCGAACTCTACGCGCACTGCCTTTCCGTCGCGGAAACTCGTCACGACGCAGCGTCTCGAGAGGGCGTTGACCGCCTTCAGGCCGACGCCGTTCAGACCGACTGACTTCTGGAAATTTTTGTCGTCAAACTTGCCTCCAGTCATGATATTGGAGGCCACTTCCTCTACTTTTCCCAGCGGAATGCCGCGACCATAATCCCGGACCGTCACGGTCCCTTCCTCCGTCAGGGAGATGTCGATCCGCTTGCCGGCCTTCATGTTGAACTCATCGACACAGTTGTCGATGACCTCTTTCATGAGCACATAAATGCCATCGTCGGAATGGGAGCCGTCGCCAAGTTTGCCGATATACATGCCTGGACGCCTCCGGATATGGACATTCCATTTGAGGGTCTGGATCGCATCGTCGGTATATGTTCCCGCGGCCGAGCCATGTTCATTATGCTCTTCGGGGAGATTATCTTTGTTTTCTATGGGTTGGGCTTGTTCGAAAAGATCTTGGCTCATGGGGCAAGGGGAAAATAATTGTCGTCTGACAAGGGTATAAACCCCGTCAAACGACAAAATTAACAAAAATATCGCATCCCCGCAAATTGGGGAGAGTCTCTTACTTCTTGCGGCGGCGCACAGATTTCTGGGCGTTGGAAGAGCTGGAGGATGAAGAGGCCTTCGGGGCGGATTTGACCTTTGAGGAGGTCTTCTTTGTGGTGCGTTTCTTGGTTGAGGTGCGCTTTGCCGTGCTTGAGGGCTTTTTGCTGCTTGCGAGGCTTTCCTCGGTGACGACCGTGCGCTCGGGGATAGTGTCGCCAGCGGCTAAGGCAGCCGCGATGGCTTCCTCCCTTTCCTTCTTGGCCAGATATTCCTCGCGGGTCGGAACCCACATGTCCTTCCCGTAATTACGGAGCCGGTTGTCGATGCTATCCTGAGCGCGGGCAAGGTCGTCCGGATCCGGATACATCTGCATCATCGACAGGTTGCGCAGGTTGCGGGTCTTATAGATGTCTCCCTTGTACATCCCGAGGTTAAAATAATCATCGAGGGAATACTGCGGGAGGTTGTTGTCGTCCGACAGGAAGACATATTGCTGGGCAAGCCAAGGGCGGAGCGCGTCATATTTAACCCAGAACATAGGATAGCGGGCTTCCCCTCCGAAGTCGCCCATGCGGTTCATGACAGGACATATCGCCTCGACACGCATCTTCATGCGGTTCGAACGGCGGTCGAATTCCCATTTCTCTATCACGTAGTAATTCAAGACCTGGGTTGTCGGGACGTCTGCCTCCTCAATCTGATATTGCGGACTGCGGCCGCCAGCGCCGCCTGTCTGGTAATAGATCCCGAAGCGGTCGAGCATGTCGGGGACATTGACTTTGTATTGGTCGGTGAATACCTCGCGTCCGTCCAGATACTCGTAAGCTGGAATTTTTCCTTCGACAACGAGGCCGAGGATTGTGCGGAAAAGGTTCTGTTGGCCGTCGACCACATCCTCAGGGAAATAGAGCGGCGTGTTCTCATCCTTGGTGAGGTCGATCTGGCGGTAGATCTCGCGCATATAAGCCAGATCAGCGTCATGGGGGGCTTTCTGTTCGAAGAACCCCTGCATACGTTCGGTCACGCCGGGCTGGGAGGAGTCGTTGTTTTTCTTATCTCTTTCAGTGCGCTTGCGGACGCCGCCTCCGTTTTCAACCTGGGCGGTTGCTCCGGCGGCGATCAGGGCCGCGATGGCGAGAAAGATGATTTTGCGGGTTATCATAGTCTGGTCTTATAAACGTCTGTGTAATTTTAATTGAGGGCGACCTCCATAGGGGAGATGTCGCGTGTGATGCCGTCCGGGCCTTTCGCCTTCACGTTGGAGATGAAGAAGCTCTTGCCGGCCTTTAGGCGCTTGAACTGTTCCTTCTGGCGGCCTGAAAAGCGCGACCCTTCGCTGACCTCCGGAATCGCGTTCCCCATTTGGTCGAAGAAGACCGTCGAGAAGGAGACCACGGAATATGTCACGTTGAGGAGGTCATCGTCAATAGCAGCCCCGAGACCCTCTGCGGCCATAAGCTGAGCCTTGGAGATGCGTTTGGGGGAGCCTTTGTAATGGGTTGTATTCCCGGTCGCGTCCTTGATCGGGAGATAGGGTGTCGGGTCGGGAAGTTTCCTGACTCGGAAAGTCATGGAGCCGACTGACTGAGTCCGGCCTTCCAACTGGGCGGTGACGGAGATGACAGCCTCAGTGCCTACTTTCCCGGGGAGGGCGACCCAATGGTCGCCGTTGCGAGTCAGGGTTCCGTTGGTCATCGAGGCCTGGACAGCGTTCATCGGGACTCCGGGCACGGAGATGCTGATCGGGTTCTGGATTCCGGCGTAAAGGACATTCATCATCGTCGGGGAAATAGTGGCCATCGGCTCTATTACAGTATATGCCGATTTGAACGGGCGCTTGTCGGTTGTCCCATCCCCTCGTGTAACCTCGATATAGCCCGAATATTCATGCGTCCCGATCTGGCCCGGCACAAACTCATACAACCCGTTCGGGTTGGCAAGTTTCGCGCCGTTGACATAGATTGTCGGTCGCTGGGTCGTGTCGATGGCCGCAAGGACGATATTGGCGGAATACTTTCCTCCGCGAATGATCATGTTAGAGTTGGGGATTACATAAGCATTGAGTTCGTTGACGCGGACATCGCCTATGTCGACGCTTGTGATGAGGTGGGAAAGGGCTTCCCCCTCAGCCTGGCGGACATCATTCTGAAGCTTGGTCAGCATCGTCACGGCCGCCACGGCCGGCATATTCTCAAACATCTTCTGTTCCCATGACGTCGGTCCGACCGTGCCGGGGGCGTTTTTTACGGTCGTGTTCAACATCTCCAGCACGGCTGAGCGTTTGGAGGAATCTGGGATAAGTTGGATGACATATTCCCTGAAGCCGTCGATGCTTCCGCGCAGTTTCTCGCCGAGACGGGTCGAAGGATTGAGCATAGTGACCGAAGCGGCCTCCAGGTCATCGTTGTTTATCAAGTTATTGTAATCGCCATCCTTGCCGTCGGCCTTCTGGGCGATTGCCTTTTTCAATTCTTCAATCTGGGCGTAAAGCTCGGTTGAATGCTTGCGCAGGTCGACACCCTTCTCGTACCACGGACCGGCCTTCCCGGGATTCTGCCGGTAAAGACCTTCCAGATACTCGAACTGGACCTGATTGCGGGCCGACATGTTGAGGTTGGTGCGCTGGATGCTCTCCTGGACCTGACTGAATCCGTTGAGCACGTCGCTCGAAACATTGAGAGCGAGCATTGCCGTCAGGACGATATACATCAGGTTGATCATCCTTTGCCGTGGCGACATCTTCGCCACATTATTGCCACCTGCCATTGATTGTTGGTTTAATTCGGAAATTCTGGTCGCCGCCAGTCAGGCGGAGGCCGGTGTGTCTGGTTTATTGGCTTGCTTCAACAGATGTCAGGCATCGCCGTTGCGCTCTGCCTGATTGTCGAAGGGGTTGATTCCGGCGGCTGCGGCGCCTCCCATCATCGGGTTGGCCATATTGATCGTCATGGCCGTGATCATCTTCTCGTAGACCGAATTGAGTTGCTTCATATAGCGGGCCATTTTCTCGGTCTCCTCGCAATAGCGGGAAGATTCGCGCGCCGATTTCTCATACATGTCGCGTATATCCTTGAGGCCGCGGTTCACGCGGTCGATCGAGTCAAGCTGGGAAGCGATGCTTTTCAGCTGGATTTCGTAGATGGTGTTCAGTCCCGCGATGTTGCGGTTGAGGTTTTCCATCTGGTCGACATATCCCGTTGAGTTGGACGATATGTTTTCTGAATTACGCGTTATTGCCTCGTAGGAGGAAAGGAGCGTGCGGCTCACTTCATTGAGGGCCTCCGTCGTTTCGTTGAGGCGTCCCATCTGTTCGGCAATCCCTTGCATACGGTCGAGATAATCATGCGTAGCCTGGGCCATAGCCTCCGCATCGTCGAGAGCCTGCTGGGAGACGCCCGGGACCCCGGCCCCGGAAGATGCCGCTCCGGCATTGCCGATCAGGTTGACGCTGCCGCCCGAAGAGGCGGAGTAGTCGCCGTCTCCGGCAACAGCGCCCCCGTTGATGACGATTCCCCCTC
This sequence comes from uncultured Sangeribacter sp., assembly GCA_964480745.1. Classification (GTDB taxonomy): domain Bacteria; phylum Bacteroidota; class Bacteroidia; order Bacteroidales; family Muribaculaceae; genus Lepagella. Next base: position 528 of record CAYZQA010000043.1, on the reverse strand, counting down.
CGCCGTGGAAGTCAGGACGGTCTTCGGGATCTTTTGTGTCGAGCACAGGGAAGACATCCTCCCAGGCATATTCTTTCGGCGGACGGTCGAATGCCGTAAGGATAAACATGGCAATCTCCGTGCCCATACCTATACAGAGGAGTGTCGAGCCGCCGGGAAGGTGAAGGATCTTGAAGAGGGCTCCCCAGATCACAATCGCCGCTCCGATTGAATAGGCGAAGTTAAAGAATCGCTGGCCCTTCGCTCCGTGCAGGAAGCGTTCGATGCCGTTAGCATATTTGCGTATCTTGACCATTTGTGTCAGGTTGTTGTCAGTGATGGTTTATTTCTTTTTCTTTGTGCCTCGGGCGAAGCCAATCTGGGAGCGGACGCAGCGGAATCCGATGTAGGATCGCTGCTCGTTCTGATATTCCCATGTGCGGAGGTCCGAACGGATGTTCTGAGCCGCATCTTTCCATGACCCGCCACGGACAATCTTGCGCTTCATCTTGTAGGGATCCTCCTTGGCGGCATCATAACGATACTCGG